>WHUC01000094.1 GCA_009377435.1 Acidimicrobiia bacterium
GCTCCGGCACCAGTTTCATCAGCGACAACACCCCCACCGACTTCCCCGATCCCGATTCGCCGACGATGGCGAGTGTCTCCCCGGGATAGAGGTCGTAGGAGATCCCGTTGACAACCTCGGCCACCCCCCGTTTCGTCCCGAACCGCACCTCGAGATCCCGAACCGACAGCACCGGGTCTCCCATACCGCGTACCTGAGGTTCGGCTGTACCTGTAGGTACAAAATCGGCTGAAGTTCGGGTTTCGGAGGCGCTCATGTCGACTGTCCCCGTGACTCGATGACCGACTTCTGCTTGGGATCGAGGGCGTCGCGAAGACCGTCACCGACGAAGTTGAAGGCCATAACCGTGATCAGGATGGCGAGACCGGGGAAGAAGCCCATCCACCAGGCCTGACCGAAGAAGTTCCGCCCGTCGAAGAGCATCCGACCCCACGCCGGGTCGGGTGGGGCCACCCCGAGACCGAGGAAAGACAACGCCGCCTCGGCGAGGATGGCGAACGCCAGCGAGAGACTGGTCTGGACGATGACCGGGGGGAGCACGTTGGGGAGGACGTGACGGAACAGGATACGACCGTCGCCCGACCCCAGCGATCGGGCGGCACGCACGTACACCTCCTCGGACACGACCAGGACCGAGCCCCGGGTAATCCGGGCGAAGATGGGGGTATAGACGACGCCGATCGCGATCATGGCGTTGGTGATGCTGGGCCCCAGGGTGGCGACGATGGCGATGGCCAGGAGGATGGCGGGGAAGCTGAAGAGGATGTCCATCAGCCGCATCAGCACCGAGTCGATCGCCCCCCGGTAGTAGCCGGCGATGAGCCCGATGGGAACCCCGAACACCACGGCGATCCCGACGGCGACGAACCCCACCTGGAGGGAGACACGGGAGGCCACGAGGACCCGTTCCACGATGTCACGACCCAACTCGTCGGTCCCGAACGGGTGGTCGAGCGATGGCGGCAGGAAGCGGCTGGCCACGTCGACCTGGTTGGTCTCGGCGGGGGTGACGATCATCGGGTAGAAGACCCCGACGAGGAGCACTGCCGCCAGGACTACGAGTCCGGCAACGGCCAACTTGTTGGCGAGCAAGGCGGAGAGGATCTCGCGACTCCGTGACGCCGGCTTCTCGGGGAGACGCTCGAGCTCGATCTCGGCGGCGGCCTGGGATCGGGGGGTGTCGGTCATCCGATCCTCACCCTCGGGTCGAGCCGGGCGTAGACGATGTCCACCACCAGGTTCACCACGAGGAACATGGCGGCGATGTAGAGCACCGCTCCCTGGAGGACGGTGAAGTCGCGGCTCTCCACCGCGGTCAGGGCGAGACGACCCAACCCGGGCCAGGCGAACACCGTCTCCACGACGACGACACCACCGAGGAGGAATCCGAGCTGGAGACCGACGACGGTGACGATGGAGATCCACGCATTGGGGAGAACGTGGTCGCGGATGATGCCCCACTCGCCGAGACCCTTGGCCTTTGCCGTGCGCACGTAGTCCTGGTTGGCCGCCTCCACCACCGAGGAGCGGACGAAACGGGTGATGATCGAGCCACTGATCAACCCGACCGTGAGGGCGGGGAGGAGTATATGTTTCACCCACGCCACCGGATCGTCGAAGAGACCGACATAGCCCGCCGAGGGGAGCCAGCTCAAGGTGAGACTGAACACCAGGATGTACATCACCCCCGCCCAGAAGTCGGGCATGGAGACCCCCACCTGGGAGAGGGCGGTAACGCCATAGTCGACGGGCCTCCCCGACCGGACCGCCGAGATGATCCCGGCGGGGATGGCCACGATGAGGGCGATCAACAGGGCGACGAGGGCGAGCTGGATGGTGGCGGGGAGACGCTCCAACACCATCTCGGTCACGGGCTGGCCGGTGCGGAAGCTGACCCCGAGGTCACCGGTGACGGCGCTCCCCAACCAGGTGAAGTACTGCTCGAGGAGGGGTCGGTCGAGACCGGAGCGCTCCAGGAGCCTCTGATAGAGTTCGGGGTCGAACCGGGTCCCCAGGGCGATCCGGATCGGGTCGCCGTCGACCATCTGGATCAGGGCGAACACCACGATGCTCACCCCGAAGAGGGCGAGAAGCATCTGCAGCGTCCGTCTCACTATGAATGCGATCATGGTCTCGATCCTCCGGGGTGCGGGGGTGGGGGAGCGGAGTTCGCTCCCCCACCCCCGTAATCGTCAGCCTCCCAACGATGTTTCGACGAAGCGGACGGCGTTGTCGCCACGCACGTTGTAACCGCTCACATCACTACTCCACGCCCCGGTGTTGTTGGGGTTGTAGAGGAAGATGTATGAGGCCTCATCGACGATCATCTCCGCCGCCCGGTCGTAGAGTGTCTTGCGGGCCGCCTCGTCGGTCTCGACCCGGGCGTCATCGAGGAGCTGGTCGACCTCCGGGTTGGAGTAGCCCTGGAAGTTGAAGCCTCCCTCGCTGTGGTGCTGGGCGTAGTAGAAGTCGTCGGGGTCGATGTTGCCCACCCAGCTCAGCATGAAGGCGTCGAAGTCAGCGTCACCCTGACGGGCGAGCCATGTGGCGAAATCGACATCGGAGATCTCGACGGTGATCCCTATCTGGGAGAGCTGTGACGCGATCACCTGGGCCTGGGTGACAGTCTCGGGGAACTCGCTGGTCACCATCATCTCCATGGTGAGATCGCTAACCCCTGCAGCGTCGAGGAGCGACTCGGCCTCCTCGAGGTTGGAGGGCTCGAACGGGGCGTACTCGTGATACCACGTCTCGTTCGACGCCGGGATGGCCGTCTGGTTGGCGGTGGCGGCACCGAACTGGGCAGCCTCGGTGATATCGTCACGATCGATCGCCATGGCGATGGCCCGGCGCACATCGACGTTGCCGAAGGGCTCCCGGTTCTGGTTGAGGGCGAAGTAGTGGTAGTCGCTCCCGGCGACCTGCTCGACGGTGATGCCTTCCTCCGACGAGAGGGTCTCCAGCTCCTGGGGTGGGACGGTGTCGATCCAGTGGACCTCACCGGTGCGTAGTGCGGTCAGCTTGGCGTTGGCATCGGGCATCTGGACGAACCTGATCCCGTCGAGGTTGGGGCCGTCGCCCCAGTAGTCGGGGTTGGCCTCGAGCACGATCCCCTGATCGGGGGAGCGGGAGACAAACCTGAACGGTCCCGTCCCCACCGGCTGGTTGTCGATGCTGCCGTCCTCGACGATCTCGCGGGGAATGATCGCCATCCCCTTGAAGCCCCCGATGTTCACCAGGAGGTTCGGCGTCGGGCGGTTGAGGGTGACGGCCACCGTTCTGTCGTCGGGGGCGGTGACCGATTCCACCGATGCGAATCGATAGGCGTTGGCGGCGGCCGTCTCCTCGTCCATGATCCGTTCATAGGAGTAGACGACGTCGTTGGCGATGAGGTCGCGCCCGTTATGGAAGGTGACGCCCTCGCGCAGGGTGAAGGTCCAGGTGAGCTGATCCTCGGAGACCTCCCATTCCTCGGCTAGCGCCGGTTGCATCGAGAGATCGGCCCCGGGCTGGACCAGTGTGTCGTAGACGTTCTCGAGTACCTGGAAGCTGGCATACGCGGAGGTGAGATGGGGGTCGAAGCGGTCGGGCTCCGATCCCTGGGCGGCTATCAGCTCACCGCCGCCGCCACCGGGAGCCGTCGTGGCCGGGGTGTCTCCCTCGGTGGTCTCGGTGGCCCCGGTGGTATCCGTACCGGCTTCGGTGGTGTCACCGGCCGTGGTGGTGTCGGCGCCGCCGGATGTGGTGGCCGTGTCGTCGCCGGCCACCGTCGACTCGGCGCCGATGTCGACCGACTCACCGGTGCCGCATGCGGCCAGCACCAGGGCCATGACCAATATGAGCAGTCCGTATGTCCATCGTTTCATCGTTTCCGTCTCCTTATTGGTGTTCTCCGTCGGGTTTACGCATCAGAAGCTGGGTGGGGTGACGACACCGAAGATGCGGGTGTTCTGGTCGTTGGTGTTCCGCCACCAGTGATCGACCGAGGAGTCGTAGGTGATGGCGTCGCCCTCGAAGAGTTGATAGGTGACGTCGCCGACGGTGACCTCGGCGCTACCGGAGACGATGAGGACGCATTCCTCTCCGATGTGGTTGAAGGGATGTTGGCTGTTCTCGAAGCCGGGGGGGAGGTTGGTGGCGAGGACTTCGAGTTGGCCGGAGAGGTTGGGGCTGAGCAGCTCATAGGTGAGACCGCCCTCCTGGAGTTGGAGGCGTTTCCGATCGGCGACCCTGACGACATGTCCGGTGTCGTCGGGTGTGTTCCCCTGGAGTAGGTCGCCGACACGGAGACCGAGGGCGCCGGCGACCCGTCGGAGGGTGCGGAAGGAGGGATTTCCCAAGCCCCGCTCCAACTGGCTCAACAGACCGGGGCTCACCCCGGCGGTGGTGGCCAGCTCCTCGAGGGTGTAACGGCCACGACGCGCTTCACGGATGAGCCTGCCGAGGTCGGCCAACTCGATCTCACCCTGTTCCATGGTGATCTCGTCTCCGGTGCCCATCACCCTCCTCTTCTCCTCTGGGTCACTTCAATGAAGGCAGCTTCAATCTAATGAATGTTCAACATAATGAAGTTCACCCTCACTTTGCAAGGGGTTTCTGGTGGGGCGGGTGCCGGACGAACCGTGGGCTGAGGATGACGCCTGGCGTGAGGTTGAGCCCTGGGCTCGGGTTGGGTCTGGGGGTCACCCCACGACGGGGACCCGTTCCATCGCCTCGGCGATCTTGGCGTCGGGGTGGTCGTAGTCGACCAGCTCGCCGGCGAGATATGTCTCGTATGAGGCGAGGTCGAAGTGACCGTGCCCACACATGGCGGTGAGGATGACCTTCTCCTCCCCGGTCTCCCGGCAACGGGCCGCCTCCCTGATGGTCGACGCCAGGGCGTGGGTCGGTTCCGGGGCGGGAATGATGCCTTCGGACCGGGCAAAGGTGATGGCGGCGTCGAAGCACTCCGTCTGGTCGATGGCCTCGGCCTCGAGAAGGCCCATCTCGTAGAGGTGGGACACCAGCGAGGACATCCCGTGATAGCGGAGACCACCGGCGTGGATGGGATCGGGGACGAAATCATGACCGAGGGTGTGCATCTTGATGAGTGGCGTCATCCCGATGGTGTCGCCGAAGTCGTAGCGGTACTCGCCCTTGGTGAGAGAGGGACACGCCGCCGGTTCGACACAGCGGATGATGACGTCGTTCTTCCCGGCGAGACGCTCCCGGAGGAATGGGAACGAGAGTCCACCGAAGTTGGAGCCACCCCCGGTGCATCCGATGAGAAGGTCGGGGGTGTCACCCACCTTGGCGAGTTGGAGCAGGGCCTCCTCGCCGATGATCGTCTGGTGCATGAGTACGTGGTTGAGCACCGAACCCAGCGAGTACTTGGTGGACTCGTCGGCGAGGGCGGCCTCCACCGCCTCGGAGATGGCGATGCCCAGACTCCCCGGCGAGTCGGGGTCCTCGGAGAGGATCTTGCGGCCCGCCTCGGTGAGATCCGACGGCGAGGGGTGGACCTCGGCGCCCCACACCTCCATCATCACCCGTCGATAGGGCTTCTGATCCCACGACGCCCGCACCTGCCACACCTCGCAGTCGAGCCCGAACTGGCCGGCGGCGAAGGCCAGCGCCGAGCCCCACTGTCCGGCACCGGTCTCGGTGGTGAGCTTGCGCACCCCCTCGGCGGCGTTGTAGTAGGCCTGGGGAACCGCCGTATTCGGTTTGTGCGACCCGGCCGGGCTCACGCCCTCGTACTTGTAATAGATGCGGGCCGGGGTCTCGAGGGCGGCCTCGAGACGTCGGGCCCGATACAGGGGGGAGGGACGCCACAACCGGTAGACGTCGAGTACCTCGCCGGGGATGTCGATGTAGCGCTCGGTCGAGACCTCCTGACCTATCAACGCCATGGGGAACAGCGGGGCGAGGTCGTCGGGTCCGATCGGTTCGTGGGTGCCGGGGTGTAGTGGCGGTGGCGGTGGTTCCGCCAGGTCGGCGATCAGGTTGTACCAGGTGGTGGGCATCTCCGACTCGGTGAGGGTGATCTTGGTGTCGGTCATGGGGCCACTCCTTCGGGCGGGGATGCTTCGACGCTACCTCGTCGAACGCGGCGATGTCGGGCCTTATCTCGACGGTTGGCCATCGGCGTCCGATGCGAACCGTGGGCCGAGGGTGACGCGTCTGGCCGCCGATCTGCACAACGGCATTCCACACCAGCCTCCTAGCCAAACTCGAACACGAACTCCTCGACCTTGCCGCCACGGGCGTTTGAGTAGCCGCTGCTCTCGCCAATGTTGATAAACCCGCACTTCTCCAGGACCCGGATCGATCCCGGATTGTCCTTGGCGACTCGGGCGTAAAGGGGACGGGTCGTTTCCACACCAAGGAACTCGGCGAGGGCGGCGGTGGCGATGCCCGTCCCCCAATGTTCCCGACCGATCCAGTAGCTGACCTCGCGGTGGCCGGACTCCTCGAAGCTGAGGACATGGCCGACAATCTGTTCGGCGGCGACCACGGTTCGCACCACGACGGCCCGGTCGGCGAGCAGTTTGACCCAGCGTGTCATGAAGGCGCTGCGATCGGTGGGGTCGGCAGCCGTGAACGCCGCCATTCGGTTGGCGTCGGGGTCGAGCTGGTGCTCGAAGAAGATCGCCAGGTCGTCTGGAGTCACACCGCGCAGGCGGATATCGGATGTCACGTAGCGACAGTACCTCTGTTCGCTACACCGACGACAGTCAAATCGTTTCCACAGAGGGTCCCCGAGTCGTTGGGTCTCGGGAGCAGTTCGGTAACCTCACCACGTGAATCAGCAATCCAAACCCTCTCCGGTGACGGGCGGATCACGGGTATCGCTCCGCCACGTTGCCGAGCTGGCCGGGGTCTCGGTCGCCACGGCGTCACGGGTGATGTCGGACTCCAGCCATCCGGTCAGCGGCAGCACCCGGGATCGGGTGTTGAGCGCCGCCGAGAGTCTTGGCTTTGAGCCAAATCGTCTCGCTCGGGCGCTCGTGACCGCCCGATCCCAGACGATCGGGGTGATAGTCCATGACATTTCCGATCCCTACTTCGGGGACATCGTCAAGGGGCTCGAGGATGGGATCCACGCCTCGGACTACCGCCTGTTCGTTGCCAGTTCCGATCGTGACCCCGAGAAGGAGCTCAACTACGTGCGGGCCTTCCAGGCCCAGCAGGTGGACGCGTTGGTCTTCGCCGCCAGCGGTCTCAATGATCCCACCTATGAGCGCGACCTGACGGCGTTGGTGGAGCGTTATCGCAGGGCCGGAGGTGTGGCGGTGGTCCTGTCGGACCACAGCCTCGCCGCTCCGAGGGTCCGTTTCGACAACCGCGGTGCTCTCACCGAAATGGTCGCCTACCTCGCCGAGCGGGGTCATCGCCGTGTCGCCTACATCACCGGGCCGCCCGAGCTGGCGGTGTGCGAGGTGAGGTTCGGCGGATACCGCGCCGCGGTGAAGGATCTCGGTCTCGATGCCGATGAGGCGCTGGTGGAGGACGGCCGGTTCACCCTGCGGGGAGGAGGCGAGGCGGTCGCAACCCTGCTGGGACGGACGGATTTCACCGCGGTCCTGGCCGCCAACGATCTGATGGCGATTGGTGCCACCCGTGAGCTCGTCGTCCGGGGCGTCGCCGTACCGGGGTCGGTGTCGGTGGCCGGGCTCGACGACATAGCCATCGCCGAGTACGGTCCCGTGCCCCTCACCACCATGCGGCTTCCCACCTACGAGTTGGGCCAGCGTGGAGCGTCCCTGCTCCTCCGCATCCTCGATGGCCAGGAGCCCGATGACCAGCTCATCGTGGGCGAGATCATCGAACGCGAATCAGTTACCTCCGCTCCGGTCTGAGCCTCAGCTCCCCCGG
>WHUC01000095.1 GCA_009377435.1 Acidimicrobiia bacterium
CCATCGCCGATGCCCGTGAGCGCGACGACACGGTCACGGTGAGTCTGGAGATGGTCAACCAGCGGCTGATCCCAACCGCCATCGAGCCCCGATCGGTTCTCGCCGACTGGAGCGCCGGCTACGGGCGGTTGGAGGTGCACAGCTCGACCCAGATCCCCCACGCCCTCGCCGGTGCCATCGGGAAGGTGTTGGGGATCCCCTCCAACCAGGTCAGGGTGATCGCCCCCGAGGTCGGAGGCGGTTTCGGGGCCAAGCTCAACGTGTACAACGACGAGATTCTGGTGTCGTGGGCCTCCCAGCAGCTTGGTGTCCCCGTGAAGTTCACCGAGACCCGGCGGGAGTCAGCGGTATCGACGATCCATGGGAGGGCGTGGCTCGGCACCGCAACCATCGTCGGCACCCGCCATGGCGAGGTCCTCGGATACGAGCTCGATGCCATCTGCGACATGGGCGCCTACACCCAGAACTTCACCGTCGCCATACCGTTCCTCGGGGTGTTCGTGGGGTCGGGCCAGTACCGGTTCCCCACCTCGATGGCGTTGCGTTGCGTGACCACCAATACGATGACGACCGATGCCTACCGGGGTGCCGGCCGTCCCGAGGCCATCTATTACCTGGAGCGGATCCTTGACCATTACGCCAGGGCGATCGATATGGATCCCGCCGATGTGCGTCGCCAGAACTTCATACCCGCCGAGGACTTCCCGGGGGCGATGGCGCCGGTGGGGTTCGCCATGGACACCGGCGACTACGCAACCAACCTCGACGCCCTCCTCGAGACGGTCGACTACGAGGGATGGAAGGGCGAGCGGGATGCAGCCCGCGCCGAGGGGCGCCACGTCGGAATCGGTCTCGCCTCCTATGTCGAGGTGTGTGGCTTCGGACCGTCGGCGCTCGTCGATCTCGGTTTCAGCTGGTCCGAGTACGGGTTGCCGTCGGCCTTCTCCGGCACCGGCCTGGTGCGGGTGAATCCCGACGGGACCGCCACCGTGGTCACCGGAACCGGTCCCTCCGGGCAGGGGCACCAGACCACGTGGGCCCAGATCGTCTCGTCGGAGCTGGGGATCCCGGTCGAGAAGATCAAGGTCAGCCATGGGGACACCGCCGAGTCCACCATGGGGGTCGGGACATTCGGGTCCCGGTCGGCTGCCGTCGACGGTGCGGCCACCCTGGAGGCGGCCCGCAAGGTCAGGGAGAAGGCGGCGCAGATCGCGGCCCATGCCCTCGAGGCGGCTGAGGACGACATCGAGTTCAACGCCGACGGGGCTTCGGTGACCGGTTCCCCCGACTCCGCCGTCGGCTGGGACCGGTTGGTCACCATGGCCTATCAGCCCCACCTTCTCCCCGAGGGGATGGAGGGCGGTCTCGAGGCCCAGGCCATCTTCAGCCCGGCCAATGCCACCTGGCCATTCGGTTCCCATCTCGCCATGGTGGAGGTCGACCCCGACACCGGTGACGTGACCATCCTCAAGTACTCCGCCATGGACGATTGCGGGACTGTCATCAATCCGATGATCGTCAGTGGTCAGATCCACGGCGGCATCGCCCAGGGTCTTGGCCAGGCGATGTTCGAGGTCGGAGTCTACGACGATGACGGCAACCTGCTCACACCCTCTCTTATGGACTACATAATCCCGACGGCAGGGGATCTGCCCATGTTCGACCTGCACCGTACGGAAACCCCGAGCGACATAAACCCACTCGGTGTCAAGGGCGTCGGGGAGGCGGGGACCATCGGATCCGCCCAGACCATCGTGAATGCGGTGGTGGACGCCTTGGCGCCACTCGGTGTCGAGCACGTGGACATGCCGCTGAGATCGAAGAGGGTATGGCAGGCGATCGAGACAGCGAGGAGCTCCTAAATCATGTACCCACGCAACTTCGAGTACGTCGCGGTGGAGAGCATCGACGAGGCGGTCGAGGCACTTTCGTCGTCGGAATTCGCCAAGGTGATGTCGGGGGGGATGAGTCTCATCCCGATGATGAAGCTCCGGCTTCTCTCCCCGGAGACGGTGGTCGATATCGGCCGGGTCGGGGGTCTCGATCAGATCACCGACAACGGCGACCACGTGTCCATCGGGGGCCTGGTCCGACACCGGGACATCGCCGTTTCCGAATTGGTTCCCCAGGCTCTCCGGCAGGCCGCTTCGTGGACGGGTGACCCCCAGGTCCGTAACCGGGGGACGACCTGTGGTGCCGTCGCCCACGCCGATCTGGCCGCCGATCAGACCGCGGCCGTTCTCGCCCTCGGGGCGACGATGGTCGTCCAGGGACCATCGGGAACACGGGAGGTCTTGGCCGACGACTGGTTCGTCGACACCATGACGTCCGCCCTTGAACCCGACGAGATCCTGACCGAGATCCGCATCCCCCAACGGGCCGGCGGGACCGCCTATGACAAGCTCGGCCGTCGGGGCGGTCACACCGACTACGCCGTCGCCGGGGTGGCCGCCTGGGTGGCCAAGGACAACGGCTCGATATCGGACTGCCGGATCGCGCTGACCGGTGTCGGATCGAAGCCAACCCTCGCCTCGGGTGCAGTCGAGGCCCTGATCGGCACCGATGGCTCCGAGTCGGCCATCGCCGATGCCGCCGCCAGGGCCACCGAGGACGTGACCGTTCTCGAGGACCTATACGGGTCTGAGGAATATAAGGCCCATCTGGCCGGTGTCTACGTAAAGAGGGCAGTCACCCAGGCGCTGGCCGCCGCGGGATAGGGATGTTGTCCCCCCACGAAGTGGGGGGAAGGTCCCGTTGTTCCCCCTCCGCAGGAGGGGGGAAGGTCCCTGCCGGACCGGAGGTCCGGGAGGTATGGGGGCACGGCAGGTAGGGGGCAAAACACAAGGCCCGCAAGCCAACAGCACGAGACATTACGCGGGCCGCTGTGGCGATCAGGAGACGGTGCCGGCGGGCAAAATCCATTCAGTGGACTGGCCGGTGACGTCGGCGATGAGGTCGAAATCTCGGTCATAGTGGAGCACCACGAGACTGGCGGCCTCAGCGGCGGCGGCGACGAGGAGGTCGGCTATCCTCGCGCCACGCTGTCGGCTCCGCTCGGCGAGCGCGTCCTGCACCTCGACGGCGCGATCGAGAACGGGTTGATCCATCTCGATGAACGGCCACGCCGCACGGAGTTCGCGCATGGCGCGATGCGACGACGGGCTCGGAGACGAGAACCCGGCCTCAAGGTCCGTTGGTGTGCAACGTGCGACGAGTCCGCTTTCGAGGAGTGGGCCGAGCCGGTCGGCAACCGGAGGCTGGATGATGCGCGCCAGTGCCGAAGTGTCGCCGAGGTAGTAGGGCTTCAGCGCCAAGCGGCTTGGCGGGCTTTGGGGTCGGCCAGCTCAGCGAGGTCGACTCCACGTTCGGCCAGCAGTCCCCGACGGCGCTGATCTAGTGCGAGCACTTCATCCAGGGCGGCATCGACTGTGGACTTGAGCGTGGTTGTGCCCAGAAGCGCGCGAACAGCGTCTAGCTTGTCGTCGTCAACGTCGATCAGTCTCTTAGTCATACTCCTGAGGATATCTCATTCGCGAGCAGAAGATAGCCTCTTGTGGTGCGAGCAGCCTGGGACCTTGGGCGACAACAAAGACGACACCGGTCAACCATTGCTCCGTTCGCCGGGCCAGACCGCTCGACGAAAAGCTCGCACCATCATCTATGCTCGGGGACGTGATACCGGCAACTGTCGATCAGGTGGTCGAGGCCTTCGCGGGGGAGCGGTATGTGGCAGACCGGGGTCTTGCCGTCTCGGTGCATCTCGCCCTCTCCATGGGGCGCCCCCTTTTCCTCGAGGGCGAGGCGGGTGTCGGCAAGACAGAGGTGGCCAAGGTGCTCTCCTCGATCCTCGATGTCCCGCTGATACGACTCCAGTGCTACGAGGGGCTCGACGCCGGTCACGCCATCTACGAGTGGGATTATGCCCGTCAGATGCTCGCCATCCGTCTCGTCGAGGCCGGTGGGGAACATGCCGACGTGAGCGACATCATGTCACGTGAGTACCTGGTGGCCCGCCCCCTCCTCGAGGCGATCGAGCTGGCCCGGGACGGGGTTCGGCCCGTCCTCCTCATCGACGAGCTGGATCGCGCCGACGAGGAGTTCGAGGCCTATCTGCTCGAGATCCTCTCCGACTTCCAGGTGACCATCCCCGAGGTCGGCACCATCACCGCCGAGGAGCCGCCCATCGTGGTGCTCACCTCCAACCGGACCCGCGAGATCCACGACGCCCTGAAAAGGCGGTGTATCTACCACTGGATCGACTATCCCGACCCGAGCCGGGAGCTCGACATACTGCATCGCCGTGTCCCCGACATCGACGATCGGCTCGCCAAACAGATCACCGAGGCGATGGGTGACCTGCGCTCGCTCGACCTCTTCAAACCTCCCGGTGTTGCGGAGACGATCGACTGGGCCGCCGCCCTGCGTGTGCTCGGGGCCACCGAGCTCACCGCGGAACTGGTCGACGCCACGGTGGGGGTCGTCCTCAAGTATCGCGAGGACACCGAGAGGATCTCGGGCGCCGAACTCCTCGGCATCCGCACGACGAACCGACAGGAGGAGCCGTGATCGCTGGCCTGGCGAAGCTGCACAGCCCCGGAGGAACGCTCATTTCGTTGACGGTCGAGAGACGACCTGGTGCTGTGCGCACCGGCTTGAGCTCGTTGCTCCGGCCGATCAAGGAGGCGGGCGAGGCATTCGATCGCGATGGCGCCAAGTCGATAAGGACCGACGTCGCCAGGATCCTCGACTTCGCCGACGACATCGAGGAACTCGGGGGCAGGGGCGTGGCCATCTTCGCCTCGAAACAGGATGACATCTGGGAGGTGCGCCGACTGGAGCGCGAGCCGATCAACCGGACTCATCTCTCGACACGGCCCTATCTCCGTGGCGTCCGGGTTCTTCCCAATCCCATGCGGGCCGGTGTCGCTCTCGTGGACCACGCTGCGTCGAGGCTGTGGGTCGCCGATGGTGAGGGGATGCATGTCATCGAGAAGCTCACCGCCGACATCGGGAAGTCCAACTACGGCGGTTACGAGGGCTACGACGAGCATACCGCCCAGCGGCGCGCCGATGAGGCCACCACCCACATGTGGAAACGGGCGTCGGAGCTCCTTCTCGTCGCACACAGGTCGGAACCGTTCGATCTCCTCGCCATCGGCGCCATGGAGGAGACCCAGGGGGAGTTCGTCGACGAACTCCACGACTATCTCAGTCGGCTGCCCGAGCACAGATTCACCGTTGATCCCAACACCACCTCGGAAACGGAGCTGTACCGCGTCGTCGACGATGCCGCCGCCGCTCTCCGCAAGACGAGGGACGTTGCCGTCATCGATGCCTTCCTCGAGGCGAAGGGCGCGGGGCGACCGGTGACCGTGGGCACCAAGGACAGCCTGGAGGCGATCAACGCCCATGCCGTGGAGACCCTGTTGGTGGCCGGCCCCTTCGAACGTGACGGGGTGCGTTGCGACGCCTGCGGATGGATGTCGCGGGTCGGAGAGGCATGCCCCCTGTGTGGCTCGGATACGGTGGCCGAGTCCGACATCCTCTCCTACGCCATGGATGCGGTCACCACCAGCGGTGGAACCGTGCGCCAGGTGAGGGTCGCCTCCCAACTCGACGCCGACGGGGCCGGCGCCATCCTGAGGTTTCCCATCGGGTGACCGACACGATGGGGGGCGCACCCGCCGAGGTCCTTGCCGGATTTATCCATCGTCTCCGTGATGCCGGGTTGACCGTGGGACCGATGACCACGGCGGATCTGGCCGAGGCATCCGATCTGGTTGGATTGGGTCGGGCCGAGGACGTCTATTACGGGTTCAGGGGTCTGTGCGTCACCCATCGCGACCAGATCCCGGTGTTCGATCGGATCTTCGTCGAGACCTTCGGCCGCGGAATGGACCAATCACTCCACATGGTCCGTCCCCGGAGGAGGACCTGGGCCATCGATGCCGGGGCATCCGACGACGGGAGGGACCAAGGGGCCGAGGAGTTGGGGACGGTCGTCGGCGCAACCGATTGGGAGCGTCTCGCCGATCGCGACTTCGCCACCCTCGACAGCAGGGAACAGGCGGCGGTGCGCTCCCTGATCGCAAAGATGAGATGGAGTCCCGCCGACGCCCGGGGCCGACGCCGTCAACCCGCCACTGGTGGGGATCGTCCCGATCTGCGACGGTCACTGCGTCATGCCGTCGGACCCGACTCCGACCTGATCCCCTTGGTTTTCGACGAGCGACGGCGACGTCGCCGACCCCTCGTCGTGCTCGCCGACGTGTCCGGGTCGATGGAGCGCTACTCCGAGATGCTCCTCTACTTCCTCCACGCCGCCGGGGGAACCCTGGGAAAGGTCGAGGCCTTCGTGTTTGCCACGCGGATCACCCGGGTGACCCGCGAGTTGAGAGGGCGCAACGCCAGCATGGCCATAGCGGCGGTGTCCGAGGCGGTCGAGGACTGGTCGGGGGGGACCCGGATCGGGGAATCGATCGGGCGGTTCAATCGGGACTGGTCGCGCCGCGTCGTCAGGGGCGGACCCGTGGCCCTCATCATCTCCGATGGATGGGAGCGGGGTGACCCCGAGGTCCTCGCCTTCGAGATGGCAAGGCTAGCCCGGACGACGCACCGGGTCATCTGGCTCAACCCCCTCGCCGGTCGAGAGGGGTTCGCCCCCGAAACCAGGGGGATGATGGCGGCCCTCCCCCATGTCGACGATTTCCTCCCCGTGGGCAATCTCAACGACCTCGCAACCCTGGTGGCGGTCCTAGAGTCGATACCGGAGGTGTCCGTCCGATGACCAGAAACCATGCCGAGGAATGGAGCGTCCAGGGCAAGAAGGTGGCCGTGGCCACTGTCATCGCCACCGGGGGCTCCGCCCCCCGGCCGGTGGGGTCGACCTTCGTCGTCTCGTCGGCCGGCGACATGGAGGGCTCTGTGTCGGGAGGGTGCGTCGAAAACGACGTGGCCGCCCGCGCCGAGACGGTGATGGAGACCGGGGAGACCGAGGTGGTCACGTACGGGATCTCCGACGACGACGCCTTCGCGGTGGGTTTGGCATGTGGGGGCAGGATCAGGGTGATGATCGAACCGTGGTGATCGCCTCGGTGGTCACCGCCGTCGACGATCTTGTCGCCTCGGGTGGCGTCGGGGCCCGGGCGACAGTGGTATCGGGTGATGCCGCCGGGATGACAGCGGGAATCGACGCACTGAAGGGGGTGGTCATCGCCGGTGCCCTTCCCGACGAGATCGTCGAGCAAGTGGGGGCCGATGCCCGGTTACTCGCCGCCGTGGAGCAATCGGTCACACTCGGCTACGACGGCGTCGAGGTGTTCATCGACGTGGCTCTCCCGCCCCGCATCCTGTTGATCGTCGGTGGCGTCCACGTCGGTCAGGCCCTCGCCGCCCATGCCCGTCTCTCCGGGTATCGGGTGGTGGTCACCGACCCCAGACCGGCATTCGCCACCCCGGAGCGGTTCCCCGATTGCGAGATCCATGTCGGCTGGCCCGATGCGGTCGCCGATCGGCTTCCCATCGACATCCGCACGTTTGTCGTCGTCCTCTCCCACGACGCCCGTTTCGAGGATCCCATCTGGCCCCTCGTCCTCCGGGCGCCGGTGCGCTACATCGGGGCCATGGGGTCGCGACGGACCGCCGCCGCTCGGCGTGAGCGCTTGCTGGAGGCCGGATACAGCGATGCCGAGATCGACCGTATCCACGGGCCGGTCGGGTTGGAACTCGGTGGGGTCACCGCCGATGAGATCGCCATCGCCATACTCGCCGAGATGACCTCGGT
>WHUC01000096.1 GCA_009377435.1 Acidimicrobiia bacterium
CGTGAGGACGTAAAGGGCTCGCTGATCTATCTTGGCGCCGAGCTGGCGGCCCTAATAGTTCTCATGGTGGTAACGGGGGTCATCGGCACCGTGATCAGTCTGCTGATCTAAAAATATGCTCATTCGTCCCCACCGCGACGACATCCGTCTCATAGGGTTCTATCTGGGAAGAATTCTTGCGCTAACCGGTCTTGTCGGCGTGCTCCCCCTGTTGATCGCCGTCATGTCGGCGGAATGGGGCGCCATTGGATGGTACATGGTGATGATCGGTGTCGGGCTCCTCCTCGGAGGCGCGGCTGAATGGATCAGACCGCACGATGAGCCACCCCTCCGATGGGGGGACGGGATGGTCGTGGTGGCCCTGACTTGGGTTCTGATACCTCTTCTAGGATCGATACCCCTCTATCTTTCTGGGAGATTCGGGAGTTTCCTCGACGCTGCTTTCGAAGGCATGAGCGGGTTCACCGCGACCGGTCTCACGGTACTAGCCGATCTCGACCACCTACCCACGTCGCTGACCGTATGGCGGCAGACGACCCAGTTCCTCGGGGGTCAGGGAATCGTCCTGGCCGCCCTAACGGTCTTTGCCGGTGGGGGAATCCTGGCGCTCTACCACGGTGAGGCCCGAGACGAGAGGATCCTCCCCTCGGTGACCTCCACCGCAAGGTTCATCTGGGCCGTGAGCGTCTGGCATGGCCTCATGGGGATCACAGCCCTCGCTTTGATTGGGGTCATCCGGCTCGGATACGAGCCAAATCGTGCGCTACTTCACGCCTACTCGATCTTCGTCGGCGCCTTCGATACCGGCGGATTCTCGCCGATGTCCACGAGTCTGGCGTATTACCGCTCACCGGCGGTGGAGTTCGTCACCGCGTGGTTGATGATCGCCGGAACCCTATCGTTCGGGGTTCATTTCACCCTTTTTCGGGGCCCCCGGAAGGTCTGGCAGAATCTCGAAACCAAGACCCTCATCGGTTCCTATTTGGTCACCTCGACAGTGGCGATGCTGGGTCTGGTACTCATCGGAAGCATAGAGGAGCCGATGGTTCTCCTCCGCCGCGGTGTCTTCCATGTCGTGTCCGCCCACACCTCGACCGGGTTCTCCACAGTTTCATCATCGGATCTTGCATCGTGGGGCGGTCTCACCTTCGCCGCCATCGCTACCGCTATGGCGTTGGGAGGCATGGGCTCGTCGACGTCCGGGGGGGTAAAGGCCCTTCGTATCGGGCTGACCTTGAAAACCCTTGCCAACACCATCAGAGAGATCTTGTTACCCGAGCACACAGTCATCAGGCGTACATACATCCAGAACGGCCGGAGACAACTTACCAACGACCTCGCCCAGTCGGTGATGGCGGTGTCACTTCTGTTCGTCGCCCTCTACCTGGTCGGGGCCCTCGTCGGAATCGCCCACGGGTACCCGCTTCAGGACGCCCTATTCGAATCGGTTAGTGCAGCCGGAACCGTCGGTCTCTCTGTAGGTATCACCTCTCCCAGCATGCCGGACCTGATGAAGGTCGTCTATATGCTGCTCATGTGGGCCGGCCGGCTGGAGTTCATTGCCATCTTCGCCCTCATCGGATTCACCATCTCCTCGGTGGTGGGCGAATGAGACGGCTCACCCTAGCGGTGGTGCTTGTGCTCATCGCATTACCGGTCTCGGCTCAGGAGATCGTTTCCGTGACCAGTCTCCTTGTGGAACCTGCCGTCTACGACAACACCGAGGTCACGGTCCTCGGTGAGTTGGTGGGTGACTTCTCGAGGAGAGGTGATGAGGTTTGGCTCCAGCTCAACGACGACGAGTACGTCGACGCGCCCCTCGGGGACCCGGGGACGAAACCAAACGGCACCAACTCCGGCATCGGCGTAAGGGTGCCCGCATCCTTGTTCGACGGCATTGTCGAGGGACCGCCCGGCCGGTACGGCTGGCGTGGCCCCAAGGTGACCATCACGGGCACCTTCCTTCATCTCGACCCTGCCCTTGGTGGCGAGACGTATGTTGACGGCCACGAGATGAGTCTGGTGGAGTCCGGTCGTCCCATCGAAACACCCGGGGTAGGGATCGCGCCCGTGGTGGGTGCGGGCCTCGGCGTCGTAGGGATTATCTTGTTCCTGGGCGCCAGGCGGAGACGAGAGACTCCGTCACAGTGACACCGAGTGGCCGCTGGCACCGGTATTGCCGTCCCGCTCCGCCGTCGCCCAGCGGAACCACATGGTCGCCATCGTCGCCCACACGACGATCGGGGTGACGAGCTTCATGATGAGACCGGCCACCTGCTGGTCACTGATCGACGAGAACCCCCCGATGCGTGGGGCGAGCTCGTAGGTGGAGTAGAGGGGGAAGTTGGCGAAGGTGAGGAAGCTGGCGGGGAGGATGGCCACCACGGTCGTCGCCAGGAACAGATAGGCGACCTTGGAGGGCACACTCCGATGGCGCATTTCCCGGATGGGGGCGATGACCGGCCACCACAGGACGAACCCGGCCAACAACCAGAGAACGTCCATCAGGAAGGACCCGAACTGGGAGGCCCGCAACGCATCCACGGTTATGGGGGCGTGGGTGCCGATCATGAGGAGGTTGTAGACGAGGGCGGCGAGGACGAGTGAGGAACCGATCCGGGTGGCGATCCCGGTGGCACGGAGTCGCCGCAGCACCGACCGCGTCATCCATTCGGGCGTGCCCAAGAGGATGAGGGGGGCCGCCCCCAGGGTGTAGAGCAGATACTGCAGCATGTGCGCCGAAGCCAGGTAGCCGGCCCCCAGGGTGCCCAGCGGCCAGTCGGTGGCCACCCAGTAGATTGCCACCCCCGCCAGGAGCAGCCCGGTCTGTCTCGAAGACGTCGGCGCCTCGTGTCTGCGTATCGCCCTCATGTACCCGACCGCGGGGAGTATCGCCGAGAGCCAGATTCCCGGGTATGCGATCCAAGCCCACGTCCAGGGCCGGGCCAGGGCGGTGCACCAGAACGCTATCTCGGTCATTGCCGGTTCATCAGGATGGGCAGGTCGTTGTCCCAATCGGTCTGACGGGTTCCGAAGGGGTACTGGGTGTATCCCTTCCCGTCAGGGGCGTACACGAACACCTGACCGGCATGGGCCACCGTGTACCCGATGTTCTCATCGGGGACTTGATACGCCACCCCGGCAACGGCGGCCTCCTGGGAGGCGACCAGTTGCTCTTCCGTCCCGGTGAGACCGATGAAGTCGGTGCCGAACCCGTCGAGCCAGGCCCGGATCTCCTCCGGCTTGTCGCGTACGGGATCGACCGAGACGAAAACAACGGCCGAGTCCTCCTTCCACTCCGGGTTCCGCTCGAACACCTCGCCTAGTTGCGCCATGTGGACCGGACAGATATCGGGACACGACAGGTATCCAAAATAGAGGAAGGTCAACCGACCCTCGGTCTCCTCGGCAAAGTCGTAGGGATCACCGGAGGTGTCTGTGAGCACGAACGAGGGCTTCTCGGTGGGCTCGTCCAACACCACCCCATTGAGGTCGCCCCCGCCCCCGAACACACCGAGGGCGGAGCCAGAACAGGCCGACAGGAGCGAAACGGCGATCACGAGGGCGCGGAGTGTGCGGGGCCGTCTCACACAGCCACCGGATCGGCAGGAGCGTCCTCCTCCGCCCGAGCCGACCTCTCCCGTCGCCACAACCAGTAGAGACCTATTGCGATCGCCACCATCGAAACCCACCCGTTGCGGCTGAGACCGAGCAGCGGATCACGCCAGACCGTGTCGGTGCGGATCAGCTCGGTGAGAAACCGGATCGCTCCGTACCCGACCAGATACACCCCGAACAATGACCCGCGTCTCCGTGGGATCCCCCGGCGTTCCAACCACAGCATGAAGAATACCAGCGTGAGGTTGGCCAAGGACTCGTAGAGGAACGTCGGGTGGAACGTCTCCGCAGTGGGGAAGGCGGCGGGTCTCCGGTCGGGGGCGATCTCGAGCCCCCATGGCAGATCGGTCGGTATCCCGAATAGCTCCTGGTTGAAGTAGTTGCCCCATCTGCCAAGGGCCTGAGCGACCGGTATGCCGATCGCCACCGAATCGGCGAAAGCGGGTAGGTCCCCACCCCAACGTCGCAATAGGTAGATGGCGGTGAGTGCCCCCACGGTGAGCCCGCCGAAGAGGGCGAGCCCACCCTCCCAAATGGCGAAGATTGCCCAAGGCCGACCCTCGAAGGTCGAGAGATGGGTGCTGGCGTAGGCGAGCCGGGCACCGAGAAACCCCAGGACCACGGCCCACATCACCACCCTCTCCGCCATCTCGGGATCACCACCGAACGCCTCATACCGGCGCCGGGTGATAATGGCGGCGAGGGCGACGCCGAAGGCGATGAGAATGCCGTACATCCGGATGTCGAGTGGCCCGATCTCGAACCCGTTGAAGGCTGGGGAGGGAAGGGAGGCAAGCAGCATCTTCGATCAGTGTTCCAATGTAAACGCTCTAATCCAAGTCGGACCCGAAGACGACCATCTGGTCCCGGTGGATGGCCTCTCCCCCACCACGCCGACCGCGGACCGAGGCAAGGTCGACAGCCGACATCGATGTCAATCCCCTGGCAACGGTGGAACCGGTGTCGTCGATGACGTCGACCGCGTCCCCGGGTCCGAACCGTCCTCCTACATCGGTAACACCAACGGCGAGAAGTGATCGACCCTCATGGACGAGGGCACGGCTGGCGCCGCCGTCGATGACGATCCGCCCCCGGGCGGGTTGACCGAAGGCGATCCAAAGCTTGCGGGCGGATAGACCCGACTCCATGGGCTCGACCCAGGTGCCGACGCCACGGCCGTCAACGGCCTCGCTGAGGACGTTCTCATCCGAAGAATTTGCGATCACCGTCGGCACCCCGGACCAGGCCGCCATGCGGGCGGCGATCACCTTCGTCGCAACCCCACCCGACCCGAGCCGCCCGACCCCGGCGAGGTCGTCGAGGACGGCGTCGTTGTGACGGACCGCATCCAGCAACTCGGCCTCGGCAAGGGTGGGATCGGCATCGAACAGCCCATCGGTGTCCGTCAGGATCACCAACATTCCGGCCCCCACCAGGTGGGATACCATGGCGGCGACACGGTCGTTGTCACCCAGCTTCAACTCGTCGACCACGACGGTGTCGTTCTCGTTGACCACCGGAACGACACCGACCGACAACATCCGCTGCAGGGTGTTCCTTGCGTGCAGGTACTGGGATCGATCGGCGAAGACGTCCTTGGTGAGCAGCACCTGTCCGACGACGAGCCCGTAATCGGCAAATGCCTCGGTGTACGCCTGCATCAGCCGACCCTGACCGACCGCAGCCGCCACCTGGAGACCGGTGAGATCGCGGGGACGGTCGTCCAGACCGAGGGCCGGGAGACCGGCGGCGACGGCGGCCGACGTGACCAGGGTGGTGGGATGGCCTTCCTGCCATTGGGCTGCGACCATCATGGCCATCCTCTCGATGGCGTCGGTGCGGAGCCCACCATCCGATCCCACCAGGCTCGACGACCCGATCTTGACCACGATGGGGGCGTTCTCGTTGACAGATCGCCGCATCACTCCCCTCCGTAGTCGGGCTCGAACTGGAACGACAGGTCACCGATGCGGACCTCGTCGCCCTCCATTGCGCCACCACGTCGGAGCAGTTCGTCCACGCCGAGACGGGAGAGGCGGCGGGCTGCCATGTCGGCCGCTTCGGGCATGGTGAGATCGGAGAAGGCCACTGCCCGCTCGGCGACGAGCCCCTCCACCCGCCAGGCATCATCCTCCCTCACCACGGTGATCGGGATCTCCACGGGCCGGTGGAGCACGAATCCTCGTCGATCAGGGGACTCCCGTTCCGCCGACTCCACCAGATCGGCGACACGGTGGAGGAACGGCGCCAACCCCTCACCCGTGAGTGCGGAGACGACGAGAGCATCTGGGATGGTGGCGGCGGCCGGGGCGGCCTCGGGGGAATCAGCCTTCCCAATCACCACGAGCCGAGGGCGCTTGGCGAGCTCGGTCGAGAATGCATCCAGCTCACCGGAAAGGACGTCCAACTGGGTCTCGACGTCGTCGGTTTGCAGGATGGACGGGTCGAGCAGAATCACCAGGACCCGAGCTCGCTCGACGTGACGGAGGAACTCATGGCCCAGGCCCTTCCCCTCGGCCGCACCCTCGATGAGCCCCGGTATGTCGGCCATGACGAACTGGCGGTCGGCGATCTCGACGACACCGAGATTGGGCTCGAGTGTGGTGAAGGGATAGTCGGCGATCTTCGGCTTGGCCGCAGAGGCCCGGGAGATGAGGGTTGACTTCCCGGCGTTGGGATACCCGACGAGGGCGGCGTCGGCAAGGAGCTTGAGCTCGAGGGTGAGCGTGCGGGTGCGGCCGAACTCACCCTGCTCGGCGATCTGGGGGGCGCGGCGGGATCGGGAGACGAACGATGCGTTGCCCCGTCCGCCACGTCCGCCGCGGACGGCAACCAACTCCTGGCCCTCTTCGACGAGATCGGCGAGAACGGTCCCGTCCTCGTCTATGACCACGGTCCCCGTTGGAACCGGAAGTACGAGATCCCTACCGGCGGCACCGTGGCGGAGGTCTCCCTTTCCATGGGCGCCGTCTCCGGCGCTCTGATGGGGGTTGCGTTGGTAGGACAGGAGACTGGACATGCCACCGTCCGCCCGGACGGTCACATCCCCGCCGTGACCGCCGTCACCACCGATGGGTCGGCCCTTGGGTTTGCCTCGGGAGCGGACGAAGGCGGCGACACCAGCGCCGCCGTTCCCACCGCGGATATGGACCCTTACCCGATCGACGAACACGTCGCTCGGACTTACTCGGTGTCCCCGGTGACGACATCGACGAGACGACGCTGATGTCGCGTGGAGTACCGGACGATCCCCGTCGTCATGGCGAACAGGGTGTCGTCCTTACCGCGGCCAACATTCTCACCGGGGTGGATCCGGGTTCCCCGCTGACGCACGATGATCGAGCCGGAGTTGACGGTCTGCCCGTCGAACACCTTCGGTCCGAGCCTTTTCCCCCTGGAGTCGCGGCCGTTCTTCGAGGAACCGCCTGCCTTGGTCTTTGACATCTCTACTCCTCCTCGCTGGTGGCAGCGACGGCCATGTCGTCGGGGAGCTTGATACCCGTGATCTCGACACGGGAGTACTTCTGACGGTGTCCCTGGCGACGGCGATAACCCGTCTTGTTCTTGTACTTGAAGATCCGGATCTTGGGACCCGTGGCCCCACCGACCACCTTGGCGGTGACGGCGGCACCATCGAGGACACCACGATCGGAGTGGGCGATACCGGACCCATCGACGACGAGCACCGGTTCGAATTCGATTTCACCGTCGGTATCGGCGAGACGCTCGACGTGGATCACGTCGCCGGAACGCACCTTCGCCTGTTTTCCGCCGGCGCGGATGATGGCATACATGAATGGACCTCTGAGAGGGGGAACGGCTGGATAGTTTAGCCCGACCGCCTCGAAGCGGAAAAACGCAGGGCCGACCATCTCTCGAGGATCACGGCCGCGGTCTTGCCCCCCTACCGGCCGTGCCCCCTTACCTCCCGGACCTTCGGTCCGGCAGGGACCTTTCCCCCTCCTCCGGAGGGGGAACAACGGTACCTTCCCCCCACCTTCGTGGGGGGACCAACACACCTCGCGGGTCAAGCCGGTCAGCCGGCGTTGAGAGCCTCTTCGAGTTCCTCACCGCCGGCGACGGCTTCGGTGTGGATGACGATCCCCCG
>WHUC01000097.1 GCA_009377435.1 Acidimicrobiia bacterium
CCTACCTGCTTCGCAGGAACCTTCCCCCCACTCCGTGGGGGGACAACTTACCTGCTTCGCAGGGACCTTTGGTACCTTCCCCCCACTGCGTGGGGGGACAACAGTCTATCAGTGACGCGGTGTGAGACCACGGGGCACCGCCCGTCCATCGTGGCGACGGGACCGGGTGGCGATTAGGGCAAACGTGCGAGCCGGCGGCTGTTTTTCCGGATTCCCCGACCGCTGCAATAGGACGTCAAACCCGTGTCGAACCGAGAGCGCCAGAATCCGGAGAAAGCTCGCACATCAACCGATCGCGCCCATTTCGGTCATGTTGAGTTCGATGAGACGGTTCATCTCGACGGCGTACTCCATCGGGAGCTCCTTGACGATCGGCTCGATGAAGCCGGCGACGATCATCGAGGTGGCCTCGTCCTCGGTGAGGCCACGGCTCATCAGATAGAAGAGCTGGTCCTCGCCGACCTTGGAGACGGTGGCCTCATGCCCGATCTGGGCGTCGTTCTCCTCGATCTCCATGTATGGGTAGGTGTCCGAACGGGACTCCTGGTCGAGAATGAGGGCGTCACAACGAACGAAGCTCTTGGCGTGCTCGGCGTTTGGTTGCACCTGGACAAGGCCGCGGTAGCCGGCCCGGCCCCCACCCTTGGCGATCGACTTGGAGACGATGGTCGAGGTGGTGTCGGGGGCGACGTGGACCATCTTGGCCCCGGCATCCTGGTGCTGGCCGTCGCCGGCGAAGGCTATGGAGAGGACCTCTCCGTGAGCGCCGGGCTCCATGAGCCATACCGCCGGGTACTTCATGGTGAGACGGGAACCGAGGTTGCCATCGACCCACTCCATGGTGGCGTTCCGATAGGCGGCGGCCCGCTTCGTGACCAGGTTGAAGACGTTGTTCGACCAGTTCTGGATGGTGGTGTAGCGGCAGCGACCACCCTCCTTGACCACGATCTCGACGACGGCGGCGTGGAGGGAGTCGGAGGTGTAGACCGGCGCCGAGCAACCCTCGACGTAGTGCACATAGGCACCCTCGTCGACGATGATCAGCGTGCGCTCGAACTGACCCATGTTCTCGGAGTTGATCCGAAAATAGGCCTGCAGGGGCTGGTCGACATGCACTCCGGGGGGAACGTAGATGAACGATCCACCCGACCACACGGCCGAGTTGAGGGCGGCGAACTTGTTGTCATTGGGGGGGATGATCGTCCCGAAATGCTCCTGCACCAGGTCGGGATGCTCTCGGACGGCGGTGTCCATGTCCATGAACAGCACACCCAGCTCCTCGAGATCGTCCCGGTTGCGGTGGTAGACGACCTCGGACTCATACTGGGCGGTCACCCCGGCGAGATACTTCCTCTCGGCCTCGGGGATACCCAGCTTCTCGTAGGTGTTCTTGATGGACTCGGGGACCATGTCCCAGTCCTTGGCCTGGCCCTCGGTCGGCTTGATGTAGTAATAGATGTCGTCGAAGTCGATGGTGTTCAACAGACCGCCGCCACCCCAGTCGGGGATGGGTCGGGCGAGGAAGCGCTTGTACGCCTTGAGACGGAACTTGAGCATCCACTCGGGTTCCTTCTTCATTGCCGATATCTCACGGATGACCTCTTCCGACAGGCCCTTCTTGGGTGTCGAGAAGTAGTCGACCTCATCGTGCCAACCGAGCTGGTAGGAACCGAGATCCAGATCAACAGTGGTCATGGTGGTTCACCTCGATTTCTTCTAGAAAGCCGTCACGCAGGGCGGAAATGCTCTATTTCCACTACCTACATAGTGGATAGTAGTCGAGAACTGTCGATACTCCCAGCCCAGGCTTAAGTGCTGGTGAAATGCTCGATGGCGCTCACCTCGACCCGTCTGCGGGGGGCGGAGGCGTGCAGGATCCAGAAGCGCTCATTCTCCCGCTCCCAGTTGCCCAGGACCTGCGCGGCCACCGGGCTCGCCGTGAATTCGAGATGCCGTTCCACCAGATCTCGCAACCTCGCCAACGCGGCGTCGTCGGGTCGACGCATCGACGGGGCGGTGGCGGCGGCGGCGTGTCGCAGGGTCATCTCGGGGTCCCAGACATATGCGGCGCCACCGGTCATGCCGGCGCCAAAGTTGCGACCGACCCGACCGAGGATCACCACCGTGCCACCGGTCATGTACTCGCACCCATGGTCGGAGCAGCCCTCCACGACGACGGTCGCCCCCGAGTTGCGCACACAGAACCTCTGTCCGACCGTTCCCCCGATGAACACCGATCCCCCGGTCGCCCCATACAGGACGGCATTTCCGGCGGCATGGGGTCGGCCGGGGCCATCGCCTGGACGGGGGGTGACCACAATGCGGCCCCCGCCCATGCCCTTGCCGACGTAGTCGTTGGCAGGCCCGGCGAGACGGAGATCGATTCCCTCGGACAACCACGCCCCGAAGCTCTGCCCGGCGATTCCCGACAACCGGATCCTGATCGTGTCTGGGGGGAGACCCTTCTCTCCGTAACGGGCGGCGATCTCTCCCGAAAGCCTGGCACCGATGGAGCGGTCGATGTTCGAGATCGGGTAGGCGAGCTCCAGGTTCTCGCCGGCCTCGATGGCCCCGACGGCATCGGAGACGAGCCTGTTGGTGAGGGTGGACAGCTCGAAACGTCGGAACCCGGGATGACGGAGACGCCCCTCCGCCCTCACCAGGACATCGGCGAGACCGGTTGCCAGCGGCGAGTCGTCCCCGGGTTCGAGGAGGTCGGCTCGTCCTATCACCTCACCGAGACTCCGTACCCCCAGTGATGCCAGGTGGGTTCGAACCTCCTCGGCGAGCATGGTGAACAGCGCCACCACCTGGTCGGCGGCCCCGGTGAACTTGGCCCGGAGATCCTCCCGCTGGGTGGCTATCCCTACCGGGCACGTGTTGAGATGGCACTGGCGCACCATCTTGCACCCCAGGGCGAGGAGAGGCAGAGTTCCGAACCCGAAACGCTCCGCACCGAGGAGGGCGGCGACCACCACGTCCCGCCCGGTGCGGAGACCACCGTCCGTCTCGAGGGCAACACGGGAGCGGAGACCATTGGCCACGAGGACCTGGTGGGCCTCGGCGAGACCCAACTCCCAGGGGCTTCCGGCGTGTTTGATCGACTCCAGTGGCGAGGCGCCGGTCCCGCCATCGGATCCCGAGACGAGGATGGCGTCCGCCTGGGCCTTGGCCACCCCGACTGCGACCGTGCCCACGCCCGGCTCCGAAACCAGCTTCACCGAAACCCGCGCCGTCGGTTTGAACGCCTTGAGGTCGTAGATGAGCTGGGCAAGGTCCTCGATGGAGTAGATGTCATGGTGCGGTGGGGGCGATATGAGCCCCGTCCCCGGCTCGGTGTGACGCAGACGTGCGATCTGGGGAGTCACCTTGTGACCGGGGAGCTGACCCCCCTCACCGGGCTTGGAGCCCTGGGCCATCTTGATTTGGTACTCCTCACCCGAGGCGAGATACCCCGGGGTAACCCCGAAGCGCCCCGAGGCCACCTGTTTGATGGCCGAGTTGCGGGAGCTGCCGAATCGCTCCCCATCCTCACCACCCTCACCCGAGTTTGAGAGCCCGCCCAGATGATTCATCGCCTCGGCGAGCGCCTCATGGGTCTCGGGTGACAGCGCCCCGAGGCTCATCGCGGCGGCGACGAAGCGCCGGGCGATATGCTCGACGCCCTCCACCTCGGAGATCGGGATGGGGCGACGCTCCACGAAACGAAGCCTGTCCCTGAGTTGGGAGGGAGGACGGTCCTCGATCTTGGACACGTAGGTGTCCCAGTCGCCCTGCAGACCCGATCGCACCGCCTTCTGCAGGGAGAGCACCACCGCCGGACTGGTGACGTGGAGGTCGCCGCCACGACGTTGCTTGTAGAAACCACCGGGATCCTCGTCACCACCGTGGAAACGCTGGTGGAGGTGGAGGACGCCCTCGGCGATCTCGTCGAATCCCAGACCAGATGTCCGCGCCGGGGCGTTGCGGAAGGCGGTGTGACGAACCTCGTCGTCCAACCCGACAACCTCGAAGAGACCGGACGCCCTGTAGGCCGACACCGTGCATATACCCATCTTGGAGAGGACCTTGAGAAGACCCGATTTGAGCGCCGAGCGGTAGTTCTCCTGGGCGACCAACGGGTCTACCGACACGATGTCCTCGGCGGCGAGCGTCCTCACCTGATCGATGGCCAGGTAGGGGTTCACCGCGGTGACCCCGCAGGCGAGGAGCATGGCGAGATCATGGGAATCACGGGCATCGCCGGTCACCGAGATGATCGACGCCCGCGCCCTGAACCCGATGTCGATTAGCCGCTGATGGACCGCTCCCCCGACGATCCACGGGGGGATGGGGGCGTGGTCCCCATCGAGTTCCCGATCGGAGAGGACGATGAATCGTCCTCCCGCCCGCACCGTGGCCTCAGCCTCCTCGAGGATGTCGTCGAGACGGTCCCTCATTCCCCGGGGGCCGTCGGCGACCGGCCAGAGCGCCGGGATCCAGTGGGAGAAGAATCGTGTGTCGGAGCTGCGAACGATGGCCTCCAACTCGGCGTCGGAGAGGATGGGAGAATCCAGCTCCATCACACTGGCAACGTTGGGGGTCTCCTCGAGAATGGAGGCCTGACCGCCCATGTAGGTGCGGAGCGACATCACCGACTGCTCCCTGATCGGGTCCATGGGCGGGTTGGTGACCTGGGCGAAGAGCTGTTGGAGAAAGTGGCTGATGCGACGGGGTCGCCGCGACATGGCGGCGATGGCGGTGTCGGATCCCATCGATCCCAGGGGGGTCTTTCCCTCCGCCATCTCGGCCAGGATCACCCGTCGTTCCTCGGCGGTGTATCCGAAGACACGGCACATCGCCGCCGAGTCGAATCTCTCGTCGGCGAAGCTGTCGAAGGGCTGCTGCACATAAAAGGTCTCGGCATCGATCCACTCCCCGTAGGGGGCCTGGATTGCGAGTTCGGTCTTCACCTCTTCGGAGAAAAGGACCCGGAGTTCCGTGCGATCGAATACGAGCACCTCACCGGGACCGAGCTGACCGGTTCTCTCGGCGCGGGCCTCCTCCTCGGGGCAGACTCCCGCCTCGGAGGCGACGAGGACGACATTGGGGGTGAGCGTCCATCGCGCCGGGCGGAGTCCGTTTCGATCGAGACCGGCGAGAAGGTCCCTGCCGTCGGTGGCCGCGATCGCCGCCGGGCCGTCCCATGTCTCGAGGAGGAAGGCGTGGTACTCATAGAAGGCCCGTCGCACGGGGTCGAGGTCGGCGACGTTCTCCCACGCCTCCGGGACCAGGAACTCCTTGGTGTGGGCCAATCCACGTCCGGATCGGAGCAAGAGCTCGAAGATGTTGTCGAGACTCCCCGAGTCCGACTGCGACGGCTGGAGGAAGGGAGCGAGGTCGCCGAGACGGTCACCCCACACCGGGTGAGCGATCGGGCGCGCCAGCGCCGCCCGCTCCCGACCCAACATCCACGAGCGGTTGGCGGCGATGGTGTTGATCTCCCCGTTGTGGGCGAGGGTGCGGAAGGGCTGGGCGATAGACCAGGCGGGGAAGGTGTTGGTGGAGTACCGCTGGTGGAATATCCCGAAGGCGGTCTCGAAGTCGGGGTCCATGAGATCCCAGTAGAAGGCCGCGATGGCCTCGGCGGGGAACAGACCCTTGTAGACGACGGTGCGGCACGAGGCCGATGGGATGGAGAACCGATCCAGCCCGGCGCCGGCGGCCTCCATACTCTTGCGGGCGAGGAGGAGACGACGTTCGAACCCCTCCTCGTCGAGGTCGGCGACCACGATGGCCTGCTCGATCCGGGGCATCGTCTCCAGGGCATGTGGGGAGAGATTCTCCGGGTTGACCGGGACCACCCGCCACGCCAGCAAGTCCAGTCCCTCCTGGGTGAGGGCGTCGCCGACCACGGTTCGCCCCGACTCGGGGTCGTCAGGGGGGAGAAATGCCATCACGAGACCGACCCGCCGGGGAACGGATAACCCGCGGGCGATGAGCTCGCGATCGATCAGACGTCTTGGGATCTGGGTCATCACTCCGGCCCCGTCGCCGGTGCCGTCGGCGGCACGGGCCCCCCGGTGGTCGAGACGCTGCAGACACTCCACTGCGAGACGGGTCATCCGGTAGGAGGGCCGACCGTCACGGGACGCTATGAATCCGACACCACACGCGTCGTGTTCATGGCGGGGATCGTGGAGCGGCATCCGATTCAAACGTCTCTCCCATCGGTCGGCGAACCTACGAGTTTAGGCCGACGGAGAAAGTCTGCCATACGCATATGCGCATATGCGCATAGCCCCCCGCCCTGCTCGCATCTGGCACCCAGTCTAGGAGGCTGGTGTGGAATGCTAGAGATCGGCGAGATCGTCGAGTCGGGCGACCTCGTCGGCGACATCGGGATGATGGGGCGATACCACCACCGTGACCACACCGGGTGAAGGCGGTGGATCGGAATCGGTCACCCAGATGGCCCGGTCCACCCCGGCATTGCTCACCGCCCGGGACCAACCGGCGAGGATTACCCCGGGATCATCGCCAAACGACCTCTCCCTGTCGTCACTGGCGGCCTCGGCGATGAGGACGACGCTGAAGCAGTCGGTGCAGGCCGCCTCGATGTGACCGTCGTCGGACACGTCGCCGAGGGCCACCTTCACCCCTTGATTGCGCAGCTCAAGACCTCGCTCGAGGCTGGTGACGAAGGCGCGCACCTCGCGCCCGTCGGCGTCGAGGGCAGCCACCACGGCCGCCCCCTGATCGGTGTCGGCTCCGACGATCATGACCGGCATAGCTCCAGACGGTAGCCCGTCACCACCGCGGGGACCCGACCTGCAGTTGTTGAGGCGGGACTATTCGGTCACGCCCTGAATCTCGGTGTTGACTCCGGGGTCGGCCGGCTCGCCAGTGATCACGAATGCGGGGAGGACCTCGTCCATCACGGTTAGGGCGGTCTCGGCAGCCTCGGCCCGGCGCAGATAGGGATAGGGATTCACCGAGACACCGTCGATGTGCAACTCGAAGTGGGTGTGGGAGCCGCTGCCCTCGGCATTACCGGAGTCACCGACCCATCCCACCAACTCACCCCGTTTCACGGTGGCCCCGATCTCGACGGCCTCGGCGTATGTCAGATCCATGGGAGCGGAACCGTCGTCGGTCCCCTCGTTGTCATTGTTGAGATGGACGTACCAGCTCTCCCAACCGCCCTCGTGCTCGATGACGAGATATCGACCGGCGAGTGCATGGGTCTGTTGGATGGTGACGACACCGTCGTCGACGGCGAACACCGGGGTCATCTTCTCGGCCATGAGGTCGGTGCCCTCGTGGGAACGACCACCCGACCGGAGGGATCCCCAACTGTCGACGTATTCGGTCGCCTCGACATCCTGGGGGAAGACCATGTCCGAGAACAGGTCATCGTCCTGGGCGAAGGCGGGGAGGGATAGGAAAAGGGCTGCGAGACCGACGAGCGCCAAGACGCGTCGAAACATAGGTTTGAACACAGGTAGTTACCTCAGGGGATCAGGGGAAGACGAGTAAGACTCGCCGTGAGTCCGGAGAACGTTGGCAAGCTCGGCGAAGAATCCCAAATCGCGATGTTCTGTGGGGGGACAACATCATGGAGGAGGGGAGTGGGTCGCGAACAGATCATCTCGCGACCGCCGAGGCCGTTGTTCTCCCCCCACGGATGTGTA
>WHUC01000098.1 GCA_009377435.1 Acidimicrobiia bacterium
GGTTCACGTGTGGACCATCAACCGTCCCGACGAGATGCGACGACTGTTCGAGATGGGTGTGGACGGTGTAATCACCGACCGTCCCGACCTCGGTCTTGAGGTGCTGGCGGAGCTGTGAGCTGGACCGACGAATTGCCCAGGCACCCGGAGGTCCAAGCAGCATTGACGTCCTGATCTAGTCGGATTCGGCTCCGGCGCGACATCGGGTATATCTTCGGAAGCCCACCAACGACAAGGACATGCATGACCCGTTTCGCCTATTTCGCCGGCCATGAGCAATGGCAGCCCGAGGAGCTGGTCGAGCACGCCGTCCTCGCCGAGCAGGCCGGGTTCGACATGGTCGTCGTCTCCGAGCACTTCCACCCCTGGGTCGACGACCATTCCGCGGCCGGTTTCGCCTTCTCCACCATCGGGGCCATGGCCGAGGCCACCGAGCGGGTCGAGATCACCACGGGGGTCACCACCCCGCTGTTCCGTTTCCACCCCGGCGTCGTCGCCCAGGCCGCGGCGACCCTGGACCGGCTCTCCGGGGGTCGGTTCACTCTCGGTGTCGGGCTCGGCGAGAACATCAACGAGGGGCCCTTGGGCTACGACTTCCCCAAGTACGCCGAACGCAACGCCCGCATGAGCGAGGCGCTCGACATCATGCGGGCACTCCTCGACGGGGAGACCCTCGACTACGACGGCGAGTACTACCAGACCGATCGGGCCCATCTCTACTCGCCGCCGTTGCGTCGCCTTCCCATCCTCATGGCGGCGGGCGGCCCCAAATCGGCCACCCTGGCCGGTGAGAAGGCCGACGGGGTGATCACCTCGGTAAAGGACCCCGCCGACACCCTGGAGAAGGTGGTAGAGCCGCTACGGGCGGCCGCCGAGGAGGCCGGCCACGACGACCCGACCGTCCTCGCCACCCGCTGGTCGATCCACGCCGCTGACAACGATGAGGCCTGGGAGGCGCTGCGGTCGTGGCGGGGACTACGGGCACCGGGTCGTCTCGAGGCGGTCGACCCCGCCGTCCTCCGCCAACGCGCCGACGAGTTGGACCGTGACGAGGTCCTCGGCCGCTACTCCCTGGTGGCCGACCCCGACGACATCGTCGAGACCTACCGCCCTCTCATCGACGACCTCGACGTCGATGTCGTCACCTTCCAAATGGCCTCCCTCGACCAAACGGGCCTCATCGCGATGCTCGGCTCGGAGGTACTGCCCCGGCTGAGGTGATGCGGGTTGTGCGGTGCGGGAGGGGACCACCGCACAACCCAGGACCTTGAGGTGTTGTCAGCGGACCTGGTCGATGACCTCGCCTGAGTCGAGATCGATCACCGAGATGCCGTCGTACCCGAGGGCGTACGCCGTGTTGTCGATGACCAGGCTGCGCTGGGGGCTATAACCCCACTGGCGATCCATCTCCGTCGACTTGCCGTCGAAGATGGGGATGCGTCGGGTGTCGGACAGGTCTGACCCGTCGAGGGGTATCACCATGATCCCGAAGGAGTTGCTCTCGGTGCCGTTCTCCTCGTCAAATGTCCACCGTTCGTAGGGGATGAAGGCGGCGTCCCCGGTGGAGGTGAATGCCTTGTGGTCGTACTCGACGGGGGAGTAGGCGTCCTTGAGCTCACTGGTGTCGAGACGGGTCGGATCCGCCGGGTCGGACACGTCGAACAGGGAGGCCTGGAGACCGGTGGTCATGCCCTCGTTCGAGGCGTTCTGGCCGATGCCGAGGAGACGCCCGTCGTCGAGTGGGTGCAGATAGCTGGAATAGCCGGGGATCTTGAGCTCGCCGAGCACCTCCGGGGACGTCGGGTCGGACAGGTCCAGGGTGTACAGGGGGTCGACCTGGCGGAAGGTCACCACGTAACCCATGTCACCCATGAACCGGACGGCGTAGATCTGTTCGGTCACCCCGAGATCGCCGACCGAGCCGATCTCGACGAGCTCGTCGCCCTCGGTGCGGAGGACAGTGACGTGGGACTCCGAATCGCCGCTGTCGCCCCACCACTCGGGGGTGTCGGTGGAGGCCACCCTCAGATCACCCTCGAACTCGTCCATGGCGAACTGGTTGAGGAGGTAGCCGGGAACCTCACCGGAGGCCACGTAGACCGGCTCGCCGTCGGCGGGCGTGTCAAAGCGGTGGATCGAGGTGGCCGAACGCGGTTCGCCATCACCGGAGTTGATGATCCGGGGGTCCTGCCAACGTCCGGTGGCGACATAGATCCGCTCGGCGGTGGCGTAGACGGTCTCCCCGGTGGCGATGACACCACCGCCGGCCCAGGAGTCGATGCCGCTGCCGACATCGAACTCGAGGATGGAGAGGGTGTCCACCCCGTCGTTGTCCGCGGGCACGAGAACATCCTCGCAGTCGAGCATGACCCCCTCCTCCTCGCCATCGTCGCCGGTGACGACGGCGTAGGGGAGCCAGTTGTCGATCGTGGTTTCCCGGACGATCTCCCGGTTGCGCTCCGTCGCCGTACGTTCGGCCCTGAGACCGGCGCCGCTCGGGTGCGCCCACTCCACACCCACCGGTCCCGACTGGAGGATGAGACGGAGGCTGTTGTCGACGAGTCGGGTCGATACCGTGGACCCGTCGAAGACGATGCGGCGGGTCTCTGTGGGATCGGACCGGTCGGATATGTCGACCTCGATGAGCTCGGTCAGTTGCGACCCACCGAATCCCCACACGGTGTCGGACCGTTCGCCTTCCATGGGGGCCTGCCAACGAGTCCCGATGAGAACGAGGGTGTCACCGCTCATCAACATCGAATGGGGTGCCGAATCCCGGTCGAACCGCAGACTGCCCCGCCGTTCCAGCCCGTCATCGGTGATCTCCCAGATGCGGAGGCGGTTGCCGTCCATGAGGCTGTAGATGTACTGGCCGTCGCTCTTGACGGTGTCCGCCTCGTCGACACCCTCGACCTGGACATTGGTGGTGTACCCGGTGTCGCCCCCAGCCTCGGTGTCGCCCGCGGCGGCAGTGGTGCCCTCGGTCGCCGCCGCCTCCATCCAGGGTCCTCCGTAGTAGTCGCCTCCCCCGATGCCATAGGGCCCGACGATCTCGAGGGCCCGGTCCTGGTAGGCGGCGAGAAGCTCGTCGCAGCTGGCGGCCTGGGTCAGCGATGCGGCGAGGACTTGGACGTCCGACGGTGGTGTGTTGGAAAGCTTGGCACCGGTCGTGGAGGTCTCGGCTACGGCAGGACTGGCACCGGACGCCGCCGGATCGGAGCCGGTAGCCGCAGCGCAGGCGGTGAGGATGAGGGCTATGACCAGCATTGAGGTGAGGACCGAGCGACGCATATTTCTCCTTTGTCGTCGGTTGGACGCATCGGAGACGGGCGCGGTTCCCGATTTTTCCACGGCCTCCCGACCTTTAGCCGCTTTTGTACCTCCAGGTACAGCCGAACCTGAGGTTGGTGGGTTAGCCCAGAACCGGTTTGTGGGTCGGTCGCCCGGCTTCGAAGGTGTCGATGAGGTCGGCGTGGCGGAGGGTGGTCCCGATGTCGTCGAGGCCCTCGGTGAGACGCCACTTGGTGTAGGGGTCTATGCCGAAGAATGCCTCGAAATCGGGTTCATGGGTGACGGATTGGTTGGCGAGGTCGACGGTCACCTCGGCGTCGGGCTCGTGCTCGGCCAGCTCGGCGAGGGCAACCACCTCCTTCTCGGTGAGTTCGACGGGGAGGAGTCCGATCTTGGTGCAGTTGTTGCGGAAGATGTCGGCGAAGGACGGGGCGATGATCGCCTCGAAACCCCAGTCCTGGAGACCCCAGGGGGCGTGCTCGCGTGATGATCCCGAGCCGAAGTTGGCACCCGCAACCAGGATGGTGGCGCTCTGGTACTCGGGTCGTTCCAGGACGAAGTCTTCCTCGTCGTGTCTCCAGTCCCAGAAGACGTACTGGCCGTACCCGGTGCGCTCCACCCGCTTGAGGAACTGCTTGGGCATGATCTGGTCGGTGTCGACATTGGACCGGCGCAGGGGCGCCATGGTTCCCGTGATGGTGTCGACCGGTTTCATCGGCGCCACTCCCTCACGTCGGTGAGACGACCCTCTACCGCGGCGGCGATGGCCATTTGGGGGCTGAGCAGATGGGTTCGACCGCCCTTTCCCTGACGACCCTCGAAGTTGCGGTTCGAGGTGGATGCGCATCTCTCGCCGGGACCGAGGATGTCGGGGTTCATCCCCAGACACATCGAGCATCCGGCGTCACGCCACTCGAATCCGGCCTCCTTGAAGATCCGGTCGAGGCCCTCCTGCTCGGCTTGGGCCTTCACAAGACCAGATCCGGGGACGACCATCGCCGACACACCCTCATGGACGGTCCGTCCCTCCGCCAGGGCGGCGCCCGCCCTGAGGTCCTCGATCCGCCCGTTGGTGCACGAGCCGAAGAAGACCCGGTCGATGGCGATCTCGGTCAGTGGCGTCCCCGGGGCGAGATCCATGTACTCGAGGGCGCGGATGGCGGACTCGCGCTCCACCGGGTCCTCGTAGGAGAGGGGGTCGGGGACCGCCGAGGTGATGGGGAGTGTCTGGCCGGGGTTGGTCCCCCAGGAGACGTGGGGCTCCAGCTCGGCGGCGTGGATGGAAAGCTCGGTGTCGAAGGTCGCCCCGTCATCGGTGGGGAGGGTGCGCCAATCCTCGACGGCGGTTTCCCAGAGTTCGCCGTCGGGAGCGAAGGCGCGTCCCCTCAGATAGGCGAAGGTGGTCTCGTCGGGGGCGATCATGCCGGCGCGCGCCCCCGCCTCGATCGACATGTTGCAGATGGTCATCCGGGCCTCCATCGACAGGTTCTCGATGGTGGAGCCCCTGTACTCGATCACGTGCCCGGTGCCACCCGACACCGATATGCGGGCGATGATGCCGAGGATGACGTCCTTGGCGGTGACCCCGGTGGGGAGATCGCCATCTACCGTGATCGCCATCGACTTTGGTCTGGCCTGGGGGAGGGTCTGGGTGGCGAGGACATGCTCCACCTCGGAGGTGCCGATGCCGAAGGCCAAGGCCCCGAAGGCGCCGTGGGTGGCGGTGTGGCTGTCGCCGCAGACGACGGTCATCCCCGGTTGGGTCATACCCTGCTCGGGGCCGATCACGTGGACGATGCCCTGGCGGGGATCGTCGAGACCGTAGAGGGTGATCCCGAACTCCTCGCAGTTGGCGACAAGGGTGTCGATCTGCTTCTTGGAGAGGGGATCTCGGATCCCCAGGGCGCGCCCCTCTGTGGGCACGCCATGGTCGATCGTGGCCAGGGAGAGATCGGGGCGTCTAACGGTGCGACCGGCGAGACGGAGCGACTCGAACGCCTGGGGGGAGGTGACCTCGTGGACGAGGTGTAGGTCGATATAGAGGAGGTCGGGTTCGCCCTCCGCGGAATGCACCACGTGGCGGTCCCACACCTTCTCGAAGAGTGTTCGTGGTGTCATCGGGTGAGTGTCGCCGCTCGGAGGTGACCAGCCAAAACGGGCCGATGGGGTTTCTCGTTACAACGCATCCCGGAATGCATTTGCGACCTCCGAGCCATAGCCCACGAGTCTTACCGTTCCCGGTGGGCTGTCCGGGTTCCGGTCCGCCCAGGCCCGGATGGCGGCCACGATCACCGCGGTGGCATCGGCGAGGGGGTATCCGAATATGCCCGCCGAGATGGCGGGGAAGGCGATGGATTCTGCCCCCAGGTCGGCCGCGCCGTCGAGGGCGGCGACGACGGCGGCTTCGAGGTGTTCGGCGTCGGTGCCGTCGCCCCGGTAGCGGGGCCCGACCACGTGGATGATCCAACGGGCGGGGAGGGAACCGGCCCCGGTCACGGCGGCACTCCCCAAGGGCACGGGCCCGTGCTCGGCCACCCACGCATCGGACTCCTCCTGGATCTCCCCTCCCCCGGCGACGACGAGGGCCGCCGCCACGCCCCCACCGTGGGCGAGGTTCTCATTGGCGGCGTTGACGAGGGCGTCGACAGCCTGGCCGGTGAGATCGCCCTCGACGACGGTCAGCTCCATGCGGCTACGGTACCAATCACCATTCAGGTGAAGGCCGATTCACATTTGTGCAGAGACCCCTTGCGGGGCGGCGGCTCGCACCGATAGCTTCAGGGGTGCGCGATGACTCCCATGGAACGAACCTCCGATATCGGGACACTGGAGCGACTCGAGCTGCTCAGCGCCGTTGCCAGTTGGTACTACGAGTCGGGGCTGGACCAAAATGAGATCGCCTCGCGGATCGGCAGATCCCGATCGATGGTGTCCCGACTCCTCACCGAGGCGCGTGAGGCGGGGGTGATCGAGATAAGGGTCAGGTTCCCCCTCCGACGAGCCCGGGCCCTCGAGGACGAGTTGCAAGATGCCTTCGGGTTGTCGGGTTGCCAGGTCCTGGGGAGCGCGCACCTGCCCTACGGCGATCGGCAGAAACGGATCGGCCAGCTCGCCGCCCGCAGTCTCCAGGTACGTCTCCATTCCGACGTCCGGGTCTCGCTGGGCTGGGGAGCAGCCCTCCATGCCACCGTGGCCGCACTCCCCGAGATCCAGTTGGAGGGGGCGATGGTGATCCAGGTCATGGGGGCGGTCGGTGACGGTGATCCCAACGTCGACGGACCCGACCTGGCACGGGAGCTGGCCTCCCGGCTCAACGGCGACTTCCGCTTTCTCGCCGCACCCCTCTATGTCGACAACCCCGACGTCGCCGCCTCTCTGCTCGCCGAGCGGACCATATCGCGCACCATCGACCTGGCGCGCCGTTCCGACGTCCTCGTCAGCGGGGTAGGTGCCATCGACCACTCCCTCTCGGGAATAGTCAGGGCGGGGTACATCAGCAAGGCACACAGTCGCGAACTCCGGAGACGGGGCGTCGTCGGGGACATCCTCGGCTTCCTCATGACCGAGGACGGGGCAATAGCCGACATCGAGGAGAACCACCGGGTTGTGGCGTTGCACCCCGCCCTTCTCGCCGATATCCCCACGGTGATCGGCGTTGCCGGGGGCCCCGAGAAGGCCCAGGCCATCGCGGCCGGACTCCGGGGCGGCTATTTCGATGTGCTCGTCACCGACGAGACGGCGGCCCGTGCCATCCTCGACACTGGAGAGAGGACGGGCTGATGTTCGAGTCGCAGACCCTGGCTCTCATCGTCCTCTTGGCGGGGGCATGGGGACTCCAGTTCTGGATGACCAACCGTCAGACCCGCGCCTTCCACAACCGTTCCCAGGAGCTCCGTGCCACCGGGAGTCGGATGGCGGTTGGCATGGCGGGGAGCAACTGGAAGCGGAAGACGTATGGCATCCTCGTCGTCGATGACGCCGATCGGGTAACCGCCGCCGAGGCGCTCTCCGGTTTCACCGTTTTCTCCCGAAGCGCACCGGTCGAGGGGGTGGTCGGATCCCAGCTCGATCGCATCGGGTCGAGCCAACCCCCTGCGGGTGTCCCCGAGAAGACCTGGCAGGCCCTCGACCACGCCGCCGGCTTCCTGCGGAGGGGAACCGCGACCGAGGAGGTCGATTGATGCGCTGAGTTGGTTGCGAAAAATCAGTTCGAACGATTGGAGGAGAAATGTTGGACACGCTGGCCTCATGGGCCGACGCATTTGTAGGAGTATTCAGAGAGGGTGCCGAGACGTTCACCGGTCTGGTGGTCGGGATCGTCCCCCTCATCATCGTCTT
>WHUC01000004.1:0-17294 GCA_009377435.1 Acidimicrobiia bacterium
CAGCAGGACCTGCTCCACCACCTCGGTGAGGGCGGGGTGGGGATAGATGACATCGCGGGCCACCTGGTCGATCGGGGTGCGGAGTTGCATCGCCTGGACCAGGGGTTGGAGGAGCATCGAGGCCTCGTGGCCGACGATATGGGCCCCGAGGAGGGTGTTCGACCCGGGGTCGATGAGGACCTTGGCGAACCCGACGCCGTCCTCCATCGCCCATCCGTATGCCGTGTCGGAGTAATCCCGGGTCTGCACCCGGTACTCCACCCCGGCGTCATCTAGCTCCCGTTGGGTCGCCCCCACCCGGGCCACCTCGGGATAGGAGAACACGACATGGGGGACTGCGGACTCGTCGATGGTGATGGGGTCGTCGAGATGGAGGAGATTGTGACCCACCACCGTGGCCTCACGGTTGGCCAGATGCTTGAGGTGGCGGGGATTGCGGATGTCCCCCAACGCCCAGATCCCCGCGGCGGTGGTCCGGAGCGTGTCGTCTGTGATCACATATCCATTGGCGTCGAGATCGACCCCGGTCTTGACCACATCGAGTTGGGAACCGTTGGGCTCACGCCCGGTGGCGATGAGGAGGGTGTCGCCGGTGACGGTCGACCCGTCGTCACAGACGACCTCGATCCGGTCGCCTGCCCGGCGAACCGAGGAGACCACCCGGTCCAGCCGGAGATCCACCATCTTGGAGAACTGCTCGGTAAAGCGGTCTGAGATGTCATCGTCCTCATGACGGAGAATCCTCTCCCCCCGTCCGATCACCGTCACCCGCGATCCGAAGGCCGAGAAGACGTGACCCATCTCGGCGGCGATGAAGCCGGCGCCGATGATGACCAGATGTTCGGGGAGCGCATCGATACGCATGATCGTGTCGGAGGTGTGGAACTGGACCGAGTCGAGACCGTCGATGGCCGGGACGACGGGACGGGCGCCGGCGGCGAGCACGAACCGATCGGACGTGATGGTGCTGTCGCCCACGCCGAGTTGGTGGTCGCCGACGAAGCGGGCGTCATCGGAGAAAACCTCGACGTGCTCCTGACTCCGACGATACTCCTCGCCGCTCTCCGCGATGGGGTCGATGCGTCCGAAGATGCGGTCCCTTATCTCGGTCCAGCGGACCGAGTCGAGTCGGAGATCGACACCGAGCCTGCGGGCGTCCCTGGCGTCCCGGATCACCTTGGCCGGATAGACCAGCATCTTCGAGGGGATACAACCCCGGTTGAGGCAGGTTCCGCCGAAAAGGTCGCGCTCGACGATGGCGACACGCTGGTCCTTGAACCGACGGTCGACAAAGGTGTTCCCCGACCCGGTCCCGATCAGCACCAGATCGAAGCGGTCGCTCATGTCGTGGCTTCCCTTGGTCGGAAGACACGACCCCCTTCGGCGGCGAACACCATGACCACGGTTATCACACCGAAGCCGAGGAACCCGAGGGTGAGAGGGGTGACGGTCCCGTCGTACATACGATCGAGCATCCCCCCGAGAAGGGTCCCCACCGCGGTGGAGAAGGCGCCGATCACGGCCGAGGCCGTCCCCGCAACCGCACCCATCGGCTCCATGGCGATGGTGTTGAAGTTGGGAATTATCAATGCGTGACACGCCAGATTGGCGGCGAGGAGGGGACCGAACAACCAGAACGAAGGGACCCCCTCGGCGACGAGGACGACGAGGGCGAGAATCCCCGCCACCACAACGTAGAGCACGGTGACCAAGTGGGCGAGACGTCGCGTTCCGAATCGCCCCACGATGAAGGCATTGCCCAACATGGCCACACCCATGACGGCGGCTATGGCGCCGAAGATGATCGGAAAGGAGTCGGCGAGACCGAATGTGTCGGAGATGATGATCTCCGATGAGGCGAGATAGGAGATGAAGACACCCATGAGGGAGGTGAGGGCGAGGGTGTAGAAGACCGTGGTCCGGTTGGTCACCACGAGACGGGCCGCCGCCGCGATCCGACGTGTCGACAGGGGTACCCGATACTCGGGTTTCAGGGTCTCGGGGAGGCGGAGCGACCAGAGCATCATCACCACCACGAAGAGAGCGCAGAAGCCGAACACCCATCGCCACGTGCCCACGGCCAAGACGACCGAGCCCAGGGTGGGTGCGATGACGGGCACCAGGATAAACACGGCCATGATGAAGGACATGGCCCGCGCCATCCGATCACCCTCGAACCGGTCACGGATCATCGCCAGGGTGACCACACGGGGCCCGGCGGCACCCACCCCCCAGATGAAGCGGGAGACGAGGAGGACGCCGAACGTCGGCGACAGGGTGGAGGCGAGTGCGCCGATCAAGTAGATCGCGAATGCAACACGGAGGACGGGGACGCGGCCAAATCGATCGGCAAAAGGGCCATAGGCCACCTGGGCGACAGCGAGACCGAGGAAGTAGGCGGAGACCACGGCGGCGACCTCGGTGCCATCCGGGGCGAACCCGAACGCCTCCCGCAATTGGGGGAACCCGGGGAGGATCATGTCGATCCCCAGGGCGGCGACCGACATCGAGAGGGCCAGCGCCGTGGTGAACTCGACCCGACCCAGACGACGTTGTGAGGTGCCGGCAAGCATTGACCGGAGGGTATCGGGTTTCTCAGCAGCGAAACGCGGTGATGATTGTCGGGTGTAACTCCGTGACCACCTCGTCTCGCGCCGGTGAATCCCCTGTCACAGCACAAATTGGACGGGATCCACCACCCAGACGTTCTCCTCGCCGACCTCGTCGGTGATGGAGCGGACGGTCTTGGCGAGGTAGCCGTCCTTGCCGTCCCAGACGACCACGGCCTCGTCGGCCTGTTGGCGAAGCCAGGCGTCACGTCGGGCGTAGGAGGCCACGAGCTTCTGTTTCGTCTCTGGTTTGGAGCGGTCGAGCGTTATCACCTCGGTGGCACCTCCGATCAAACGCCGGAACCTATCGCGGGTCTTCCGTGGCCACGGCTCCTCCATACCGGGGAAGGCGAGCACCGGGATGTAGTCGACACCAACCCTCACCGCGGCCTCGACACCGAGGGTCTCGGTACCCAGACCCATCCCGGAGATCACGGTCAGGTCGTCGTGCATCACGCCCTTGGCGCGGACGATATCGGTGAGATGATCGAGGAGTCTGTCGTGAGTCTCGGTGGCGTCGTACCCACCCAGCTCGGGCGGGCGGTGTCCGGTGAACAACAGCCGATGTCCTCCCGGCCCGTCCGCCCTTCCCGGCGCCGGTGTGGGTGCCTTTTGCGCGGCATCGACCGATTCGGCCCGATCGCCGGATCGGGCTTCCTGGCTCAGCCCCACCTCGACGGCGAGGGCATCTGCGAAATCGTTCCACTTGTCGCCCGAGTGCCCCTTGACCCATCGGAAGACCACGTCTCCATTCCGTACCGCCTCCACCAAGGGCTCCCAGAGGTCGCGATTGGCCACGGGCTTTCGCTGGCTGTTCTTCCAATCGCGTGCGATCCAGCCCTCCCACCACCTGTCCCGGAAGCAATTGACCACATACGTCGAGTCGGAGATCACGTCCAGTGGGTGATCGAGGGTGGTAATCGCATCGAGGACGGCGCTCAGCTCCATCCTCTGGTTTGTGGTCAGGGGGGCTCCCCCACTGGCGAAGGGCCCATCGGGGACCGCCCACGCCCACCCGCCAGGCCCGGGGTTACCCGAGCAGGCGCCATCCGTATAGACGATGGTTCGTCCCGCGGCGCCACGCACGGACTTAGTGCCCCAGCTTGGATCGAACCTCGTCGAGGAACCCGGCAAGACCCTCGTCGTCGTCACCCCGATCGAATATCGGCAGGTCACTGGCCCGCTCCGTGATCTCGGTCACGAACGCCTCACGTAGCTCCTTGTCGAGACCGGCGCGCAGCACCACGGCGTCGAAACGCTCGTTACGCCACAAATGACGGACATCTGCACTCCCGACGACCCCCACCACATCGTGGCCGAGGGGCCGGATCTCCCGGATTGTCCTGGCGAGTACCGCCGGGTCGGACCCCACCACGAGAATTCTCGGCGTGGCCATCTGGTCTCCTCTCAATCAGGTCAGGAGCTTAGAACGGGTCGCATCCGGGATCACATCAGCCCTCCGGTGCGGGCTCCCGGGCGAGACCCACGATGAAGTCGTACTCCTCCGCCGTTATTGCACCGATGGTCGGGAGCGATTCAGCAACACCATGCCCTCCAGCATGTCGCATGACCCCTTGGTAGCATATTCCAGGCGGATCGGGTGCCGTACGGTACGACAACACTAGGTTCGGGTAGAAATGGAGAGTGGCGCCACCATCGATGGGCTAGCAGAGCACACCGGTGTGCCCGCGAGCACCATCCGCATGTATCAGCACATCGGCATCCTCCATCCCCCGCGTCGGGACGGCCGGATCGGGCTGTACAACGTCAAGCACGTGGAACGCATCGGCGTCATCCTCGAACTCAAAGAGCTCGGATTCTCCCTCTCCGGCATCCGAGTCCTATTGGATCCCACCGCACGCAATCATGTGCTCACCCAGGTACTCGGCGACGAGGGTCAATTCGACATTGAGCCGGCGACAGACGCCGACCTCGAGTTCATCTCCGTCCTGCTCGACACCGACAACGAGGAATCCAGCCTCCGCGAGGCGATGGACCTGCAACTTCTCGAGTCCGGCGAGGATGGTCGACCACGAGTCCATCGCGCCGCCTTCGAACTCGCCAGATTCGCCGTCGAGTTGGGGGTCTCGCCGGATCTCATCCTGAAGGAGGCTCAATTCCTGCGCGACGCCACCTCGGATCTCGCCGCCCACTACCTCGACCTGCTCCAGTCGGAGAGCGTCGACCGTAACATCCTCGCCGAGGTGTATGAGCGGACCGACCAGTCGGACGCCCGCAAGGCATGGATCCTGATGCTGGGACGAGCCATCGGCATCTCATTCGTCCGCGCCATCCGAAGCCGACCACTATGAGATTGCCGCCCACACCCGTGCCGAGGTGAGGGGCATGTCGAGATGGCGAACACCGAAGGGCGCCATGGCGTCATGGACGGCATTCACCACGGCCGGTCCCGATCCGATCGTCCCCGCCTCTCCGATGCCCTTGGCCCCGAGGACGTTCTGGTCGGTGGGGGTTACGGTGTGGTCGATCTGGATGAGGGGGAGGTTGGTGGCGGTCGGCATCAGATAGGTGGTCAGGTTGGCGTTCTGGAGATTGCCGGCATCGTCATACACGACCCGTTCGAGGAGCGCCTGACCCGCGCCCTGGGCGACACCGCCATGGACCTGTCCGTCGACGATCATACGGTTGAAGATCACCCCGCAGTCGTCACAGGCGGCATGGCGGATGAGCCGCACGTCGCCGGTCTCGGTATCCAGCTCCACCACCGAGATGTGGGTTCCGAAGGGGATGGTCGCGGCCTCCTGCACCCAGGTGTGGTCGGCGCCGAGACCGGGCTCCTCCCCGTCGGGAAGGTTGGCCGGATCGGCGGCGATCTCGGCGAGCTGGAACAGGGAGCGGCCCGAGTCGGGGACACCGGCAACCCCGATGGTCCCGTTGTCGAGCATCACGATGTCCTCGACGGCGGCCTCGGAGACGTGGGCCGCGATCCGCCGTGCCTTCTCGATGACCGATTCCCCGGCGCCCACGACGGCGGACCCGGCGAGCTGCATCGAGCGGGAGCCCATCGTGCCCCCACCGTGGGCGATGGAGGCCGTGTCGCCCTGCACGAAGCGGATCCTGTCCCTCTCCACCCCGAGGACGTCCGCGACGAGTTGGGTGAAGGTGGTCTCGTGACCCTGGCCATGCGACGACGCACCGGAGTAGACGACCACCTCATCTGGTGTGACCTCGACGGCGCCCCATTCCTTGCGACCGTCGGGAGCGGTCACCTCGACGTAGGAGGACACCCCGATCCCGATCTGGAACCGGTCGTTGCCTTCCCGTCTCCTCTTCTGCTCGGTGCGTAACTCGTCGTAGCCCACCAGGTCACGGGCGAGGTCGAGTGCGTCGGAGTACGCCCCCGAGTCGTAGCGCTCCCCCACCGCCGTGGTCATGGGGAACTCGGTGATGAAGTTTCGCTGCCGGATTTCGACGGGGTCGAGATCGAGTTCGACCGCGAGGAGATCCATCAGCCTCTCCAGGGTCATGGTCGCCTCGGGACGCCCCGCACCCCGGTAGGCGTCGGTGGGTGCCGTGTTGGTGACGACCCCACGCCAGCGAAAGCGGATGGCCGGGATGTCATACGGTCCGGCCGCCATGCGCCGGGTATAACCCGCCAGCACGGCGCCCTCGAGCGGATACGCCCCACCATCGGCGATGACGTTCCAGTCGAGACCGGTGATCCTGCCCTCGGCGGTGGCACCGAGACGCACCTTGTGGAACTGGGCGCGACCATGGGACATGGCCGCAAGATTCTCGATCCGGTCCTCCTGCCAACGCACCGGACGACCCAGCTCGAGGGCGATGGCGGCACAAAGGATCTGCTCCGGGTAGGGGCTGATCTTGGCGCCGAACCCACCACCCATATCGGGGACACGGACCCGGAGACGGTCACGGTCGAGCCCGAGGGTCTTGAAGATCCTGTTGCGGGCGAGATGCACCGACTGGGTCCCCACCCACAGCTCGAGGTTGCCGGCGTCGTCGGGGATGGCGAGGGCGTTGTTGGGCTCGAGTGGGATGGCGGCGACCCGTTGGTTCTCCAGCTCCAGCCCGATGACCACTTCCGCTCCGGACACGGGATCGTCCTCGGATTCGTCCCCGCCCGATACCACTACGTTGCTCCCGGCCTCGGGAAAGAGAAGTGGGGCGTCCTGACCGGCGGCCCGGCGCGGATCGACGACGACCGGAAGCGAATCGAACTCGGGCCACACCAGGCTCGCGGCGTCGGAGGCGGCCTCACGGGATTCGGCGACGACCACGGCTACCAACTCACCGGCGAAGCGGACGACATCGGATGCGATGATCGGCCGCGCCGTGGACTCGTGCGCCCCCACCGCAGGTATGGGCATGCGATACGCGCCGAAGTCGGTCCCCGTGTAAACCCCGATGACCCCGGGAGCGCGGCTCGCCTCATCGATGTCGATGGAGGTGATCCGGCCATGGGCGAGCGGAGAACGGACACACGCCATCCACACGGCGCCTTCGACCCTCATGTCGTCGATGTAACGGCCCTCGCCCCTGACGAATCGGGGGTCCTCGGCGCGTTTGACAGCCGCACCCAGTATCGATCCTCTCATGGCACACGACTGTAACCGCCGCAACGGGATGAGTTTCCCCGGGTCGCGTGTCTCCGCCGCGGTCGATGTCTACGCTCGGGTCAGATGATCTCCCTAGATGTAGCCAAGGAACTCAAGGAGGCGGGGCTCGCCTGGGAACCGAAGCTCCACGACATCTTCGCCATACCGTTCTCGGGTCTCGAGGACCGGCGATTCGTCTTCGCCGACCTGACCGTCGACGTAACCCCCCTCGCCGGCTTGGCAACGATCACCTTCGGTGGGTCGGCGGAATGGTCCCTCGACTACATATTCCGATCGGATGCGGTGTGGCTTCCCAGTGACAGCCAGCTCGTCGAATTGCTGGATGATCGGTTCCAATGTCTCGACAACACCGAGAGCGGTTACCGCTGTTCTGCCACCGTGGGTGCGGACACGTTCGAGTTCGAGGAGGACAACCCATCCGACGCCTACGGACGGGCGTTGGCCCGGCTGCTCTCACTCGATGAGGGCGATCTCGGCGACTGAGCCCACCACGTGGTTCGGTCGGTAGGGGGATCTCGCCACGACGTCGTCGCCCGCCGTCATCCCACTCATGACGAGCACGGTCTCCAGTCCCGCCTCCATCCCTCCACGGATGTCGGTGTGGAGGTTGTCCCCGACCATGTAGGTGTCCTCGGAGTGGACGTCGAGGTGGTTGAGAGCGGCCCGGAACATGTAGGGATTCGGCTTCCCCACCACATACGGCGCCACCCCCGACGCCTTCTCGATGAGAGCGGCGACCGCACCGGTGGCGGGTGCGATCCCGGACTCGGTCGGCCCAGCGGTGTCGGGGTTGGTGGCGATGAACCTGGCGCCACCGGCGACGAGACGCACCGCGGTGGTGATCGTCTCGATATTCATCTGCACCGACTCCCCGAGAACGACGTAGTCGGGGTTGATCTCCGTGATCACGAAACCCACCGAGTGGAGGGCCGTGGTGAGCCCGCTCTCCCCGACCACGAAAGCGGTGGCGGCGGGAGTCTGATCGTCGAGGAATTTCGCGGTTGCCATCGCCGAGGTGAAGATCCGCTCGGGGGCGACCGGCAGGCCCATGGTGCGGAGGCGGTGGGCGAGGTCGGCAGGGGTGTAGATCGAGTTGTTGGTGACCACGAGATACTTGCGATCACCCGCCTCGAGACGAGCTAGGAACTCGGCGGCGCCATCGACGGGGCTCTTGCCCCGGATCAGGACGCCATCCATGTCGAGGAGGAAGTGTCGGCGGGTCACCAGATGAGGTTACCTGTCGCCCAATGTCGCATCGGAGTGGGTGAAGTGCCGGGGTTGGAGCACGAACACGATCTCCCCTCTGGCAAGTGGCGCCTCCTCCCAGTCTCGGATGAGCATTTCGATCCCCACCACCGTCGCCGTCTTCATGGTCACCGAGCCACCCGTCAGATGGGCCACCAGACCCGACCACGCCGGCTCGTGCCCCACGATCATCAACCGATCGACGACTGGTGAACCCGCTACCACGGAGAGCGCCCCCTCCGAGCGCGTTCCGTACAGCTCTCGCGTTGTCTTTATGGGCGCCTCCCAGCCACCGGTCTCGGCGGCGAGCTGGGCGGTGGTGTGGGCCCTGGTAGCTGTCGAGCTGATAACGAGATCGGGTGTCTCCCCCACCGATGACAGGAGTCGGCCCATCGTCTTGACGGCGGCCACCCCGCGCCTGTTCAGCGGCCGATCGTGATCGGACACACCCGTCGACCAGTCCGATTTCCCATGTCGCATCACGAGGAGCCGTCTCATCGAGATGACCCTACCCCGTTGTTCCCCCACGGATGTGGGGGAAAGGTCCCTGCGGACCGGAGGTCCGGGAGGTAAGGGGGCACGGCCGGGTAGGGGACTAGAGGAGACGAAGAGCCCAGAACACCGACATCCCGGCGACCGACGTCCACAGCAGGTTCTTGGTCTTCATCCCGATTACCAGGGCGGCGACAAGACCACCGATCTCGGGCAACCCGGGTGTTACCTCACCCGGGGTATAGATCGAGCTGGCGACCAGGGCGGCGAGCACGGCCGGACCCACATTGTCGAGGGCTTTGCGGAGCAGAGGAGACGGTTGGCGGTGGGCGGTGGCCAGGATGAGCACCGACCTGAAGACATAAGACCCGATACCCACCACCACAACCGCCGCCAGAGCTATCATCGTGATCCCTTCTTGTCCCCGTCAACCAGGGTGGCGACAGCTACCCCGGCCAGACCACCCAGGATGATTCCGACCTTGTTGGGGAGACCGGCCGAGAGGAGGGCGACCCCTCCCCCGACCACGGCGGCCACCAGTGATGGCATCCGATCGAGACGAAATGCCACCAGCCCCACGAACATCACCGGGATGGCGAACGACAGACCCCACGATTCGGGGATCACCGGTCCCACGAACAGACCGACGGCCACCGAGATCTGCCACATGGTCCACATGACGAGTCCCGCGGTCAGGTAGTAGCGCCGCCACCAGGCGGGGTCCTCGTTCCGTCCGACGACCACCGCGAACACCTGGTCGACCAGGAGGTAGGGGCCGAGGATCCGGAACCAGTGGGGTTGTTCGGAGAAGCGGGGGGCGAGGGCCGCCGAGTACATGAGATGACGGGCATTGACCGCCAGCGCGGCCACGACCGTTCCGATCACAGCACCCGGCCCGTACAGGGTGAGCAGGGTGAGTTGGGCGGCACCCCCGAAGATGATGCTGGACGATGCCCACCCGAGTCCCGTGGGGATCTCCGACTCGATGACGGCAAGACCGAGCACCAGGGCGAAGGGAACGACCGGAGCAAACAGCGTGAGGCCATCGCGGAGACCGTGACGGATTGGTGAAGAGGCCGTGGTGGTCGACTCGTGCACCAAGTCGAGGGTACCGCAGGTATGGGCCTGTCGATAAAGCCCGGGTGGGACCGCATTGGGGGCTACGCGGTGGGGACTGCGATACTCCACGTCGGCATGTCGCTCATAACCTCCCGACTTCTGGTCTTCTTCGCCTCGGCGTCGGTGTTGGTCCTCGAGATCCTCGCCGGTCGTCTTCTCGCCCCTTACCTGGGGGTGAGTCTGGAGACCTTCACCGGTGTCATCGGGACCGTTCTCGCCGGTATCTCGGTCGGATCGTGGCTGGGGGGCCACATGGCCGACCGGGGTGACCCGGCGCGGTTGCTCGGCCCGATATTCATCGTTGGCGGGTTATCGGCGTTGGCCTCTCCGACAGTCGTCGCCATCATCGGTCCCATCTTCACCGGTGCCGACCCGGTGTCCATCGTCGTGATCACCGCGGTGGCATTCTTTATCCCCGCCACGGTCCTCTCGGCGGTAACCCCGGTGGTGGTGAAAATAAGCCTCTCCACCCTCGAGAGGACCGGGGAGGTGGTCGGCTCGTTCTCGGCGGTGGCCACGGCCGGGGCCATCGTGGGCACGTTCCTCACCGGATTCGTCCTGCTTGCCACCATCCCAACCCGCCCCATCGTCCTCGGTCTCGGCGGGCTTCTCATCCTCACCGGAATCGTCCACTCCGTCCGACGGATGAGGACCGTCACCTTCGCCCTGGTCGACGCCGTGGCCCTCGGTGCGCTGCTTCTCACCGTCACGGGGCCCTGCGAGTGGGAAACCGCCTACGCCTGCGCCCGGGTCGACGCCGACCCCGAGAACGACTCGGGACGGATCCTGTGGCTCGACCGTCTCCGTCATAGCTACGTCGACCTCGAAGATCCCGAGTTCCTCGAGTTCCGCTACATCCGGGACTTCGCCGCCGTGATCGAGGTGACCGCCCCCGCCGGTCCCCTCGACGTCCTGTCGGTGGGAGGCGGTGGGTTCACCATGCCCCGCTACCTGGCGTCGGTGCGACCCGGGACCGAGAACACCGTCCTCGAGATCGACGACGCCCTCGTTGGCATCGGAGTGGCCGAACTGGGTCTGCAACCGGAGGAGATGACGATCATCACCGACGACGCCCGCACCGCGCTCGCCTCGGTCCCCCACGATTCCATCGACGTGATCATCGGGGACGCCTTCAGCGGCACAGCGGTGCCGTGGCATCTCACCACCGTCGAGTTCGCCCGACAGCTCGAGGACCGACTACGCGCCTCGGGAACCTATGTGCTCAACATCATCGACTACGCCGACCTCGACCTGGTCCGCAGTGAGTTGGCGACCCTCCGGGAGGTCTTCACCCACGTCGCCGTCGCCGCCCCTCCCGACTATCTCGCCGGTGACTCCGGGGGGAACTTTGTGGTGATCGCCGGCGAGGAGGCGGTCGATGTCCCCGCAGTCGACCAAATGCTCGCCGCCCGGGCCTCGCCATCGGTGACCATCACCGGCGACGAACTCGACGCCTTCATCGGGGATGCCCGACCCCTGACCGACGACTTCGCCCCCGTCGACCAGATGATCGACCGGCCCTAAGTGCTCCCCACCGTAAATACGGTCGCATGTTTCGGCGAGCCAGGGGCGTCGCTCGCCAGGACGCAGGACGAAGACGCACCCGGTGCGGTGCTTCGAGGACGAGGACGCCGCGAGCGGCGTCACCGGCCGTTGAAACGTCAGCGTAATTGCGGTGGGGTGCACTAAGGCTAAGTCCCAGGGACACCGCCATACACCGTGACGACAAGACCGGCCCGCGGGCATTATCACGGGACACCGTTCGTCCATCGTGGCGACGGGACCGGGTCGCCAGAAGGGCAAACGTGCGAGCCGGCGTCTGTTTCTTCGGACACCCTCCCCTAGGCAGATGACGACAAACCCGTGGTCGTGCCCCAGCCGACGGAGTCCGGAGAAAGCTCGCACAAATCAACTAGGCCAAGACGTTCTTGGCGTCGACTGTCAGGGGGTCGCGGTCGTTGGAGAAGAAGTCCATCGGCACCACCGTGTCCGATTCCATGGTGACGCCGCTGTGGGCCTGGGCAATCATCGAGCCGATCACCGGCGCCAGCTTGAACCCGTGACCGCTGAAGCCGTTGGCAACCCAGAATCCTTCTGGGCCGACGGGACCCAACACCGGGTGGACATCCTCACGGTTGATGGTGTAGAGACCGGCGATTCCCGTAGGCAGACCCCTCGCCTCGAGATCGGGGATGCGGTGATGGAGGGCCGCCAACTTCATCTCGGTGAAGTCGGGATCGGACGTCTTTCGAAAGGAGTCGGGATCTTCGACGATCTCCTCCTCGTCCTCGGAGAGCACCGACCCCACCAGCACCTGCTGACCATCCGACTCGGGGCGGAAGTAGATACCGGTGCTGAAGTCGCCGGCCATGGGCAACGAGGACATCTCGGGCGGGAGGGGTCGATATATCACCTGGACCCGGGTGGGGGTGAGCGTCCATCTCAGATCCACACCGGCCATCTCGTTGATCCGATTGCACCACGGACCGGCGGCGTTGACCACCAGCCCGGCATCGATCCGGGAGCCGTCGGCGAGCTCGACGCCGGTGATACGGTCACCGGATCTGATTATCCCGGTCACAGACGAGGAGAACCGCACCTCGGCACCCCGGTTGCGGGCGGCCTCGACCAGATCCTGATTGGCCCCGGCGGGGTCGGCGTAACCACTCCGCTCCTCGACGAGGAATGCCTCGGCCGGTCGGCACTCGTGCTCTATCTCGCCGGTCAGATCAAAGGGCTCGCCGCAGGCCGAGAACATCGGGTATCGACCGACCAGCTCCCCCGCGTCAAGGACCGAGACCTCGACACCGTGGGCCTCGATCCGCTCGGCGTCGGCCACGGTTGACTCCCGGTCCCATCCCAGCATCCACACCAAGCCGGGTCGCTTCAGTTCCGATCGCGGCGACTCGAGACCGGTGTACCGCGCCCAGGCGCCGTAGAGCTCCCGTCCCTCCAACGCCATGGTTATCAGCTCGGGTCGGGAATAGCGGCAACGGCAGAACGATGACGATGCCCCTGTCGAGCCCTCGGCCGGTCCGGCGGCCTTGTCGACGGCGATCACCGACCCGACACCGTGACGGGCAAGTTCGTGGGTTATCGACGAGCCGATGATGCCGGACCCGATCACCACAACGTCGGCTCTGGTATTCATCCGCGAGACATTAGTTGTCCGGGGTGCCCAGCCAACCAGGTCGAACCGGCCGGACGGGTCTCGTCAGCCCGCGACGCTGTCGAGGGCGATCCTCATCATCTCCTCGAAGCTGGTCTGACGCTCCTCGGATGTGGTCGCCTCACCGGTGCGGATGTGATCGGACACGGTGAGGATGACCAGGGCCCTGGCACCCCTCTCGTGGGCGACCCCGTACAGCCCGGCCGCCTCCATCTCCACGGCGAGAACACCCATCTTCTCCATGGTGTCGAACATCTCGGGCGCGGGGTTGTAGAACAGATCGGCCGAGTGCACGTTGCCGATCATCACCTCGACACCGGCGGCGGCGGCGGCGTCGGCGGCGGCACGGAGGAGCGCGTAGTCGGCGGTGGCGGCGAAGTCGTATCCGCCGTACCGGGCCCGGTTGATCCCGGAGTCGGTGCAGGCACCGACGGCAAGGATGACATCGCGCACCTTGACGGTCTCGCTGATGGCACCACAAGACCCCACCCTGATCAGGTTCTTCACCCCGTACTGGTCGACGAGCTCGGTGGCGTAGATCGAGGCCGAGGGGATACCCATGCCCGTCCCCATCACCGACACCTCGGTCCCGTTGTAGGTCCCGGTGAACCCGAGCATGTTGCGCACCGAGGTCACCTCGCGGGCGTCATCGAGGAACGTCTCGGCGATGTACCTTGCCCGCAGGGGGTCTCCGGGCAGCAGGATCGACTCGGCGAAATCGCCCTCGACGGCGGAAATGTGGGGAGTGACCATGGGTCTGGGCCTTTCCTAACTCGCGGTCCGGACCAGAGTACCGATACCGTTGGGACCATGAACGAAACGTACGAATTCATCATCGGGCTCCGCGCCCTCCGCGACTACCGGGACGAGCCACTCGACGAAGAGCACCTCGACGCCATCCTGGCGGCGGCGCGGTGGACGGGGAGCTCGAAGAACCGCCAGAACTGGTCGTTCGTGGTGGTCACCGATCCCAACGACCGCAACGCCCTGGCCGAGGCCGGTGACTTCACCGGGCCGATTAGGGCGTCGGCGGCAACAGTGGTGATCGTCCAGGAGCCGGACGGCTACGAGTTCGACTCGGGCCGGGTTGCCCAGAACATGATGCTGGCGGCCCGGAGTCTCGGGGTCGCCTCGTGCCCCATCACCCTCCACCGCGACGAGGACGCCCGGGAGACCCTGGGTGTGCCCGAGGGGCGGGTGACCCGGTATGCGGTGGCGTTCGGCTACCCGGCCGACGACGCCACCCCGGCCAGGTTCGGTGGTCGCAAAGCCCCTGCCGACCTCGTCCACAGGGGTCGATACCGGATTTGACAGGGGCGCCGGTCAAATCGCAGGTGGTTTACATCTGGTTAACGGGTACTCTCCCATACTGGAAAATGGCCCACATTCTGAAGGAGAAAAGGCCATGCGTCCAACTCGAATCCCGGCGCTGCTCGTCGCAGCGCTGACCCTTGTCACCGCAACCGCGGTCTCAGCACAACCAGCCGACACGACACCGGGCACGCCACCCGTCCCGAATGAACTGACGGTAAGCACCCCCTACCCAGGGGTTGCGGTGGAGCCCGGCGGGATAGGACGTAACTGCACAACCATCCGGTGAGGCGCAGGCCTCCACCATCCAGGTGGCGGCCGGAACCTCGGAGACGGTCACCGTCGAGGCAACCTCACCGCAACAGGTCGAATCAGCCCAGTACCCCATCAATGTCCAGGCCACGGCAGGGGACACTGAGGTCTCGGCCGAAGTGATCGTGGAGATCGTGGGCTCATTCTCGTTGGATCTTTCCACACCCGATCAGCGTCTCAATGCCGAGGTCACGGTGGGCGACGCCAGCACCGTCGATCTCGTGGTCACCAACACCGGGAAGGCCCCACTCCAGGGGGTCGAGATGAGTGCCACACCGCCGAGCGATTGGGAGGTGAACTTTGAGCAGCCCACAATTGCCCAGATCCCCCCAGGCGAGTCGGTAGTGGCGACGGCCACCATAGCCCCGTCCGACGAGGCCGTAGCCGGGGATTACATCATCGGCTTCACTGCCACCCACGCCGAGGCGGAGGGGCAGATCGACGTGAGGACGACCGTGAATCCCTCGACCCTGTGGGGTTTGGTCGGGATCGGCCTCATCGCCCTCACCCTTGCCGGCCTCGCCTGGGTCTTCCGGCGTTTCGGAAGGCGATGAGATGACGACCACCATCCACACCGAGGCACTGACAAAGACATATGACGGCCACACCGTCGTCGACGGTCTCGATCTCGACGTGAAGGCCGGGGAGGTATTCGGGCTTCTTGGGCCCAATGGTGCCGGCAAGACCACCACCATCCTCATGCTGTTGGGTCTCGTCGAGCCGACCTCCGGCGAGATGGAGGTCCTCGGTCTCGATCCCCGCAGGCGACCACTTGACGTCAAGGGCAAGGTTGGTTTTCTTCCCGACGCCGTCGGTTTCTACGACAACCTCACCGGCCGACAGAACCTGCGTTTCACGGCGAGACTCAACGGTGTCGCCGATGCCGAGACCCATATCGGCGGACTCCTCGAACAGGTGGGGCTCACCGAGGCAGCCGACCAGCTCGCGGGCGAATACTCGCGAGGGATGAAGCAACGACTCGGTCTCGCCGACGCCCTCGTCAAGAGTCCCCTGATCCTGATGCTCGACGAACCGACCACCGCCATCGACCCCGAAGGCGTGGCAACCATGCTCGACCTCATCCGCAGACTCGCCGCCGAAGAGGATGTGACCATCCTCCTCTCGAGTCACCTGTTGCAACAGGTCCAAGCCGTCTGCGACAGGGTGGCGATTTTCGTCCGGGGTCGCGTCGTCGTCTCGGGGGCTCCCCACGAGCTCGCCGCAGACAAGAAGGGCACGACCCGGGTCGAGTTCCGATTCGACACAGACGACGAGACCGCACGAGGCCGGCTCGAGAAGTCGGCAACCGTAGACGAAGTGACCCATGGCCGTGTCCCGGGCTCGTGGGTGGCGACTCTGGAGGTCGGGTTCCTCCCCGACACGGTGTCCAGCCTCGTGTCCGACGGGGCCCGGATAACAGGGATCCACCGAGTTGACGAGGACCTCGATGCCATCTACCGGCGCTATTTCGAGAGCGCGGAATCGGAGACCGCGATATGAGCACCGAATCCGCAACGGTGCCACGCATCGCCGGATGGCGGGTGGTGGCGGCGAAGGGGCTGTCGGATCATCTCCTCTCGGGGCGTTTCATCGTGCTCATGGCGGTGCTCGGGATAGCCACCGCGGCGGCGGTCTTCGCCGCCTCGGGCGGTATCCGCGACATCGCCCCGAATGCCCAGGGGATCACCGCCCTGTTCCTCAAGCTGTTCACGGTGACGACGGACCCGTGCCCTTCCCCCTCATCGTCTTCGTCGGGTTTCTCGCCCCGCTCCTCGGGATCATGTTCGGCTTCGACGCCGTGAACGGGGAACGGTCGCAGGGAACGCTTCCCCGTCTCCTTGCCCAACCGATCCATCGCGACGAGGTGATCCTGGGAAAGTTCGTCGCCGGACTTGGGGTGGTGACGATCATGCTCACCTCGCTGGTCGTGTTCGTGTCCGGAATCGGGATCTTCCGTCTCGGGGTGGTGCCCTCACCCACCGAGATCTGGCGTCTCGTGGTGTGGGTGGTCTTCGCGGTCATCTATGTCGGCTTCTGGCAGGCACTGGCGACACTGGCCTCGGTGGTGAGCCGGCGGGCTGCGACATCGGCGCTCATCCCCGTCGGGATCTGGTTGGTCCTCACCCTGTTCGGGACGTTCATCTTCGGTGCCATCGCCGGGGTGGTGTCCCCCGGGGGCGAGTCGCCCGCCGACCAGATTGCCAGCGCCCGCACCGAGCAGTTGGTCTCCCAGATGTCGCCGATCACCTTGTTCCAGGGGGGCTCGACCGTTCTGCTCGACCCCGAGGTGCGGAGCACCGGGTTGCTCACGCTGGAGCAGGTGGATCGGGCCATCGTCACCGAACTCGACCTCACCCAGAGTCTTCTCGTGGTGTGGCCCCAGATGGTGACCCTTCTCGCCATGACCGCCGTCATGTTCGCGTTGGCGTACGTGTTCTT
>WHUC01000004.1:17572-39088 GCA_009377435.1 Acidimicrobiia bacterium
GACCCGGTGGACGACGGGCCCGTCATCCGGAGTCGTCTCGGGGTCGTCCCCCAGGAGGACAACCTCGACCTCGAGCTGTCCGTGGCGGAGAACCTGTATGTGTACGGGCGCTATCACGACCTCCCCAAGACGGTAATCCGGAAGAGGATCGACGAGCTGCTCGACTTCTCCCAACTTGCCGAGAAGAGGGACTCCCCGGTGGATGATCTCTCCGGAGGGATGAAACGCCGTCTTACCATCGCCCGGTCGCTTATCAACCAACCGCAGCTGGTCATCCTCGACGAGCCCACCACCGGTCTCGACCCCCAGGCCCGCCACGTCCTCTGGGATCGTCTCCGGCAGCTCAAGGGACGGGGCGCCACCCTGATCATCACCACCCACTACATGGACGAGGCGGAACAGCTCTGCGATCGCCTGGTCGTGATGGACGGGGGGCGCATCGTCGCCGCGGACTCACCCGGTGGGCTGATCCGAACCCACTCCACCCGGGAGGTGCTGGAGCTGTTCTTCGACCCGGTGGACCACGCCGCCACAGCCGCCCGTCTCGGCAACGGCGGTCTTGCGGGGATCAAACGGGTCGAGGTCCTCAGTGAGCGGATCCTGCTCTACACCGACGACGCCGACACCACCATGTCGATCCTCGAGTCGAACGACTTCCACCCCCGCGGCACACTCACCCGTCGCTCGACGCTCGAGGACGTCTTCCTCCGGCTGACCGGTCGCAAACTCACCGACTAAGGAGGCCTCCTAAGACCCGCCTCGAGACGTTCCAGGGCGGCCTCCATGGTGGGGTCGTCCTTGCAGAAGGCGAACCTGACCAGAGCGGACCCATCGGAGGGATCGGTGTAGAACGAGGATGGCGGGATCGCCGCCACACCGACCTCGTTGATGAGATGGTGGACAAACTCGACATCGGTGCGCTCGCCGAACCCCGTGTGGTCAGCAAGCATGAAGTAGGTGCCCTCGGGCAGGAATACATCGAACCCGACCCGGCCGAGGCCGTCGGCGAGGAAGTCTCTCCTCCGCTGGTAGTCGGAGCGAAGCTCGTCGAAGTAGGACTGGCCGGCGCCGAGACCGGCCGCGGTGCCCCATTGCATGGGATTGGGGACGGTGTAGGTGAGGAACTGGTGGGCGGCCCGCACCGCCTCGGATAGATGGACGGGCGCAATCGCCCAGCCCGTCTTCCACCCGGTCAGCGAGAAGGTCTTGCCGGTCGACGACAGGCTCACGGTCCTCTCCCACATGTCGCCTAGGGTGGCCATGCGCACCAGATCGGTGTCGTATGTCATGTGCTCGTATACCTCGTCGGTGACAGCGATCACGTCGTGACGACGGCACAGCTGGGCGATCCCCTCCAGCTCCTCGCGGCTGAAGACCCTTCCGGTGGGATTGTGGGGGCTGTTGACCAGGATCAATTGGGTGTTATCGCCGAAGACACTCTCCAGTTCGTCGAGGGGTATGGCGAAGTCGGGGGGACGCAGCACCACCGAGCGCACCGTGGCCCCCGCCATCTCGGCACAGACCGGGTAGGAATCGTAGAACGGTTCGAGGAGGATGATCTCGTCGCCCGGCTCGATCAGACCGAGGATGGTCGCCGCCAGGGCCTCGGTGCATCCCGAGGTGACGGTGATCTCGGTGTCGGGATCGGCGGTCATCCCGGTATCGAGCTTCCATCTAGCCGCGATCGCCTCACGGAGAACGGGAAGGCCTATGGAAGGTGGATACTGGTTGGACCGATCCCGGATCGCCACCACCGCCGCCTCCTTGACGAAGTCCGGTCCCTCCCAGGTGGGGTACCCCTGACCGAGGTCGATGGCCCCGGCCCGTCGGGCGACGCTCGTTATCTCGGTGAAGACACTCGACCCGAACGAGGCGAATCGGGATGAGACGTATGACATGACGAGAACCGTAGCGTTCCATCTGTTGGAGGAGTGATGGGGGATCTACAAAGCCGGCCCCCTCGCCCGGGGGGGGTATATATCCAGACCGTTATCGTATATAGTGACAATCATGACCAAACGTCTTGTCGACATCGACGACGAGCTGCTGAAACGGGCGCGTGCCGCCGCCGGAACCGACACCATCAGGGCAACGGTGGAGACCGCCCTGAAACGCCTGGCCGATCACGAACTGGGCATCCAACACGTTCGGCGACTGCGGTCTCGACCTCTTGACCTCTCCCTTATCGAAGAGGCGCGTCGACCGAGGTGACCGACCGAAACTACCTGGTCGATACCTCTGTGCTCGGGCGGGCAGCCCAAGATCCAGTCGGTGACCGGCTGATCGAACTGGTTCGCTACGGCCAAATGTGGACCTGTCGCATGATCGATCTCGAAGTGCTCTACGGGTCGCGCTCTCGTGACGTCCTCGAGGTCATCAATGAGCGAACAGCCCTCCCCAGCGCTCCGATCACGGAGACGGTCATGACCCGAGCTGTGCACGTGGCTGGGCGCCTCGCCGCGTCAGGTCAACACCGGGGAGCGAAGCCCGTCGACCTGGTGATCGCCGCGACCGCCGAATCGGCGGGACTCGTGGTCCTTCACTACGACAACGACTACGACCGGATCGGCCGGGTCACCAATCAGCCAACCCAATGGATCGCTCCGGCCGAGTCCCTCGACGGCTAACTCTTCCTGTTTTTGGCCTCCTAGGAGGCTCCTAGGGAGACTGGTGTGGAATGCCGTTGTGCAGATCGGCGGCCAGACGCGCCGCTCGCCAGGACGCAGGACGAAGACGCACCCGGTGCGGTGCTTCGAGGACGAGGACGCCGCGAGCGGCGATGGCTGGGCGTCGAGATGTGTGACATGCGTTTCACACCAGTCTCCTAGACTCGACTTTCGTGACTCTTCCTGCCCTTCGTGTGGTCGAGGCCGAGTACCGCAACTACCGCAGGACCTGGCGGGGCTCGATCATCTCGACGTTCCTCAACCCGGTCCTCTTCCTGGCCGCCATGGGTGTCGGTCTGGGCAGCCTCGTCGACCGGGGTTCGGGTCAGGCCGAGCTGGCAATTCCGTTCGTCTCCTTCGTCGCCACCGGACTTCTCGCCGCCTCGGCCATGCAGACCGGATTCGGCGAGGGCGCCTGGCCGGTACTGGCCGGGATCAAATGGCGCAAGACCTTCGACGCCGTCCTGGCGACACCGGTCGGGGTGTCCGACATGGTCTCGGGGATGCTCGCATGGGGTGCGGTCAGACTCACCTTCGCCACCCTGGTCTACGGGCTCGTCGCCGTGACGTTCGGCGCCATCGATATCCTCCCCCTCCTATTGGTGATTCCGGCGGCCGTGCTCACCGGCTCGGCATTCCACGCCGCCACCTTTGCCATGACCGCGGGAATCGAGGACGAAACCGTCCTCTCCAACACCTTCCGCTTCGTGGTACTTCCGTTGTTCCTGTTCTCGGGGACCTTCTTCCCGGTGAGCCAGCTCCCCGGCTGGATGGCGCCCATCGCCATGGTCACCCCGCTCTACCACGGGGTCGAGCTGGTGCGACGTCTCGCCCTCCCCGCCCTGGAAGCCCCGATGGTGGGGACCATCGCCCTCCCCATCCACGCCGTCTATCTCGTGGCGATGTTGGGTCTGGGGTGGTGGCTTGCGGTGCGACGTCTCGACAGCAGAATCCGCAAGTGACGGCGCCGACCACCCCGACGGCGCCGACCCGGATCACCCCACTCCCCGTCCTGGGAGGATTGCGGGCGCACCGGTTGTTGGAGCGCAATCTTCTCGTCGCCCGCCGGGTGTGGACCGTGTTCTTCTCGGGCGTCCTCGAGCCGATCTTCTATCTGTTCTCGATGGGTGTCGGTCTTGGTGCCCTGGTGGGGAATGTCACCGGGCCCGGTGGGATCCCTATCGAGTACGTGGCCTTTGTCGCCCCGTCGCTCCTGGCTGCCTCCGCCATGAACGGCGCCGTCATCGAGTCGACATTCAACATCTTCTTCAAACTCCGCTACGGGAAGGTATACGACGGGATCCTGACCACACCGATGAAACCGGTAGATATCGCCGTCGGCGAGATCTCGTGGTGTCTCATCAGGGGTGCCCTGTACTCGGCAGCCTTCCTCGTCATCCTCGTCGTGATGGGTCTCACCTCGGGGTGGTGGTGGCCACTCGCCCTCCCCGCCGCGGTGCTGATCGGATTCGCCTTCGCCGCGTGCGGAATGGCAGCCACCACATACATGAAGAGCTGGCAGGACTTCGACCTCGTCCAACTTGTCACCCTCCCCCTCTTCCTCTTCTCGGCGACCTTCTATCCGCTTGAGGTGTACCCCGATGCTCTGCAGCCCTTCATCGGGCTGTCACCGCTGTATCACGGGGCGGAGATCATCCGGGGTCTGGTCCTGGGGGTGGTCGACATCACCATGACCGGTCATGTCGCCTTCCTCCTCGTGATGGGTCTCATCGGTGTGGCCATCACCCGTCGGCGTCTGGTCAAGCTGCTGTTGACCTGAGCGCGGCCTCCTACCATCCCCATGATGCAGGTTCTCGCCTCCATCACGATCGTGCTCGCCACCATCATCTCGATCGCGTTTCTCGTCCCCCAGTTGGTGAAGCTCGTCCGGACCGGTGATCACGCCGGCATCTCGGGATCGTGGCCCATGCTCGGGGTCGTGATCAACACCTCTTGGGTGGTGTACCTGGTAAACCAGGATCTGGCCGGCGCCGCCATCTCCACCGGGGTGATGGTCTTCCCCTACACCTACATCGCCTGGAAGCTGGCGAGCCTGGGGGTTCCGATGGGATTCCCCCTGCTGCGTGGTCTCGCCGTGGTCGCGCTGTTTGTCGGATCGTTCCTGATCGGTGGCTGGCCGCTGTTCGGTGGAATCCTCGGTGTCTCCTACGCCGTGCAGATGACCCCGGCGGTGTGGACCGCCTACCGGACCTGGGCGCCAAGCGGGCTGGAACCGAGGACCTGGCTCCTGGGCACATTGGAGGGGGTCCTCTGGGGTTATTACGGATGGTTCCACTCCGACAGCGCGGTGATGATCTTCGCCGTCATCGCCTTCGTCGGCTCCCTCTCACTCCTCGTCCGCCATTCCAGCACCAAACACCGCACCGCCGAGGTGTTGTCATGATCTTTTCGCGCGTTTAGGCGGGCGTATACGTCGGCCTAAACGCGCGAGAACGGAACTGACCGTCAGAACCGCTGCTCGGGATTCCTCACCCGGTCGTCGGGGTCCTGAAGACGGCGACGCACCGTGGCCCCTGAGAGGTATTGCGGTGGCCAGGGGTGGCCGGTGTACCCCTGGTCCATGGTGGCGTTGAGGGTCCAATAGGGATCGACGAGATGGGGGCGGGCGAGGAGACAGATGTCCGCCCTCCCGGCGACGAGCACGGTGTTGACGTCATCCACCGATGACACCGAACCCACCGTCATCGTGGGCATCCCCGTCTCGAGTCGGATGCGGTCGGCGTAGGGCGTTTGGTACAACCGCCCGTAGCGGGGCTCCTGGTGGGAGACGACCTGACCGGTGGAGACATCCATGATGTCGACCCCGATTTCGGAGAAGCGACGGGCCATGGCGACGGCGTCGTCGCCGCTGGTGCCCCCCTCGGCCCAGTCGGTCGCCGAGATGCGGGCCGACAGCGGGAGGTTGTCGGGCCAGACCTCGCGGACGGCGGTGATCACCTCGCAGGGATAACGGAGACGGCCATCGAGGTCTCCACCGTAACCGTCGGTGCGGTGGTTGGTCAGGGGGCTGATGAAGCTGGAGAGCAGATAGCCGTGTGCCATGTGAAGCTCGAGGAGGTCGAAGCCGAGATCCCGGGACCGAACCGCCGCGGCCACGAACTGGTCGCGGACCTCCTCCAGGTCGGCTCGGGTCATCTCCGTCGGGACGGGGCCGTCGGGAAGGTACGGAACCGGGGAGGCCGAGAGCCTCTCCCACTCCTCCTCGAGAGGATAGAAGTCGTCACCACCCACCTCCCAAGGAACCCGCATCCCGCCCTTGCGTCCCGAGTGGCCCAGTTGCATTCCCAGGACGGCGTCGCTGTGTTCGCGGACGAACTCGACTATCGGGGCGAACCCCTCGGCCTGTTGGTGGTTCCACAGACCGGTGCAACCCGGGGTGATCCGACCCTCGGGGGTCACACAGGTCATCTCGATCATGACCAGACCGGCCCCACCCACCGCCCGACCTCCGAGATGGACCAGATGCCAGGTCGTCGGGACCCCATCGTCGGCGCAGTACTGCGCCATGGGCGAGACCCCAACCCGGTTGGGGAACACCACGTCCCTCAATTGGAAGGGGACGAACATCGGAGGGGCATCGTCGTCGCACGACAGCGGCTGGTTCCCCCGCCACCAATCGACGATCTTCTCCGACATCACCGGGTCACGCACCCGAAGGTTGTCGAGGTTGATGCGCTGACTGCGGGTGAGAAGCTGGAAGTCGAACTGGAGATCGGGCAACGACCAGTAGCGGTCGACGTTTTCGAACCAGTCCTGGGATGTTCGGGCGGCACGTTGGGTGGATTCGACCTGGCCCAGCCGGTTGTCCTGATACATCTGTAGGGAGTCGCCGAGCTCGTCACCGGCTTCGAGGGCGTCCACCAGGGCGATGGCGTCCTCGAGGGCGAGCTTGGTCCCAGAGCCGATGGAGAAGTGGGCGGTGTGGATGGCGTCACCGAGGAACACATACCGATCCGACCACCAGTCCCGACCCGTCACCTCGGGGAACTGGATCCACTGCGAGTAGTTGCCGATGAGACCGTGACCCCCGAGATGATGCCCGAACAGGTCCTCCGTGAACGCGATGGCGCCGGGGTCGTTCTCCCCGGGACCGAACTCCCGCCCGGGTTGGAGTCCCAGTCGGTGCCAGGTCTGGTCGGCGAGCTCGATGATGAAGGTGCTCCCCCCGTCCATGTAGGGGTAGCAGTGGGCCTGGACGACACCGTGGGCGGTCTCCTCGAAAATGAACGTGAAAACCCCAAAGTCGTGTTCGGTCCCGAACCAGGCATACCGCGCCGATCCCGGTCGCTCCGATATGTCGAGCTCCTTCTGCCACCGTTTCCGCATTGACGAGTTGACCCCGTCGGCGCAGACCACCAGGTCGGCATCGATCGACTCGGGGTCGTCGACGTCGGTCTCGAACCGAACGTCGGCTCCGAGCTCGGTAGCGCGATCGGCGAGGATCTGGAGGAGACGGAGACGGGGGAAGGCGGCGAACCCGTGACCGGTGGATCGGGTGATGTGGGAGCCCTTGCGGATCTCCAGATCCGACCAGTAGCGGAACTCCTTCTCGATCCGAGAGAACGACTCGGGGTCGGCCGCGGAGATGTGGTCGAGGGTCTCGTCGGAGAACACCACGCCAAACCCGAACGTCGCATCCCTAGGATTGCGTTCGTAGACGGTGACCTCGCAGTCGGGCAGGACACGACGGGCCAGGATGGCGGTGTACAGACCGGCCGGTCCGCCACCGATGCATGCCAACCTGTGGACCGTCATCGCGTACCCTTCGTCAACGAGTGGCATGTTACCGTGACGTTCGCAAATAGGACAATATACGGGAGGCCGAACGCCGATGCGACGGACCGATGAGGACCTTCGACTGATAGGGCTCGCCGAGACCTCAATCGGTGCGCTGTCCCCGATCGTCACCAACGGACCCCCTGGCAGGGTCAACCGCCCCCTCCTCGAGACACTCGGCCGCGACCTCCTCCCCGAGATCTTCCCCGAGTCGGCCGGCGGCACCCTCCCCGGATCGGTGTCGGCCCGGTCTCTCTGTGTGCTCCGGGAGACCCTGGGTCTTCATCTCCCCGGGGCCGAGACCGCCCTCGCCCTTCAGGGTCTGGGGGGCTATCCCATCCTCCTCCATGGAACGGCCCGCCAGAGGGAGGGTTGGGTCCCCGACATCGCCGTGGGACGCACCGTGGCCGCATTCGCCCTCACCGAACCGGGTGCCGGCTCCGATGCCGCCGCCATCTCAACGGTGGCGGAGCGGGTTGACGAGGGCTGGCGGCTCAGTGGCGAGAAGGTGTGGATCTCCAATGCCCCCGATGCCGACGTCTACACCCTGTTCGCCCGCACCGGTGAGGAGGGATCCCGCGGCGTGAGCGCCTTCGTCGTGCCCGGCGACTCGGAAGGGCTAACGGGCCAACCCCTCGAGATGGTGGCGCCTCACGCCCTCGGGCGGCTCACCCTCGACGGGGTGACCCTCCCCACCGATGCCCTCCTCGGCGACGAGGGCCGCGGTTTCCGGGTCGCCATGGGGACCCTCGACCTCTTCCGCCCCAGTGTGGGGGCGTTCGCGCTGGGTATGGCACAGGCCGCACTCGACGCCACCCTCGAGCACACCGCGGGGCGGGAGGCGTTCGGGGGGAATCTCAGTGATCTTCAGGCCATACAACACGGTATCGCCGACATGGCCGTCGACATCGAGACGGCCCGTCTGCTGGTCTACGAGGCCGCGGACGAGTACGACAGGGGTGGAACCGAGATCACCCGACTCTCGGCCATGGCCAAACTCCACGCCACCGAGATGGCCTCCCGGGTGGTGGACCGAGCCATCCAGTTCCACGGCGCCCACGCTTTGGAGCGGGACCACCCCCTGGAGAAGCTGTATCGGGAAGTACGCGCCCCCCGGATCTACGAGGGCGCCTCCGAGGTGCAGCGCTCCATAATCGCCCGCGAGTTGTATGGGGAGCGGGGTTAGGGACGGGGGTCGCCAGACCGCCCTCCCTCAACTTGCTCTGATTTTGCACCTCCAGGTACAGCCGAACCGTTCTCGTTCTCGGGCATCACCGCGGTGGCGACGATCTCCACCATGGCGGAAGGTTCGACAAGCTCGGAGACACCGATTAGCGCCATCGCCGGGTAGTGGCGATCGAGATGGGCGCGGTGGGCGGCGCCCACCCCGGAGGGATCGGACCGATAGGCCCCGACATCGGTGACGTAGACCACCATCGAGACGATATCGGAGGGTCGGCCCCCACAGGCCTCGAGGGCGGTGACCACATTGCCCAACGCCACCCCGTATTGCTGGGCGAGGGTCTCCCCGACCACGATGCCGTCTCCATCGAAGGCCACCTGTCCGCCCAGGTACACGGTCGTCCCCGGTGCTGCCACCACGGCATGACTGAAGCCGTGGGCGGGGGCCATCGAATCGGGATTCACCTGTCGGTGGCGCATGTTCAGCGACCCGTCCATTTGGGCTGCTGGCCGGAGGTGAACGCCCGATGGAACTCGCGGAGGTCCTCGCTTCCCATGAGGAGTGCCTGGGTCATGGCCTCGAACTCGAGTGCGCCGGCGAGATCCATGTCCTGTTCCCGGCTCAGCAACAGCTTGGTCATGGCGTAGCCAAAGCGGGGCCCGTCGGCGAGACGTCGGGCCAGTTCGTTGGCGGTGTCGATGAGCTCTCTCGCCTCGACCATGCGGTTGGCCAGACCGATCTCAACGGCGCGCTCTGGACCGACGGGATCACCGAACATGAGGATCTCCGTCGCCCTCCCCAAACCGACGAGCCGGGGAAGGAGGTAGGCCGAGCCCATGTCCCCGCCGGAGAGGCCGACCTTGGTGAACAGGAAGCGGAACTGGGCGCCGGGGACCACCAACCGGAAGTCGGAGGCGAGGGCGATCACCGCACCGGCGCCGGCCACGGTGCCATTGATGGCGGCGATGATGGGAACGGGGCACTCCCGCATGTTCTGGATGACCTGTCCCGTCATCCGGGTGAACTCGAGGAGTTGCTTGGGGTCGAAGGTGACCAACTCACCGATGATGTCGTTGACGTCACCGCCCGAACAGAAGGCCCTCCCCTGCCCGGTGATGATCACCGCATCGATGTCGTCACGGAGGGGGATCTGACGGAAGAGGTCACGCAGATCGGCGTACACCTCGAAGGTGAGGGCATTGAGGCGGTCGGGGCGGGTGAAGGTGAGCGTCGCCACCCGGTCCTCGACCCAGAGGTCGAAATGATGCCATTGGTCGTTGCTGGGAACCGATCCGGTGAAACTCATGATCCTCCATCCAACACTCTTATCTCCCCGTTCGCGGTGGGATCGCCGATCAGATCGAGGACCACATCGGCAACCTCCTCGGGTTGGAGGATACGACCGTGGGGCGTGAGATCGGCCAGTCGACGCCACGCCTCCTCCAGCCCGGCCCCGGTCCTGTCTGCGATGTTGCGTATGGTCTCGTCGGTCATCTCCGTCTTCACATAGGTGGGACAGACCGCCGCCGCGGTGACACCTGAACCGGCGAGCTCGGCGGCCAGCGCCCGGGTGAGCCCGACCGCGGCGTGCTTCGAGGCGGCGTAGGCGCTGATGTAGGGAGCACCCGCGATACCGGCGCTGGAGGCGATGGTGACGATCCGACCGAACCCCCTCTCCTTCATACCGGGGACCACGGCCCGACTGCACAGGAACGGCCCGGTGGCGTTGACCGCCATGACGGTCTCCCACTCGTCGTCGGTGGTCCGCTCGATGGGGTTGGACACGGCCGCACCGGCGTTGTTGACGAGGACGCCGACGGTACCGAGACGGGAGAAGACGTCCGACACGGCGAGCGTATCCGTCACATCACACACCACCACCGCGGCGCCGTCGATGTCGACCGAGTGGCGGGCCATGGCGAACACCTCGTATCCGGCCTCGACCAGACGCCGGGTTACCGCGGCACCGATGCCACGGGTGCCCCCGGTGACCACCGCCCGTCGATCTCCGTCGGGGGGCGTCACGCTCCGGACGAGCCGCGCAGGGCAAAGCGTTGCAGCTTGCCGGTCAGGGTCTTGGGGAGTGGCTCCTCTGAGAACTCGACAATCCGCGGGTACTTGTAGGGGGCGATCGTCTCCTTGACGTGATCCTGGAGCTCCCTCGCCAGGGTGTCACCCGCCATCGATGGGTCGCGCAGGTGGACAAAGGCCTTGACCACCTGGCCTCGGTCGGGATCGGGCACCCCGATGACCCCGGCCTCGACCACCTCGGGATGACCGAGCAGGGCCTGTTCCACCTCGGGTGAGGCGATGTTGTAACCGGAGGAGATGATCATGTCGTCGGTTCGCGCCTGATACCAGAAGTAGCCGTCGGAGTCCCGTATGTAGGCGTCCCCGGTGAGGTTCCACCCGTCCTGGACGTAGGTGGCCTGACGTTCGTCATTCAGATAGCGACATCCCACCGGTCCCCGCACCGCAAGACGACCCACCTCGCCGTCGGGCACCTCCTCGCCATCGTCGCCGGTCACCTTGGCCTCGAAACCGGGCACGGGGAGACCGGTCGCCCCGGGACGGATGTCCTCGTCGGAAGCGGAGATGAAGATGTGAAGCATCTCGGTGGCACCGATCCCGTCGATAAGTTCGACACCGGTGGCCTCCTTGAAGGCGTCGAAGTTGGCCTTGCCCAGGATCTCCCCGGCGGAGACCGCCCGACGGAGACTGGAGAGGTCGAACCGGTCCGTCATCCCCAACATGGCGCGGTAGGCGGTGGGTGCGGTGAAACAGACAGTGCATCCGGCCTCGTCGATGATCCTGGCCAGGGCTTCCGGCCCGGGGGCGGCGGGATAAACGGTCGAGGCCCCCACCCGCATGGGAAACACCACGACACCACCGAGACCGAAGGTGAAGGCGAGGGGTGGGCTCCCGGTAAACACATCGTCGGGTCCGGCCTTGAGGATCTTGCCGAAGGTGTCGGCGATGGCGAGCAGGTCGCGATGGAAATGCATAGGCGCCTTCGGCGCCCCGGTTGTTCCCGAGGTGAGGGCGATGAGTGCGATATCGTCGGCGGCGGTGTCGACATCGTCGAAGCTGTCCGGCTTGGTGGCGGCGATGGCCTCGAGTGAGCTGTCGGATCCGTCCCCCCACAGCTGCCATGTCACGTCCTCGAGCTCGGTCATCTCGGCGGCGAAGGTGGTCTCACAGAGGGCGAGGGAGGGTCGGCTCTTGTCGAGGACCTCCTCCATCTCGCCCTTGCGAAGCAGGGGGATGGTGGTCACGACGACCGCCCCCGCCCTGAGGACGGCGAGCCAGCAGGCCACGGTCCAGGGGTTGTTCCCGCCCCTGAGAACGACCCGGTTGCCCGGCACGATGTCGTGCTCGCCGACGAGAACGTTGGCGATGCGCGCCGACCAGGCGTCGAGGTCGGAGTAGGTCCAGGTCACACCACCACCGGACACACAGGGACGACCCCCCTCCCCCGAAGCGAGCAACTCGGTGGCCGCGTTGAGCCGCTCGGGATAGTCGACCTCGGGAATTGTGAAGATGAGATCCGGTAGCTGGTCCTCCGGTGGCATCCCATCCTGACAGAAGGTGTCGATGTGGGCACTCCGGCTTTGTGACAACGTATCTCCTATCTCTTACGATCGTTGATCATACGGAAGGCCGGGATCGAAGGAGGGATCCGTTTCCCGATACCGGTGTCATCCGGTGTGCCGTCTCGATCTATGGGAGAACCCGTGACCGAAAACATCCCCCAACCAAAGGCCCGCATCCTCGAGCTGTACGGCGCCTTCGGTCGTCGGGTCGGTGGATGGATGGCGATCGCGGACATAATCACCCTTCTCGCCGACTTCGGCATCGAGGAGACCGCGATCCGTTCGGCCTGTTCCCGCATGAAGGCCAACGGCCTCCTCGTGTCCGAGAAGCGGGAGGACTCCGCCGGGTACCGACTCAGCGAGGAGGCCGTTCAGATTCTCGCCGACGGGGACGGTCGGATATTCCGGGCGGCCGACGACGGTGATCCCGATTCGGGTTGGGTGCTGTGTGTGTTCTCGGTGCCGGAGACGGAGCGGAATGAGCGGTATCTCATCCGGTCGCGGCTCACCTGGCTCGGTTTCGGCCAGGCGTCCCCGGGTGTGTGGATCGCACCCCGTACCCTCCGCCCCGAGGCGGAGCGGATGCTGCAGCGACTCGATGTCACGAGACATGTCACGGTGTGGGAGGGGACATACCGGGGATTCGCGGAGGAGACGGAGTTGGTCTCAACCGCATGGGACCTGGCCCCACTACGAGAGGTATACGACCGCTATATCGCCGAGTTCGAGCCCACCTTGGAGCGTTGGAACTCATCGGACTCGAATGCCCCCCGCAAGGCCTTCATCGAGTATCTGGAGAGTCTGTCCCATTGGCGGCGGCTCCCCTACCTCGACCCCGGTCTCCCCCAGAGGCTCACGCCCGATGACTGGCCCGCCCACAGGGCCCGCGCCCTCTTCAACGGGATCGAGGCGCGGCTCGAGGAGAAGGCCTTCCAGCACTTCCTGTCGGTGGTCGCGGGCTGAAACATGCCACCGGATACTGTCATCCCACCCCGAGGTGGGTCTGACGCACCTGCGGGCTCTTGATCAGCTCGGGGGCGGACCCCTCCCACACGATCTCGCCCTTCTCCAGGATTGCGGCCCGATCGACCAGATCGAGCACCTCCCCGACATGTCCGTCGATGATCAGCATGCTCTGACCCTCGGAGCGGAGCTCGGCGAGCCGCGCCCAAATCACACGTCGCAACGAGGGAGCGAGACCCTCGGTGGCCTCGTCGAGGACGAGGAGGTCGGGGTTCATGACGAGGGCGCGCCCGATGGCCAGCATCTGCTGCTCCCCACCGGAGAGCTGGTCGCCGCGATTGCTCTTGCGGGCCGCCAGTTGGGGGAAGAACTCGTACACCCTATCCCTGACCCAGATCTGCCCGCCCCCGGGGCCGGGTCGCTCCATCGCCGCCAGGTTCTGGTCGACGGTGAGCAGGGGGAAGACCTGACGCCCTTCGGGCACAAGCCCGATACCGGCGCGGGCGATCCGATGCGGGGGTCTGCCGATGAGGTCCTCGCCGCGAAAGCGAATCGACCCCTCGGTAGCGGGGAGGAGACCGAAGATCGTCTTGACCGTCGTCGACTTGCCCATCCCGTTCCGTCCCAGCAGACCGACGATCTCACCGTCACCGATCGACAGGGAGACCCCGAAGAGGACCCGGGAGTAACCGTATCCGGCGTGGAGGTCGTCGATCTCGAGCATCAGGGGACCTATCTCTCGTCGCGCAGGTAGAGGGCCTGGACATTGCCGTCTTCCCTGATCTCGGTCGGGGTGCCGGTGGCGATGACCGCACCGTCGGCGAGCACGGTGATCTCGTCGGCTATGGAGAACACGACATCCATGTCATGTTCGACGAGGAGTATTCCATGTTTCTCTCGAAGCCGGCGGAGAAGATCGGCGAGCATCGCCACCTCACCCGGCGCCAGCCCCGCCATGGGCTCGTCGAGGAGGAGGATCGAGGGGCCGGTGGCCAGGACCATGGCGATCTCGAGCTGACGGGTCGTACCGTGATCCAATGCCGTGACGGGAGTGGAGGCGTCGACGTCAAGACCCACGTCGTGGAGCAACTCCTCCGCCCTGTGTCTCCGCCCCGTGTCCGCCGATGCCCGTGTGAAGAACCTGAACCGCTTCTCCTCGGCGGCGAGAAGGGCAAGGGCAACGTTCTCCCCCACCGTGAAGTCGGGGAAGGGTGATGAGGTCTGATAGGACCGACAGACCCCGAGATCGACCCGACCGGGGAGATCGATATCGGTGATGTCGACACCATCGAGGTGGACGGTCCCGGCATCGGAACGTAGCTCACCACTCATCTGGGAGAGCGCCGTCGTCTTTCCGGCCCCATTGGGCCCGATGAGGGCGTGTATCCGACCGGTGGACACCCCCAGATCGAGTGATCGGGTCACATGGAGGTTCCCGAAGTGTTTGTCCAGGCCTCGAGCCTCGAGGGAGACGCCGTCAGACATTGCGGTGCCTCCCCAGGAGTAGCCCGGCGACGCCCCTTCGGGCGACGAGCACGATGAGGATGAGGCCGATCCCGACGAAGAACTGCCAGTTGTTGGTGAAGTCGATGGCGAGCTCCTCGAGCACCAACAGCACACCCGCTCCGATGACACCACCGATCAGACTCCCCATGCCACCGACGATGATCATGACCAGCAACTCACCCGACTGGGTCCAATGGGAGATGTCGGGGGAGAGAAACTGTGACTCGTTGACAGCCAGAGCACCGGCCAGGGAGGCAAACGACGCCGAGATGGCGAATGCGGCCAGTTGGTACCTGGGGGTCCTCGCCCCGATGGCCTTCATCCGAAGCTCATTGTCCCTGGCCCCACGGACCACCCACCCGAAGGGCGATCGGATGAGGATGTTGAACACGATGACGGTGAGAACGAGCAGGGTGAAGCACACATAGAAGAAGGTCAGGTCGGCCTCGAGCGACAACGGGCCCAATCGACTCCGCTCGGGGAGGCGGACCCCGTCGTCGCCGCCATAGGGCTCCAGGGTGTTGAAGAGGAAGAACATCATCTGGTTGAACGCGAGCGTCACCATGATGAAATAGACACCACGGGTGCGAAGGGCGAGCACCCCGAATCCGAGACCGAACAAGGCACCGACCAGCATCGACAGGGGCCAGGCGATGAGGGCCTGACCGGTCGCCAGTCCCTCACCCCGGGAGAGATGGACCAGGAGGACCCCGGTGGTATATGAGCCCAGGGCGAGGAACATGGCATGACCGAGACTGACCAGACCGCCGTATCCGACGATGAAGTCGAGGGCTACCGCGGCGAGACCGAGGATGACCACCCTGGTGAGACTTCTCTGGAGGTACCCGAGGCCGACGGCGTCCACGAGGAACGGAGCGATCCCTACCAGGACGAGAACCAGCACGGTTATCAGGAGGGGACGCCACCACGTGGTCCTCTCCACATGGGTCTCGTCGGGGATGCCGTCGCGCCCGGGTGCGATCCGGCTCATGTCGTCGTCGTCGCCCCGTAGAGACCCTGGGGTCGGACCAGCAGGACTACGACCATGACCAGGAAGATCGACGCCGACGCCAGAGATGACCCGATGGCTGCCGCCGACGAGGGGTCGGTGAGCTCACCGATCAGACCGGGGAGGTAGGTGTGGGCATAGGTCTCGGCCAGCCCGACGATCAGGGAGGCGACGACCGCCCCCTTGATCGACCCGATCCCCCCGATGACGATCACCACGAAACTGAGGATGAGGAAGTTGTCCCCCATACCGGACTCGACCGTCAGATAGGGCGCCGCCACCACCCCGGCGAATCCGGCCAGACCGGCGCCCATCGCGAACACGACTGTGTAGAGGACGGTGACATTCACGCCCAGGGCGCCGAGCAGTTCCCGATTGGTGTTTCCGGCTCGTATCCACATGCCAACCCGGGTCTTCTCGATCAGGAGCCAGAGCACGAGGAGGGCGACAATACCGGCGCCGATGATCGCCAGCCGGTAGATCGGGTACTGGAGCCCGGGGAGCACCGTGAGCGATCCTTCCAGCCAACCGGGGCGGCTCACCGTGCGGGGTCGGATCCCCCACACCATCTGGACGCCCTGATTGGCGATGAGCACGAGGGCAAACGTGGCGAGCACCTGGTCGAGATGGTCCCTCCGGTAGAGAAACCGGATCACCAACACCTCCATGAGGACACCGGCGAGGGCGGCGCCGAGGACACCGGCCAGCAACGCCAGCTCGAATCTCCCCGTTCGGGCACCGACATCGGCGGCGACAAAGGCCCCCACCATGAACAGTGAGCCATGGGCGAGGTTGAGCACACCCATCATCCCGAAGATCAGGGTCAGCCCTGCCGAGATCATCAGCAGGGTGAACCCCGCTTGGAGCCCGTTCAGCGTCTGCTCGAGAAAGAGCTCCAACTAGCTGGCCATGGGTAGTTGCGGCTCAGCTACCCAGCTGACATTCCTCGGCGTACGCGTCGACATGGTCGTCGAGAACCTTCTCCACGATGGTGTTGGTGTAGTCACCCTCCTCCTCACCGGGGACGACCTCGAGAATGTACCAATCCTGGATGGGGTGCTGGTTGGTCCCGAACGAGAAGTCACCACGAACACTTTCGAAGTCGGCGGCCCGGATGGCCTCGCGCAGGGCATCGGTGTCGCCCGTGTCGTAATCGACAGCCTCGAGGGCGGAGAGCAGCAGACGTCCCGTGTCGTAGCCCTGGGCGGAGTAGTTGGTCGGGGTGGCCCCGAACTCCTCGGTGTATGCCTCGACGAACTCGGCGTTGGCGGGGTTGTCGAGATCGGGGGTCCAGAACGAGCCGTTCTTGAGACCGACGGCGGCCTCACCGATGGCGTCGACCAGGGTTTCGTCGAAGGAGAACGTCGGGCCGAAGATGGGGATGTTCTCGTTGAGCCCCGACTCGATGTACTGCTGGACGAAGGAGATGCCCATCCCGCCGGGGTAGAAGAAGTAGACGGCGTCGGGGGCTTCGTCGCGGATCTGGGCGATGGTCTGGGCGTAGTCGGTGGCTCCCAACTCGGTGTAAAACTCGTTCTGGAGCTCACCGAAGGCACGACGGAACCCATTGACGCTGTCCTGGCCCGCCTGGTAGTTGGGGGCGGCGGCGACGACATTCTCGAACCCCTGCTCCTTGACATACTGGCCCACGGCCTCGGCGGGGTTGTCGTTCTGCCACGACACCACGAAGTAGTTCTCGTGGCATGACTCACCGGCGAGGGTGGACGGCCCGGCGTTGGAGCTCAGATAGATGAGACCCTCACCGAGGATCTCGGGGACGACCGCACCGGCGACATCGGAGAAGACGATCCCGGTCATGATCTCGGCACCGTCACGTTGGATCATCCGCTCGGCGAGCTGCTGGGAGGCCTCGGGGTCCTGGGCGTCATCCTCGACGACCAACTCGATGTTGTCGGCGCCGGCCATCTGCAGGGCCAACTCGAAGCCCTTCTGGGTGTCCTCGCCGAGATAGGCGGCGTTACCCGAGAGGGTGGTGAGCATTCCCACCGTCACGGTGTCACCACCATCGCCGGCGTCCTCGCCTCCCTCGTCTGTGGCGGCAGCCGTTGTGGCGGCGGGTTCCTCGGCGGCACCGGTTGTGTCGGTCTCCGCCTCGTCCGGTGTGTCGCCATTTCCACAGGCCGCAAGGACCATGGACAGGACCGCTATCAGGGCAATCAACCTTCTCATGGGATCTCCTCCTCGTGGTTGAACTGTATGTAGCCGCAGGAACGATCGCAAGCAGTTCAACCCATCAGCCGGAGGCGGCTGGTGACGCTACCTCGTCTTCGGTGAACAGCACCGGGGTCAGTGGTGACTCGGTGGCACCGGCAAGACGCACGGGAAACGCCGACAAGAAGTAGCGACCCGCCGGGACCCGGGCGAGATCGAGGTACTCCAGGATGACGGCCCGCTCGAAGAGAATCCGATGGACCGGCCGCTCGGCGCCGGCCGGCTGGTAGTCGGTGGAGCGATACGAGGTGCCGAAGAGATCGAATCGGGGCCGATCGACGAGCATCCGGGCCCCTTCCTGGGTCAGCACGAGGACATGATGGGCGGCGTGATACCCATCGGGATCGAGCGCGGTGTCATCGGCGGTGATGAGGATCTTGGAGACATCGTCATGGCCGTCGAGATGCGGTGCGAGTTCCTCCGCGGTGACCAGATTGAGCCGATGGCCGGTGACGTCCTCGGCGTATCCCCCCGAGGGGAGACGCACCACCAGGGTCAAACCGAAGAAGTGGGAGGGATGGTCGAAGTAGGGGTCGAGACCCCCACCGTCGGAGCTGACATGACCCGGCGACTCGGCATGGGTGACACTGTGGGGTCGGATGAGATGCTCGTCATAGTGGACCGGGGGGAAGGAGCCCTCGGCGATCTCGTAGATGTTCGACCTGTCGTAGGCATCACCCTCACCCCACACCCCCGGGCGACCGGTGGGCACAGGTGGGGACAGGATGTAGGGCACGAGCGGAACCTCCTTGGATTTCGCCATCACAGTACGAGGTCGGCGGGCCACCGGGGACCCCCAATCCGAACTGTGAAGAAAACCCCCGCCCACAACGCCTTGGGTTCAAACCCTCACAGAACGGATGTGCGGTCGGGCTTCCCTCAGCCGCCCGAGACCACGACCTCGGCACGGGCGTCGAGTTCGCCCACGGTTCGGGTGTCGTACCAGCCGTGGGGAACCTTGACGGAGCGGGGACCCGAGGAATGGCCCCGCACCATGTGGTTGGCCTCCTCGGGGAAGGGCACCGTCCCGTCGAAGGTGGTGACCAGTTCCGCCAACTCGTCGAGGCTCGACACCCGGGAGAGACGGTCCCGCACCCCGGGACCGACGGGGAATCCCTTGAGATACCACGAGGGATGCCGACGGAACAGGTTGATACCGAACCGGGGTCCGAAGTGCTCCACGAGGAGGCAGGCGTGGAGTTGCATCATCGCCCCGACCTCCCCCAGGTCGGGAGCGGGCTCGATCTCCTTCCCTGCAAATGCGGCGGCCAGATCGCGGAACAACCAGGGACGCCCGAGACATCCACGCCCGACCACAACCCCGGAACATCCGGTGCGGGCCATCATCTCCACGGCGTCGGCGGCATTCCAGATGTCGCCGTTGCCGAGAACGGGCAGTGGGTCGAGAATATCGACGAGACGCGCTATCACCTCCCAACGGGCCGTGCCCGAATAGAGCTGATGGGCGGTGCGGGCATGAAGGGCGACCGCGGCCACCCCGGCGTCACGGGCGATGAGACCGGCCTCCTCATAGGTGAGATGACCATCGTCAAGACCCATCCGCGTCTTCACAGTCACCGGGACCGAGGCGGCATTGTCCACCGCCGCGGTCACGATGGCCTCGAATCGGTCCAGTTTCCACGGCAGAGCCGCACCCCCACCGTGACGAGTCACCTTGGGCATGGGGCAGCCGAAATTGAGGTCGATGTGATCGACCGCCCTGTCTCTCACCAGCATGGCGACGGCCTCGCCGACAGCACCGTGATCGGTGCCGTAGAGCTGGATGGAACGGGGATCCTCGTCGGGGGGAAACTCCGCCATCGCCAGGGTCTTCTCGTTACCCTCGACCAGACCCCGGGCCCCGATCATCTCCGACACGTAGAGACCAGCCCCGAACCGGCGGCACATGCGCCGGAAGGGCGCGTTGGTGACGCCCGCCATCGGGGCGAGGACCACCGGGGGATCAACGGGGAGGGGGCCGACACGGACCATCGTCACAAGGCTATGACGCTTAGTGCTCTCCAACGTAATTACGGTCGCATGTTTCGGCGAGCCAGGGGCGTCGCTCGCAAGGACGCAGGACGAAGACGCACCCGGGGCGGTGCGTTGAGGACGAGGACGCCGCGAGCGGCGTCATCTGGCCGTTGAAACGTCATCGTAATTGCGGTGGGGGGCACTTAGCTTAGGTTCCGACTCCAAGGAGAAGAGCCATAGGCTGAGCCCATGAGATTCGGAGCTTTCGTACCACAAGGATGGACCCTCGACCTGGTGAACATCTCCCCCGAGGACCACTGGGAGACCATGGTCGGCGTCGCCAAGACCATCGAGTCCTCGGGGTTCGAGTCGGGATGGGTATACGACCATTTCCACACCGTGCCCGAGCCGACCCAGGAGCCCACCTATGAGGCCTGGGCGCTCATGTCCGCCCTCGCCGTCGCCACCGACACACTCCGGTTGGGCCAGATGTGCACCTGCAACTCCTATCGACCACCCGCATACCTGGCGCATGCCGCCGCCTCGATCGATGTGATCTCGGGGGGTCGTCTCGAGATGGGCATCGGGGCGGGTTGGTACGAGCACGAGTTCCGGGCCCATGGTTACGACTTCCCCAAGCCCTCGGTGCGGATCGGCCAGCTCGCCGAGGGCATCGAGATCATGAAGCGGATGTGGACCGAGGACGAGGCCTTCTTCGAGGGCGAGCACTACCGCATCGATGGCGCCCGCTGTCAGCCCAAGCCACTCCAGGACCCCCACATCCCGTTCTGGATCGCCGGTGGCGGGGAGCAGCTCACCCTCAATGTGGCTGCCCGCTACGCCTCCTACACCAACTTCGCAGGAGACCCCGAAACCTTCGCCCGCAAGTCGAAGGTCCTCAAGGGGCATTGCGAGGACGTCGGCACCGATTTCGACGCCATCACCCGGTCGATGAACATCATCGCGGTGTGCGCTCCCACCGACGCCGAGGCCAACGAGCGACTCGACGAAATGGAGGGGCGGCTGCGTCCCATCGTGACCGAGCAGGGACGACTGGAGACGTTTATGACCGAGGCGAGAAGTCGCTCCGGTCCCCCCGACAAGATCGTCGAGGAGATCCGACCCTACACCGAGGCCGGTCTGGACTACCTAATCGTCCGCTTCCCCGATGCCGCCTACGACAGGTCGGGTATCGAACTGTTCGGTCGTGAGGTCATCGGGGCGCTCTGAGGCGAGCGGGCTAGCGGTCCCGGATGTAGACATAGTTCGAGTGTGCCGTGGGTCAGCCTGGTTAGGCCAGGTCGCACACTCGATGGTGAGGTCATAGATCCGTGACCACCAGGTGGCGTTGGGGAGGGACTGCACCCTCGTTACCGTGGGCCCATGGCACCAGATATCCCCCGGTACACACTCAACGACACCACCACTCTTCCGGTCATCGGGTTCGGCACCTATCCCCTGCGCGGCGACGATGGCATCGCTGCCATGCAGGACGCCCTCGAGGCGGGCTACCGACTGCTCGACTCCGCCGTCAACTACGGGAACGAGGAAGAGGTTGGTGAGGCGGTGCGCCGTTCCGGCCTCGCCCGCGAA
>WHUC01000099.1 GCA_009377435.1 Acidimicrobiia bacterium
AGCCCTGATCAGATAACATCGATGTATGGAGACACTCTTCGAGAACATCCTTCCACTACTGATCCTGTTCCTGGTTGTCGGTTGGTGGATCCTCCGGGGTGTCTTTCGGGTCATCAGACGCTCGGTGGTGGGAATGGACGAGGTGGTAGAGGTAGGTCGTCTCGCCATGGACGATTCGAGGTCCCCGCCGTCAGCGCCGGTCACCACTCGCCCCCCCGCCCCGGTGAGTCCGCTGACCGCAAGAGGTGACCACAACCCCCGCCCGGCACCGGTCGTTGAAAGGCCGGCGGCGCAGTCGCCCTCGGCGCCGGACCTTGAGGACCTCCCGTCGATCGACGATTTGGCCAGAGTGAACCGGCAGGCCCGCGACCAGATGCGAGAGGACATGCCCACGGCAGCGGGGGCGGTCGCGGGACAGGTCGGGGATGTGGGTTCGGAGGAGATCGTCTATCCGGCCGGCACCGAGGAGATGTTGGCCGAGGCCTGGGCGAATATCTACGGTACCGGGGGGGACTCGGGAGGCCGTCGAAAATCGGCGAGGGTGTAGTGACGGCCTTCAGCTGTCTCTATCACCCTCGAGGAAGGCGCGCCCCTCCTCGCAGAACCGGAGGAAATCGCACCGTTCGCAGTCGGGGGAGGGGCGTGGTTCGAATCGCCCCGCGGTGATGCCGTCGGCGAGATCGGTGAGATGGCTCTCGGCCTGTGACCTCCACGACCGATCGGCGTCCCACGACCTGACCTCGAGTCCGTCCCCGAGGTGGACGAAGCTCACACGGAAGCGGTCGGTTTCGGTGATCCCGATCCGGAGACCGGGTGCGGCTGCGGCGTACGCCTGCAACTGGACCACCGCTGCCGGGTTGTCGCGCAGCCGACCCGACTTGAAGTCTACGATCTCGAAATGGCCATCGGGCCAGCGATAGATGGCGTCGATACGTCCCCGCAGGCGGAAATCCTTGGTGACGTCGAATTCGAACTGTGACTCGATCGCCACCGACTCCAGGTCGGAGTAGGGGGATTGCAGATAAGTGGTGTAGGGGTCCGCGCCCCGGTCGCGGGTGGCGTCGGGGATCGTGGAGGCGACCTCGCCCAGGTCGAAGAGGGTGTCATGACCGAGACTGTGAAGCTCTATACGACGATGGACGTCTGTACCCCGCCTCGCCGCCGGTGAGGGACGTCGGGGAAGGCGATCGACCTCCGACCAGTAGAAGCGTTTCGGGCACCCGGCGTAGGTGACCATCCCTGTAACCGATGTTGCCTCGAGGGCATTGCCTCTCTCGGGTGTTTTCCTGTCGGGGGGCAGGTTGACGAGACGCTCGCGGTACTGGGCGGTCGTGGCGGTGTGGGCCGCGGAGATGGAGTGCAGCGTGGCGATCGTGGCGACATGGTTGGGGTCGTTGGCGGTGTTTCGCAGCGCGGCGGCCCAGCCCTCGGGGAAGAGGGGATCTGGCCCGGGTCCCTCGTCGGTCGTCCTCCACAGGAGCTCGGGGCGGGGTGGCGCGGGATCGCGTTCGGGTGGCACCGTCGACAACTCCTCCACGATGTCGTAGAGCTCGGAGGGTCGGACCGCATTCTTTAGGGGTTCGGGGGATCCGTACCAGTGGGCGGCGGTGACGAAGAGGTGTTGCTTCGCCCGGGTCACCGCGACATAGGCGATCCTCCACTCCTGTGCGTAATGGTGATCTCGTAGGGCCTGCTTGCGATCCCTCTCGGACGGTTCGACCTGCGTCGAGCCATCCCGCCCTCCGAGACGGTACTCGTGGGGGAGAAAGTAGGGCTTGGTCTCGGGGTCGTCGTATGCCGAGGCGCTCGCCGGGAAAGTGTTGTGAACCGCAGCCGGGATGAACACCGTGTCCCATTCCAGACCCTTGGCTCGGTGGACCGTGACCAGGGTGACCGCGTCCTCACCGGAGAGGCGGGCGGTGTCGAGTTCCTCACTGGGGGTCTCCTCGAGGGCAGAGAGATACCGCACGAAGGCGGACAGCGTGGGTCGACCATCCAGAGGGGACCAGCTCTCGGCGAGGTCGAGGAAGCGGTACAGGTTGAGACGACCCGAGAGACGGCCCGCATCCGTCAGGGTCTCGATGTCGTCCCACACTCCGATGGTGTCGATGATGAATCGACAGAGACCGACCAGACGCTCGCTCTGTGCCACCGCGACGAATCTCCGGTAGAGATCCTGGAAGCGAGAGAGACGGATGGCGGCCTCGGGCTGGAGGTCGAATGTGTCGAGGTGATCCATGGCCTCGATGAGACTGTGCGCCGGGGCTTCGTCATCGAGATCGGGGTCGGGGTCGGCACCTCGTCCTCTCTCCGCTCGTCGCACCCACCCGGCGAGGGGGGCGAGATCGCCGAGACCGAGACGGAATCGGGAACCTGTGATGATCCGGATGAACGCCGCCCCGTCCTCGGGGTCGGCCAGGATCCGTAGCCAGGCATGGAGATCCGCCACCTCGGGTATACCGAGCAGACCACCCAGGTTGGCCACCTCCATCGGGACGTCGTGGGTGGCGAGGGTGTCACGAATCACGTCCATGTTCTTGTTCTTGCGGAACAGGATGGCCATGTCCCGCCAGGCGACCCCCTCATCGTGGAGCGCCACGACTCTACGGGTGATCCACTCGGCCTCGGCGACGGCATCACCGAGCATCCTGGTGGCGACCACACCCGATCTGTGATCGTCGCCGACGGCGAGGATGGCGGCGAGGGGTGCCGCCGCATCGATGTGGCCGGCCCGGATCCGGTTGGCCACGGCCAGGATCTCGGGGCGAGAGCGACGGTTCCGGTTGAGCTCGACGGTGTCGGGTGTGTCCCCGGTGGGTGTGAGGAAATGGTCGGGGAAATGGATAAAGTTCTCGATGCTCGCCCCCCTCCACTCGTAGATGGTCTGGGCGGTGTCACCGACGGCGATCACCGGGGTCCCGTCGCCGAACAAGATCCGCAACAGCTCCCTCTGGGTCGGATCGGTGTCCTGGTACTCGTCGAGCACCACCACCAAGTACCGTTGCCCGATCGTTTTGCGTATCTCCGGGTGGGTGGAAACGAGTCGGTGAGCTCGCGACATGAGGTCGCCGTAGTCGAGGACCCCTAGGCGTCGCTTCTCTGTCTCGTAATCGGCGAGGATCCCCAGCATCTCGGCCCGCTCCGACCAGATCTCGTCGGGATTGTCCGGAATCGGCACGTCTTCGGGGGTGATCAGACTCTGTGATATCTGGTCTCCGAGACGGAGGATGGGGTCGACGATCCCCGCCCATGTCATGTTGATGTGGAGGGCGTCGGTGTTGGCCACGATCCCATCGATGAGTTGCCGACGGTTCGCCGCGTTCAACAACGTCGCCCCCCGCTCCACACCCACCAGCGCCCCGAACTCGGTGAGGATCGACGAGGCGAAACCGTGGTAGGTGGCCACCTCGGGGTGGGCGTTGCCATCGAGCAACGAGCCGATACGCCCCGACAACTCGGCCGCGGCCTTGTTGGTGAAGGTGAGCCCGAGCACTCGATCCGGAGGCACATCATGATTGTTGACCAGGTTGGCTACGGCGAGGGCGACCGTCGTTGTCTTGCCGGTCCCGGCCCCCGCCGATATCCGGAGGCTGGTGGGTCCGGCGTCGAGCACCCTCTGCTGTTGGGGAGTGGGCGTGATCATCGGAACGCATCCCTGCCCTCGGGCCACACCGGGCACGAGCTGCGGACCATGCAACGGGGGCACTGGGAGGAGGGTCGGGGCGTCCAGTCCTCGACGAGGATCCCCGATACGGCCTCTCCCAGGAGGGCAACGGTGTCACCCAGGTTCTCGCGGTCGTAGCAGTACGGCTTCACCCCTTTCCTCGGCGCCCAGATCTCGGCCTCGATCGGGCCGGTAAACACAGGGTCGGCCTCGAGTGCGAGGACGTAGAACCCGAGTTGGAGGGATTGGGCCACCTCTCCGACATTGAGATTTTTGGAAGTCTTGTAATCGACGACGACCGTCCCTCCGTCGCGCTCCTCGATGCGATCGATTCGCCCCGTCCAGAGCACACCGCCAACTTCCAGCTCCACGGTGTGCTCCAGTGCCAGCGGGGGCGAGGTGTCCGATCCCGGCCAGTTGTCGTAGAGCCTGGTGAGAAGGTCTACGGCTCCTCTTGACCAAGCCCGGGTCATTTCCGGGGTACCGAAGTCGGCCTCGGTGGCGAACACCCGCTCCGTCTCGGCGAGGGCTTCATCCAGGGCCGCATGGGGGCGACCGTCCTTCATGGCGTGCCGCTCGACGGTCTCGAGGATGCTGTGAATTAGCTGACCGAAGCGGGCGTAACGGAGATCCCCGCCGGTCACCCCGAGACGTCGCTCCAGCACATAGCGCCGCGGGCACGCCAGGTAACGTTCGGCCTGACTGGGGGAGAGGATAGGATGTTCGCCGATGATGCCGTCGTCCCGACCCGGCTCGGGCACACCGGGAAGCTCATTGACCTCCCAGCTCTCGGCCAGGATCGAGACAGCGGCGAGACGTTGCGGTGCCGGCATCACCGGGTCGAGCACCCTTCGTCTCAGCTCGATACCCGCCTCCCGCATCGAGATCGGTGTGAAAATGCCGCTGCGGGGACGGTAGGGAGAGGGGAGCTGGGCGATGTCGTCGACATCACCTACCTCGAGGAGAAATCGCGACGGACGCCGGTCCGACTCGTCGATCCCCGCGATCGTGGCCGTCCACACGGCGCGGCGCCGTGCCCTGGTCGTGCCGGTGTAGGCCAGTCTCCGTTCCTCGTCGAGTCGCTGGTTGCGTAGGTCAATCGTGGCGTCACCGTCGAGTAGCTCTGGTCGGAGAAGAGGCCTCGATCGACCCGATGGGTCGGGAAAGACGCCCTCGACCGCATTGGCGATGAAGACCACCTCGAACTCAAGGCCCTTGGCCTGATGCAGTGTCGTGGTGGTGACGGTGTCAGCCGCCGGCACTTGGTGAGTCAACCGGGGAGAGGCATCGAAGTCCTCGGGCGTGATGCCGACGACGACATCGGCCAGGGTCGACCCGGGGCGGCGTTCTCGTTCTCGCTCCAGCATGTGACCGAGTTCCGCCCATGCCCTCCTGTAGCCGGCGTATTGGGCATCGCCGACCATCCGCTCGACTCCGGGGAGATGCTCCCACAGCCACCAGAAGCCGTCGGCGGCCACCATCGAGGTCGCCCAGCTGGGATCACGCAGGAGGGTGTCGAGCTCGGGGACCCCGGTCAGCGGACCCGTCGTCAGATCCTCCCGGGTGTGACGCTGCCGGGCGAGCTCCCGCTCCGACCCCACCGACGCCGCCACCAGGGCGCCCAGCACGAGACGTCGCAGTAGGGCCTCGATCTCGGCCCTGGTCCCGGGTGTCTCCGGGCTGGAGAGGCGAAGGGTGACGGTGGCGACATCGGAGATGATGCGGACCGCCGGATGGTCGAGCAGTCGAGTGTCCTCGCCGTCGTGGGGAACGCCATGTCGATCGAGGGCCCAGGCCAACTCGGATCGGAAGCCGAGCGATGACCGGGTGAGGACGGCCATGCCGGAGTAGGCGATGCGGTCGAGTCGGTGGTGGCGCTCCAGTTCGGCGGCGATCCACTCGGCTTCCGCCGTCTCCTGGTCGAACACATGGACATTGAGCCGCCCCTCGTGGGGGGCCGGCTCGACGGGTGCCGCCGCGGCCTCGGGACCGAGCACTCGTTGGGCACCGCGCAGGATCTGCTCCGGGACACGCTGGGACCGGGCGAGATCGCGGATGATCACCGGCGACTCGGGGGTCCCGAACCGTTCCGGGAACTCGGCGACATTCGAGGGGTCGGCTCCCCGGAAGGCGTAGATGGACTGGGCCGGGTCGGCGGCAACGGTGAGTGACTTCTCCCGTGACACGATCGTCTCGAGGAACATCACCTGGGCCGGGCTGGTGTCCTGATACTCGTCGACCAGCACGGAGGTGAGGTCGGCTGTCAGTTCGGGTTTGCGACCGAGAACGCCGATGGCGCGGCGGATAAGTGTCCCGTAGTCGATGAGATCGTGATCCTCGAGGAAGCGGTCGTATCGCCGCATGAGGGTCGGCAACGCCCGCCACTCGGGCCGATCGACGGCGAGGAGCTCGATATCGGGTGGATCGAGGAGACGTTCCCGGCATCGGGTGAGGAAGTCGGTCACCTCCGAAGCCAAGGTCGGGGAGGGGAGGATGCCGCGTAACGTGAGCGGCCAAGCCGTCGCATCCTCGGTGGTGAGAAGTTGTCCGACGACGGCGAGTTGGTCGGGACCTGTCAGGAGCCGGTGGGAGCCACCCTCTGTCAGATGATCGCCGTGTCGGTCCAGTAACCCATTGGCATATCCGTGGAAGGTGGTGGCGGTGATGTCATTCACCGTCCCCCGTAGCGCGTCGAGAATTCGTCGGCGGAGGTCGGCGGCTGCCCGTCGGGAGAAGGTGAGCACGAGCAGGGTCTCCGGGGCGTCGGAGTACCTCTTGAGGATGTGTATGGCCCTCTGGACCAGGAACTCGGACTTGCCCGTTCCTGGGCCGGCGAGGATCAGCTGCGTACCCTCGGTCGCGCCAACTGCGGCATCCCATTCGTCGGAGGTGATCTCGGTTGACGGGGTGAGGACGGTCACGCCGCCGAGGGTACCTCTTCATGGTGGGCGGGCCAGGGGCAGGTGGCGCTCGGCCCTTCCCATACCAGCTCGGCTGTGATGCCACCGGCGGCCAGGAGGTCGATCGCGTCGGTTTCGCCGCGATCGAGGTCGGTGCGGGGTGGGTGGGTGGATGTACCGTCGGTGACCAGGGAACTTGTGTGTGTCGTTTCCATGACCACCAAGTTACGGGTCGGGTGTGACAAAATCACTTTGGCACCGCGAAAGCCGGGCAGATGTCCTGGAATGGGCACCAGTCGCACAGTCGACCCGGTCGGGGTGGGAACCGGTCCGAGCTCATGGCACGCTCGATGGCGTCCCAGAGGGCTCTCACCTGACGGGCCATGGCGTCGAGCACACGGTCATCGATGAGCGTCCGGTAGAGGGTGGGGCCGTTCAGATAGAGCAGTCTGATCTCGTGGGGGGTCTCCCCGGTGGTGTGCCGGATAAGCAGGGCATAGATCTTGAGTGCGAAGAAGGCGCCTCGTGCGTACCGTTCCGGAGGCGCCTTCCCCGTCTTGTAATCGGTGATCACGAGACGTCCCTGATCATCCCGGTCGATCCGGTCGAGGATGCCACGCAGGGTCATCCCGTCGATGTCGTCGAGCATGTCCAGCTCACGATCGGCGGGGTCGAACGTGGACGGATCCTCGATGGAGAAGTAGTTCGACAGCAGCTCGAGACTCTGGACCCCCCAATCCCTCTCGTCTGTCTCCGACTCGAACAACCCTTCGTACTGGGGGTCGGATCGCAGTTCGGTCCAGGCCTCCCGGAACAAGGCGTGCAGACGTTGCGGAGAGCGTTCCTCGCGCACAAGGTCAAAGAGACGCTCCAGAGCGAGATGGGCCGTGGTACCCCGTGCCTGGTGGATGGTGGTCGGTTCGGGGAGACGGTCTATCGCCCGGAACTTGAA
>WHUC01000100.1 GCA_009377435.1 Acidimicrobiia bacterium
CTCGAGGGTGACTACTTCTGGCGTTCGGTGGTGAACCCCGTGGATGGAATTGCCCCCATGGAGAACCGAGACGAGGTGGTGGGTTATGCCAAGATCCCCGCCTACGAGGCTGGTGGTGCCCTCGGCGGGTTCGACGCGGCATCGATGTCGGGTGGTGGTGGCTATGTCATCAACCCGAACTCGGAGAACCCCGAGTTGGCTTGGGAACTCCTCCAGTTCATGAACCAACCGGAGTCGATCACGGAGCTGGTCGGGCCCCAGGCCAGGATTACCCAACGTGATGACGTCAACGCCGAGATTCTCTCCTCGGATCCCATGTTGTCCTACGTCGCCGAAGAGGTGCTCCCCGTTACCCACTACCGGCCCGGCTTCGCCGAGTATCCGGAGGTGTCGGTCGCCCTCCAGGAGGCCACGGAGGCGGTCGTCACCGGCACATCGCCCGAAGACGCCGCCGCCGCCTACCAGGCCGCGGTCGAGGGGATCGTGGGCGCAGATGCGGTAAATGGCGGCTAGGAGGGGCGCGATCAAGCCCGGTCTGTCTAGATGACCGGTAAAGGGACGGATCGCCGTCGGAGAAGCTCCGGCGGCGATCTGGTCACCAGGGGCGGCGCCGCCACCATCGTGGCGCCTGCTGCGGCCGTGGTCGCCGTGTTCCTGGTGTTCCCCGCCCTGTGGACCCTTTACCTGGGGCTCACCAACCGTGGCCTCACCGGGATCAACGCCGCCAATCCGCAGTTCGTCGGCTTGGAGAACTACACCACAGCCCTGAGCGATCCCGCCCTGTGGAACTCGTTGCAGGTGACATTTATCTTCGTGTCCGGGTCGGCGATCGTCGGGCAGGCAGTCCTCGGCTTCACACTTGCCTGGGTGTTTCGCAACTGGCAGAGCTGGGTGAGACGTGCGCTCGAGTTGCTCGTGGTGGTGGCGTGGATAGTTCCCAGCTCCGTCGTCGCCTTTCTGTGGGTGGCCTTCCTGGACGGGGAGTCGGGGACCCTGAATGCCATCCTCGGGATCGAGACGGAGTGGTTGCTCCGCCACCCCCTGCTCTCGGTGATCGTGTTCAACACGTGGCGGGGCACGGCCTTCTCGATGCTCCTCTTCGGGGCCGCCCTCAACTCGCTGCCGCCGTCCTATCTGGAGACGAGCCGACTAGCCGGGGCGTCTCCCCTCCAGCAGCTCTTCGACATCATCCTCCCCTCAATCAAGGGCTACATCATCACCAATCTCCTCCTGATCAGTCTGTGGACCTTCAATGACTTCAGTCCGTATCTCATCACCGGTGGCGGACCGGCCGGAGCAACGGAGGTCCTCCCCATATACATCTACAACGAATCGATCCGTTTCGGGGAGCTCGGCTTCGGATCGGCAATATCGGCGATCATGTTGGTGATAAACCTCTTGATTGCCCTCTCCTATCTTCGGGCGGGGAGATCCCGATCATGAGAGACTTTGTGGTGCGGGTGGCGTTCATAGGGTTTTCCGCATTCGTCGGGGCGTTCTTCGCCCTCCCCATGTTATGGCTTGTCTTTGCTCCCTTCGACTCCACACCGACGTTGGCCGCGCAGATACCCGAGTTCACCCTGGAGAACTTCTCCGATCTGTTGTCCAACGCCTCGGCATTACGGAGTCTGGGCAACTCCCTCATCCTCGTCGCCGGTGTGGTCGGGGTCGTGCTGCTCGTGGGTGCCCCGGCGTCCTATGTATTGAGCCGGATCAAGTTCCCGGGACGGGACGTCTTCCTCTACATGCTCCTGCTGATGTCGTCGGTCATCACCGGCGCCGCGGCCATGGTCCCGCTGTTTCTGCTTACCTTCGAGTTGGGTCTGAACGACCGTTTCCCCGGGGTGATCCTGGTTCTGGCCGGGGGGATGCTCCCGGCGTCGATATTCATCCTCAAAGATTTCACCGACACCACACCGCGCAGCTACGAGGAGTCGGCCCGGGTATTCGGGGCGACGACACTCCAGACCCTCCGTGACGTGGTGGTACCCGTGATCCGCCCCGGGCTGGCGGTGATCTCGGTGTGGACCGCGGTGAACGTGTGGAGCAACTTCCTCATCCCGTTCATCCTGCTCCGATCCCCCTCGAAGTCGCCGGCTGCGGTGCTCATGTACAGCTTCTATACGGAGGGTGGTCAGCCCAACCTGCGCCTCATCGCGGCGTTCTCTCTGCTGTACACGGTGCCCATCCTCCTCCTCTACGGCTATGTCAACCGCAAGTATGGTTTCCGATTCCACGGAGGACTCAAGAGCTGATGGCAGGTATCGAGATCTCGGAGATCACCAAGATCTTCCCTGGTGAGGTCACGGCGCTATCCGAACTCGACCTCTCCATCGAGGACGGCGAATTCTTCGCACTGCTCGGCCCGTCGGGGTGCGGAAAGACCACCCTGCTCCGGACCATCGCCGGTCTCGAGCCGGCGACCTCGGGCAGTCTTGACATCGGGGATCGGGACGTCACGTCGCTACCCCCGGGCGACCGCAACGTCGCCATGGTGTTCCAGGATTACGCCCTCTATCCCCACATGACGGTCCGGGACAACATCGCCTACCCGCTCAAGGTGCAGAAGGTGGGCCGGGAGGCCCGCTACGGGGAGGCCGAGAAGGCGGGTTCGAGCCTGTCACTCGACGGGCTCATGGATCGTCGCCCCGGTCAGCTCTCCGGTGGCCAACAGCAGAGGGTCGCCGTGGCCCGGGCCGTGGCCTGTCGGCCCGATGTGTTCCTCTTCGACGAGCCCCTCTCCAACCTCGACGCCCAACTCCGTCTCGAGGCCCGTGGCTTCCTCAAGCAACTGCAAAAGGATCTGGGGACGACCACCGTCTACGTCACCCACGATCAGGGCGAGGCGCTCGCCCTTGCCGACCGGATGGCGGTGATGGATCACGGGGTTATCCGCCAGGTGGGGACCCCGACCGAACTCTTCCACCGCCCCGCCAATGTCTTCGTCGCCGGCTTTATCGGGTCGACCCCGATGAACCTCATCCCCGGTGTACTCGGGGACGGGAATGTCCGCTTCGATGGGGGTGTGCTGCCCCTCAATGGACGGGGTGACACCGGGGGTGAGGTCTTCTACGGGATCCGACCCGAGTACATCACCATCGGTGACGTGGGTGATATCTCCGGCACCGTGGCCATAACCGAGAACCTGGGAGCCCAGTTCCTGGTCACCGTCGATGTCGCTGGTCAACTCATCCGGGCTGTGGTGGCCGAGGGCTCCGAGCCCGCCACCGGTGACACCGCCACGGTGAACCCCGACCCGGACCGGGTCCTCGTCTACGACCGGGAGAGCGGGGAGCTCACTCCCGGAGCGGGATACCACTAGCCTCGCCGCCGATCTCGACACCCTCCGACTCGGCGAGGGCGGCGGCGATCTTCTGGCAGGTGATCACGTCGGCCCTGCCGGAGTCGATCCCGTCCCGCGGCGACGCCCCACCGTCGAGCATGTCGTGGAAGGCGACCAGCTCCCGTTCGAAGGCCTCCTCGGGTGACCGCTCCAACGTGATCCGGGCCCCATCAGGTGCGGCTACGGTCACCCGCAGCTCGGTGGGTGCTCTCAGCAGATAGGGGGCGGGGAAGACGAGCTCCACCGACCCGGCGTCGGTGTGGAAGCGGACCTCTTCTCGGTATACGGGGTAGTTGGGGAGGTAGTGCCAACGAACCGAGACGTCCGCCCCGTTGTCGGAACGTCCGGTGAAGGCCACCGAGCGATGCCCTCCCGGGTTCTCCCAGCGGCGGGCACGGTCGATCCGATCTACCCCCATCCCGAGAGCGCGCATCACCGAGAGGTCGTGGCTGACACTGCCCAACAGGACCCCGGAATATATTGCCCCCAGGGGGGCCGCGGCCGGGCCGAGCGCTGTGGTGAGAAGTTCGTCATCGCCGGGCACCGAAGCCGATGGGTGTGACTCCGGGCGGGGTTGGGGTGGTTCCAACTCCGACGACGCCAGTTGCGCCTCCGCGCTGGGATGGAGCACGACCACCTCGACGGAACGGATCTCGGGAAGATCCGACAGGTAGTCCTCGGCGGCGACGACAGCCGGATCGTAGGCCTTCATGTAACCCACCATCACCGGTCGACCCGATGCCGCCGCGGCGATGGTGTCGACCTCGTCCCGGGTGTAGGCCAGGGGCTTCTCGGAGAACACACCAAGACCGGCGTCGAGGGCGGCGAGGACGGTGGGGGTGTGGGAGCCGGAGTGGGTCGCCATCACCGCATCGATCCCACCCCCGTCGAGCATCCCCACCAGATCGGTATGGGTCCTGTCCACCCCGTGTCTCTCGGCGACCAGGCCGGTCGAGTATGAATCGGGGTCGCAGATGGCGACGACGTCGAAGAGATCGGCTCGTCTGGTGAGTATGGGGAGGTGGACGGCACGGGCCACCGCTCCCGCGCCCACCATCCCGATGTTGATTCTCGCCGCCACTGTTGCCTACCTCCGACTCAAGTCGTCTCAGCATACAATCGATTACATTCGTCTTGTCGCCACACCAGTCTCCTAGGAGCATCCGATGAGCCCCACCATCTCAGATGTTGCTGCCGCCGCCGGTGTTTCCACGGCGACGGTCAGCCGGGCGTTGTCGGGCTCAACCCGGGTCGCCCCCGCCACCAGGCAGAAGGTGTTGGCCATCGTCGCCGAGTTGGGGTATCAACCCTCGGCCATAGCCCGGTCGCTGCGTCAGCAGACGACAACGGTGTTCGGCGTCATCGTCACCGACATCACCAACCCCTTCTATGCCGAACTGGTGCTGGGCGCCGAGGAGGCGGCACTGGATCTGGGCCGATCAGTCCTCCTCTGCAACGCCGCCGGTGATCCGGAACGTGAGGGGCTCTACCTCGATGTTCTCACCGAGCATCGGGTCGATGGGTTGATCGTCGCCTCCGAGGCCCTCTCCAACCGTTACCGGGAGCGTCTCGCCGACTTCCCCGTCCCGGTAGTGCTGGTCAACACCAAACACGAGGACGCCCCGATCCCGAGTGTTACCAGCGACAACCGGCGGGGTGGGCGACTAGCAGCCCAGCATCTGGTGGATCAGGGTTACCCGGCCATGGCGGCCATCCTCGGGCCCACCTACGCCAATGGTCGCCCCCTCCGGGTGGTGGGGATCCGAGATGTCGTCTCCGGGGATCGTCTCATCACCGAGGCCTGTGCCGGCGACATGGAGGGGGGCAAGAAGGCAATGGAACGCCTGTCACGGCGGATCTCACCGCCATTCGGGCTGGTGTGTCATAACGACCTCACCGCCATCGGTGCCATGGCGGCCCTGCGCGAGATCGGCTGGTCGGTACCGGATGACGTCGGTGTGGTCGGATTCGACGACATACCCATCAGCGAGTACCTCGATCCGCCACTGACGACGGTGGCCCAGGACATGTACGCTCTCGGCGCCGGCGCCGTCGACGCCCTGATCCGCATGTCATCGTCGGAGGTAACGGAGATCGAGGACATCCACGAGGTGCGACTAGTGGTGCGGGCGTCCTCGGTGCGCGGGGAGTCGGGTTGAGGGAGGAGTGGCTGCTCGGGGCGGTGCGGGGCGTGATGTCGCGCAACCGCCAGAGGGGACACGCCGAGTGGTGTGACCGCGACTACGATTTCGTGTGTCCGTCGACGGAGATCTATCCGTTCCAATGGTTCTGGGATTCCTGTTTCCATGCGGTGGCGCTGGCCCACATCGATCCGGAACGAGCCGAGGCCGAGCTCACCAGTCTTGTGGCCAATCAGCACGAGGATGGCTTCGTCTCCCACATCACGTTCTGGCAGCGGGAGAAACACGAGGAATCCGTCTCCACCTACGCCATCGCCCTCCGCAACCGCTGGCTGACCGACGAGATGCAACCGCCATTGCTCGCCGAGGCGATCGGGGTCGTCGCCGAACGGGGTCGTGGCATCGACTTCCTCGAGGAGATCCTCCCCACCGCGGTTCGGTTCTACGACTGGTGTGATCGGGTGCGGGATCCCGACGGTGACGGGCTTATCGCCGTGGTCCATCCCGACGAGACCGGTCTCGACCACTCACCCAAGTTCCAGGACTACCTGGGGGCGAGGTCCCTCGACGACTGGACCGACGCCTGGCACCGGCTCGCCACCCAATACGAGACGGTGGACCGCGACCCGGAACGAATTTTCGAACTCGACGCCTTTGTGGTCGAGGACGTCATGGTCAACACGATCTACATCGAGAATCTCCGGGTCCTCGCCTCCCAGCTCGATCTCCTCGGGGAGGGTGAGACCGCCGGCCGCTTCCGCTCCCGGGCCGATCTTGCCTTCACGTCCCTTCTGGCGAAATGCTGGGATCCCGAGAGCGGTCTCTTCTTCGATCTCGCCGGTCGGGACGAGGACTGGCTGGAGGTCAACACCATCACCAGCCTCTTCCCTCTCCTCCTCCCCGACCTCGACGAGGAGAGGGTGGGCCGTCTCATCGGGCACCTCACCGACCCCGACGAGTACTGGACCCGATATCCGGTTCCCAGCGTGGCCATCAACGAGGTCGGGTTCTCCCCCGACCAACTCCCGGGAAATCCGGTGTGGAGGGGTCCGACCTGGCTCAACGCCAACTGGTATCTGGCCAGGGGTCTCCGTCGCCACGACCGGCATGATCTCGCCACCACCATCCGCGATCGGAGTGTCGAGTTGGTCGGGAGGCATGGGTTCCGGGAGTACTACAACCCCTGGGACGGCAGCCCCGGCGGCGCCCCCGACTTTTCCTGGTCCTCGGTTGTCATCGACCTCTAGCCGAGGACACCTCTCCGCCCAAGGTTCCGCCTCGGGCTGGGTTGACCGATCCTCAGGCACCCCGCGAAAACAAAACGCTCTGCCACAGGCACTGTGACCAGCCACCTCGTAAAATGTGAGGCAAGGTTCTCCGAAGGAGGTGCCGGTGACGAATGACCTGTCCCGTCGGCTGGCGCGGCCCCCGATGCGCCGCCGACTCCGTCGCCACAACCGATCGGCCTGGGGAGGCCAGGCGATAAGCCCGGTTGCCGAGAGAGGAGGTGAGCCCAACCCGTTTCGTCGTCTCCGGTCCCCGTAAACGGAGGATCTACTATGAGAGGAGACACACATGCCTGGAAATGGAAACCGTGTGGTCGTGTACGACGGCCCCGGCCAGGTGGTCGTCGAGCCGATCGAATATCCGAAGTTGGAAATCCCCGAAGAGGTCGCTACTTGGCTGGGCATCCCGGCGGCGGCCCCACACGCCGCCATCCTGAAGGTCGTCTCGACCAACATCTGCGGGAGTGACCAGCACATGGTTCGGGGACGCACCACCGCTCCGGTGGGTCAGACCCTCGGCCACGAGATCACCGGGGAGATTGTCGAGGTTGGGGACGACGTCCTGTTTGTCAAGCCGGGTGA
>WHUC01000101.1 GCA_009377435.1 Acidimicrobiia bacterium
GCTGGCCTTGATGGTGCCCCGCGCCGTGGAGGCCGCCGAGAGATTGGCCGCCGACGGGATCTCCGCCGAGGTGATAGACGTCCGCACCCTGGTTCCTCTCGACACCCGGGCTATCCTCTCCTCGGTGGCCAAGACCGGCCGTCTCTACACCGTCGAGGAAAACCCCCGTCTCTGTGGCTGGGGCGCCGAGATCGCCTCGATCGTCGGTCATGAGGCCTTCTGGGATCTCGACGGACCGATCGTCCGCATCACCACCCCCCACATACCTCTCCCCTCGGCGGAGAGCCTCGAAGACCTCGCCATCCCCTCGGTAGACCGCATCAACCGCGAGATCACCGAGTCGATGGACTGACTCGCTCTGGCGCCTGATTCCGGGGGCTCCGCCCCTCGATCTGCGGGCGAGAACGGCAAGACTTGAGCCATCTCGTGTGGCTACATGTGCTACGATCGGACGATGAAGCAGATCGGGATTAGAGAGTTGCGCAATCGAACGAGCGAGGTCGTTCGTCGCGTACGAGCCGGCGAGCGCATCATCGTCACGAGCAATGGTATCCCCGTGGCAGAGTTGGGCCCGGTCACCAACCACGGAGGAGGCACCATCGAGGAGCTGGCGGCGGCCGGACTCATACGTCTTCCCCCATCGATGACCCGCCGACATGCTCCCTCTCCGGTGGCGGCTCGCCCAGGGCTCACCAGCACCGAGGTGCTGGACGATCTTCGGTCCCGCTGATGCTGATGATCGACACGTCGGCCCTGCTCAAACGCTACCTCGACGAGCCCAACCGAGCAGACGTCCTGCGGATCATGGACGACGAGCCCGTTTGGTGCGCATCGCTGCTCGCCGTTACAGAAGCTCGGATCACACTGTGTCGCATGGTGGACGAGCCGGCGCTGAGTGAGGTGCTGACCCACCTCGAAGCCGATGCCTCACTCTTGGCCCTGGTGCCGGTGGATGATTCATGCCTCGAACGTGCCGCCGAGATTGGGTGCGCCACGGGCGTGAGAACACTGGATGCCGTTCACCTCGCGGCGGCTGACCGGCTTCCGCGACCGATCAGGTTCCTCACTTTCGACCACCGCCAGAGCTCCGCAGCCGACGGTCTCGGTTTCGAAGCGGTGGTTCCCGGCTGACAGAGGAGGCCAGGACCCGGTCCCGAGCGACACCTCGGGGCTGATACGTCTTTTCCTTGGGGATCTGGAGGGCTCCCGTCTCTTCCACGAACCCATGGTGACGGTTACCCGCCAGATGGGGGAGCGCTGGCTCGAAGGCCAGACGCTACACATCTTGGGTCTTACCTCCCTGCTCGAGGAACGCCACCACCAGGCCGAGGACGAGCTCCGGAGCGCCCTCGACATCGCTCGGGAGGCATCCGACGTCAGGGGTGCGGCCCTGATCCCGGAGCGGCTGGGACAGGCGGCGGCGGGGCGGGGAGAGCTGGACCGTGGCGTCGTCCTCTCCGGAGCCGCGTCGCGCCTCCGTGACGACATCGGCGTCGGGCTCACGGTCGAGGACTTCCGCTGGGACCTACCGGACCCTCGTCACGTCGCGGGTGACGCCCTCTCCGAAACCGAGATCGATGTCGCCTGGGCCCGGGGACGAAGCATGAGCCTCGATGACGCCCTGGCCTACGCCGGCGTCCACGCCGGCACCCCGGCGGTTCCGTCGGCATGATTCCATCCCCGGGGACCCCCGGCAACATGGCGTTGATGCTGCCGATGGAGGGGGGGGTCCGCTATCCCGGCCGGGATCACGAATGTCTAACGTTGGGTGAGATGATCGATGATCCGCTGTGGCCCCGGGTTGACCAATGGCTTACCCATCCCGATGCCGAGCCGGACGTGGCCCTCGTCGGGGTCCCCACCTCGGCCGCGTCGCTTTCGCCATCGCGGGCCGATCTGACACCAGGCGCGGTCAGGACCCGTCTCGGTCGCTTCTCCACGTTTCAGGGTGAGGTGGGTTTCGACCTGGCGACGGTGCCCATCGTCGATCGGGGAAATCTGGCGGTGGGTGATATTCCCGCCGAGAAGATCCCCGAGGATATCGCCCAGCTGGTCCGCGACCTGCCCGACTCAGAGCTGACATTGTTTGTGGGTGGTGACAACGCCATCACCCGACCCGTCGTCCGCAGCCTTGGTGACCTCGACGGTGTCGGGGTGATCACCTTCGATGCCCACCATGACGTCCGCACCCTGGAACCGGTCCCGAGCAACGGCTCGCCGATCCGCGGTCTTGTCTCCGAGGACGGTCTACCCGGGTCCCAAGTGGCCCAGATCGGTATCCACTCCTTTTCCAATTCACGGCCCTATCGGGGGTGGTGCGACGATCACGGGATCGGCGTCTTCAGCATGGCAATCGTCGAGTCGGGCGGTGTCGATACCACAGTGGCGGCGGCGCTCGAGTACATAGGGGACGTCGAATCGATCCATGTGGATGTCGATATGGACGTGCTCGACAGCACATTCGCACCGGCATGTCCCGGTGCCCGACCCGGAGGGATGACCGTGCGACAACTGGCCAGGGCGGTGCGGACGGTGGTCCGGGACCCGAGAGTGGTGTCGGTCGACTTCGTCGAGGTCGATGCCGAACGTGACCGCGATGGTGTCACCATCGATGCCACCATCACCATGATCCTCGAGGCCGTCGTCGGATACGGGACAAGGAGGCTGGTGTGAAACACATGTCCCACATCTCGACGACCAGTCATCGCCGTTCGCGGCGTCCTCCTCCTCGGAGCACCGCACCGGGTGCGCTTTCGTCGTGCGTCCTTGCGACCGGCGCGCCTGGCCGCCGATCTGCACAACGGCATTCCACACCAGCCTCCAGATCATGATCATCGACGGGGGAGCGGTATCACCCGAGTCGGTGGCGGCGGTGGCGGCGGGGGGTGAGCCGGTGGAGTTGGCGCCATCTGCCCGGGAGCGGATGGAACCCGCCCGCGAGGTGGTCGAGAGGGCGGTCGATGGGGACCGGATCGTCTATGGAATCACCACCGGATTCGGCGCCCTTGCCTCGACCAGGATCGACCGGTCCCAGGCCGAGGAACTCCAGATCAACCTTCTCCGCAGTCACGCCGCCGGTGTCGGTAACCCCCTACCCGATGAGGTGGTGAGGGGGATGATGGCACTCCGGGCCCGCACCCTCTCCCAAGGGCATTCCGGGGTCCGCCCCGCGGTGGTGGAGAAGATCCTCGAGTTGTTGAGTAATGACATCCTCCCGGTGGTGCCGGAGTTGGGGTCGGTCGGCGCCAGTGGTGATCTCGCCCCCTTCGCCCATCTCGCTCTCCCCCTCATCGGGGAGGGGGAGGTGAAGGTGGGCGACAGGGCCGTGGCCAGTGCCGGTGTCCTCGCCACCCGGGGCATTACCACGCTCCGACTCGGACCCAAAGAGGGTCTCAGCCTCCTCAACGGCACCGAGGGCATGACCACGATGGGGTGTCTCGGCCTGGTGGGCGGTATGAGGTTGGTACGGGCCGCCGATGTCGCCTGCGCCCTCACCGTGGAATCGCTTTACGGGTCGGAACGGCCCTTCCGACCGGAGATCCACCGACTCCGGCCCCACCCGGGCCAGATCGCCTCGGCGGAGCGGATCCGGGGGATCCTGGCCGGATCCGAGATCGGCGCCAGTCATATCGACGATTTCGAGCACGCCGTCCAGGACGCCTACTCGCTGCGTTGCGCCCCCCAGGTGCACGGGGCCGCCGTCGACACCTTCTCCCACGCCCGAGGGGTCCTCGAGATCGAGCTGGGCTCGGTGGTGGACAACCCGATCGTCCTCCCCGATACCGACGAGGTCATCTCCGGCGGCAACTTCCATGGCCAGCCCCTCGCCTTCGTGCTCGACTTCATGACCATCGCCATCACCGAGTTGGGCTCCATCTCGGAGCGTCGCACCGACCGGATCCTCGACCCGGAGCGGTCCAACGGTCTGCCACCGTTCCTCTCTCCGCACGCCGGAACCCACTCCGGGTACATGCTCGCCCAATACACGGCGGCGGCGATCGTGGCCGAGAACCGGGTGCTGTCGCATCCGGCGTCGGTCGAGTCGATCCCCACTTCGGGCAGCCAGGAGGACCACGTCTCGATGGGCTGGGGTGCGGGGAGGAAACTGCTCACCGTTCTCGACCACACCGTCCGCGTCATCGCCATCGAGATGTTGTGTGCTGCCCAGGGCATCGAATACCGCGACCTCCCGCCGGCGCCTGTCGCCACCCGGTTCGTGGATCTGATCCGCTCCGAGGTCCCGCCCCTTACCGACGATCGCCCCCCCGGTATCGACATCGAGGCGATATCCCAAATGATCACCGACGGCGCCTTCGACGACATCCTCGAAGAAGAGGAGCTCCTGTGAGCCTTATCCCGCCGCACCCACCCACCCCGATCCGGGCGGCGAGGGGTCCTGATCTGAGGGCGAAGGGGTGGTTGCAGGAGGCGGCGCTCCGTTGTTTGGAGAACAATCTCGATCCCGAGGTCGCCGAGAACCCCAACGAGCTGGTCGTCTACGGGGGCACCGGTCGGGCCGCCCGCTCCTGGGAGGCGTTCCACACCATCGTCGACTGTCTGCTCGGCTTGGAGGACGACGAGACGTTGTTGGTCCAGTCGGGTAAGCCGGTGGGGATCCTCACCACCCATCCCCGCGCCCCACGGGTGCTCATCGCCAACTCCCTGCTCGTTCCCGACTGGGCGACCTGGGATCACTTCTGGGAGCTGGAGGCGGCCGGTCTCATCATGTACGGCCAGATGACGGCGGGGTCGTGGATCTACATCGGGACCCAGGGCATCCTCCAGGGCACATATCAAACCTTCGTCGCCATCGCCGAGCAGCGCTTCGGGGGCACCCTGGCGGGCACTATCACCCTCACCGCCGGGCTCGGTGGCATGGGGGGCGCCCAACCCCTCGCCGTCACCATGAACGACGGGGTGGCATTGGTCTGTGATGTCGACCCGACCCGGATCCGGAGACGGGTGGACCACGGGTATCTCGATGTGATGGCAGGGGACATCGAAGAGGCGATTCGTCTCGTCGAGGAGGCGAAACGGGATCGCAAGGCGCTGTCGGTCGGGTTCGTCGGCAACGCCGCCGACGTCTTCGGCCAGATCCTGCATAGGGGAGTGGCGATCGACATCGTCACCGATCAGACCTCGGCGCACGATCCCCTCAACGGGTATGTCCCCAACGGGCTCACCCTCGAGGCCGCATCCGAGTTGAGAGCCGCCGAACCCCACCGCTACATCGACGAGGCGCGGCGGGCGATGGCCGAGCACTGTTCGGCGATGGTCGATTTCCAACGGGCCGGGGCCGAGGTCTTCGACTACGGCAACAACCTCCGCGGTGAGGCCGTCGAGGGCGGCTTCGAGGACGCCTTCTCCTATCCCGGGTTTGTCCCCGCCTACATCCGGCCCCTGTTCTGTGAGGGTTTGGGCCCCTTCCGCTGGGTGGCGTTGTCGGGTGATCCCGCCGACATCGCGGCAACAGATGCCGCCCTCCTCGATCTCTTCTCCGACAACCGGCCCCTCCACCGCTGGTTGGAGATGGCGGAACGCAAGATCCACTTCCAGGGTCTTCCCGCCCGTATCTGCTGGCTGGGGTACGGGGAGAGAGACAAGGCCGGGGTCCGTTTCAACGAGTTGGTCGCCTCCGGCGAGGTGACCGCACCCATCGTCATCGGGCGGGACCATCTCGACTCCGGTTCGGTGGCATCACCCCACCGCGAGACCGAGGCCATGGCCGACGGGTCGGACGCCATCGCCGACTGGCCAATCCTCAATGGGCTGGTTGCCACCGCATCGGGCGCCGCCTGGGTGGCCGTCCACCATGGTGGCGGGGTCGGTATGGGCAAGTCGATCCATTCCGGCGCCCAGGTCGTCGCCGACGGGACCCCCGACGGGGAGGATCGGGTCCGCATGGTGCTAACCAACGACCCGGCCATGGGTGTCCTCCGTCACGCCGATGCCGGCTACGAACGAGCCCGAGAGGTGGCCACCGACCGCGGTGTCCGCATCCCGACACGGGAGCCAACGACCTGACCGACCTCCTCGTCACCGGGATCGGGCACCTTGTCACCAACACCGGTGACTTCGGTGAGACAAGACCGTTACGCCACGCAGCGGTCGCCATCACCGGGGATGCCATCGAGTGGGTGGGGTCGGCCGACGACGCCGACACCGCCGAGTCGATCATCGATGTCGAGGGACGCAGCGTCCTCCCCGGGTTCGTCGACGCCCACACCCACCTCGTCTATGGCGGAGACCGCGCCGAGGAGTTCGGCCGCAGGCTCGGCGGTGAGTCCTACGAGGCAATCTTCGCCGCCGGGGGTGGGATCATGTCCACGGTGAGAGCCACTCGTGACTCCGGCGCCGAGGAGTTGGTGGAGATCACGGCTTCGCGACTCGCCCGTATGGCCCAGGCCGGAACCACCACCGTGGAGATCAAGTCGGGATACGGCCTCGACGTCGAGACCGAGGCAAGGATGCTCGAGGCGGCCGCCCTCGCCGGCGATCATGTCGGTGTCGATGTTGTCCGCACCTTCCTCGGTGCCCATGTGGTCCCCACCGAATACCGGCACCGCCGCGACGCCTACGTGTCCCTCGTCATCGAAGAGATGCTCCCGGTGTGCGCCCCTCTCGCCGAGTTCGTCGACGTTTTCTGCGACCGCGGTGCCTTCGATCTCGATGAGACCCGCGCCATCGTCGAGGCCGGGATCGACCACGGTCTGCGACCTCGTCTCCACGCCGAACAACTGGCCCACACCGGTGCGGTCGACCTCGCCGTCGAGCTCGACGCCATCTCGGTGGACCACCTCGATCACGTGACCACCGATCAGGCCGCGGCGATGGCGGGGGCGGGGACCATCGCGGTACTCGTTCCCGGGGTGACCCTCCAGATGAGGACCGACGCCCCCGATGTCGCCGCACTACGGGAGGCCGGGGTGACGATGGCGCTTGCCAGCGACGCCAACCCGGGGACGTCGAATGTCGAGTTGATGACGACGGTGATCGCCCTGGGGTCGCTGCTGTACGGGATGTCGGTGGAGGAGGCGGTGTGGGCGGCCACCCGGGGCGGGGCCCTGGCCGTCGATCGCCCCGACCGGGGTCGGGTATCCCCCACAGACCGCGCCGATCTGGTGGTGTTGGACGCCCCCCACCCCGTCCATCTCTCCTATCGGGTCGACCGCCGCCCCGTTTACGGTGTCATCCGGGCTGGTCAGATCCGATGCATGGTTATGGAGACTGAGCGATGACCTTCGATGACAAACATTGGGACGAGCGATACCGCGAGACGGAGCTGCTGTGGTCGGCGGGACCCAACGTGTTCGTGGCCGACCGGCTGGTCGGGCTTACC
>WHUC01000102.1 GCA_009377435.1 Acidimicrobiia bacterium
AGCGCGGGGATAACAGTGGGATGCAACCCGCCCGACAACACCCATTTCTGTCCCGAGCGTCCCGTGGCCCGCGGCGAGATGGCAACGTTCCTCACCAGGGGTGTCCTCGACCGGTAGGGGTCTGGCTCCCGGCGAGTGTGCTGTGGGTCGTCCTGGTTAGGTCTGTCAGCACACTCGACGGTTGGGGTGCGAGGTGGACACAAGTTATGTACACTGTACATATGATGCGTTTGAATGCCACCGAGGCCCGTCAGGAGTTCTTCCGACTGCTCGACGCCGTTGAGCAGGGGGAGTCGGTGATAGTCGAACGGAAAGGCGTGCGATTCCAACTCGCTCTCGTTCCCGCCGCCTCCGCATCGGCCCCCACTTCTCCTGTGGCCGTGTGTGACCCCGAGGTCCTCTCCGGCGAGTGGACTTGGAAAAGCGATGAGGACGGCAATCTCCAGTTCCGCGGCCGGTGATCCTCCTCGACACCAATGCGGTCTTGTGGGGCTTGACCGAGAGTGACCGGTTCGCTCCTCTCCAAGTCCCGGGGCGGCGTCTTCGACTTTCCCCCGTCTCCCTTCTGGAGATCAGCTTTCTCGTGGAAGTAGGTCGAGTCGAGTTCAGGGATCGTACCGGCGTGGCCGACATAATCGACGACCCCCGGTGGATCCTCGACAGTCCGTCGTCGGCGCGGCTTTTCACGGAGGCTCTCGACTTGGAATGGACACGTGATCCCTTCGATCGGCTCCTCGTCGCCCACGCCCGCTACCGTCGCTGGCGTCTGGCCACCGGAGATCGCGTGTTGCTGGACCGTCTCGACGACGACATCGTCGTTGCACTTTGAGGTCAGACCGGGAGTCCTAATACTCAGCCCGTGGCGGGCGAAAGGGAGGATGGGCCCTGAGCCGGCCGGAGAGAAGCCCGACCTCATGTGGACGGGTCAGGGCCTGAGCTCGAGATATCCAGCGGCTGAGAAGTCCTGGTCGAATGCAAGGGCCTCCCGGAGACGCCCAGAACGCATCACCTCGAAGCTGGTTGCATCGACGAACGAATAGGCCCGCTCGTCGTGCTTACGGAGCCAGCCCCATGCTTTGTCCTCTTGTTCGACCGTCACCCGGTGAAGGGTCAACCTGGATCGCTCCTGGAGGGTGCCGACCCTGTCAAGGAAGGCGAGGGCCGATCGGTGACCGTCCTTACGGCGTAGTGGCCTGTCGCCGAAATAGCTACGCGGTCTCGCCGGCCCTAGACGCCGCTGCTGCGTCCTCGTCCTCGAAGCACCGCCCCGGGTGCGCCTTCGTCCTGCGTCCTTGCCATCGGCGCCGATGGCTCGGCGACACCGCGGCATCAATTCAGCAACAGACCACTAGGAAGGTCCCGGTTTCCCCGACAACCAGGTTGGTGGTGAGAACCAATTCAGCAGACCCCAATTGGGCGAGCTACCGCGACGTCTCGCTTCGGCCGCGCCCCCCCGATCGCGGTCGTTGGCAGGCGAGGCGCCGCAAGAGCCATACACTCGCGCACCGATGACTCGAATCTTCTCCGTTGCGGTCTGCTCGAGGCGCCAGATTACCCCCGCGGCCAGGAAGGCCCCACCGGGGTGACGGCCTCCTCGACCCACAGAGAGCCCCTACCCCCGCTGTGGGCGGCCCTTGGGGGTGCGATGGCCATCTCCTTCTCGGCCATCTTCTTCGAGTTGGCGGACGTATCCCCGCAGACCGGCGCCGCTTTCCGCTTCATCTATGCGTTGCCCTTGCTGGCGATCCTGTGGTGGCGAGGCGTCGATCGCAACCGGAGGAGTCCCCGTGCCCGCATCCTCGCCATGGTCGCCGGGGTGATGCTCGGCCTCGATGTGGTCGCCTGGCACGTCGCCATCGGGGATATCGGCACCGGGCTGGCCACCCTGATCGCCAACAGCCAGGTGGTCATCGTGGGCCTGCTCGCCTGGGTCCTTCTCGGGGAGCGCCCCTCGAGGCGACTGTTCACGGCGGTGCCGATCATGCTGATTGGTGTGGCCCTGGTGAGTGGCCTGGGGCGAAGCGAGTCATACGGAGAGGACCCGATCAGGGGCACTCTGATCGCCCTGGTCGCCGCCTTCTTCTACGCCGGCTTCCTCCTCGGATACCGCCGCTCCAACAAGGTGCGAGTCCCCGCCGCCGGCCCGCTGTTCGACGCCACTCTGGGGGCCGCCGTTACCACGGTGCTCCTGGGGTCGGTGACGGGAACATTCGATTCGGTGCCCATCTTCCCGGCCCACGGCTGGCTCATCGCACTGGCCCTTTCCACCCAGGTGGTGGGCTGGCTCGCCATCGGCTACGCCCTTCCCCGACTTCCCGCGGCCGAGACCTCGGCGGTCATCCTCCTGCAGCCGGTGGCGACCATGATGTGGGGCGCCCTCCTCTTCGGGGAGAGGCCCTCGCTGATCCAGCTCTCGGGTGCTGTCCTCGTCCTGTGTGGGGTCGGCCTGGTGGCAACCGCTTCGGCTCGGGGCCAGAGGCCTCAGATTTCGACGATCCTGCCGACCTCGAACACCCGGTCACGGGGGAGGTGAAAGTGGTTGGCGGCATCGGAGGCATTTCGGTGCATCACGACGAACAGGCGCTCCCGTGCCCGGCTCCCCGAGAACGGCTTGGCGGTGGGCACGATCGATTCGCGGCCGAGTAGATAGGAGATGTCGGTGGGATCGAAGACCGGGTCCTCCGACGCGGCGAGAGCCTTGGGGATGTTGGGCGCCTCGGCGAAACCGAATCGGGCGGTGATGGAGAGGACCCCGGGGCACGGCGCCTCGATGTGGAGCCGTTTCGCCACCTGAACCCGGGGAACACTCTCGGTCTTGACCGATAGGACGACAACACTGTCGTGAACCAGGTGGTTGGCCCTGAGGTTGGCGAGAAATGCCGGTGGCGCCACACCCGGGGTGGGGTGGAGGTAGATGGCGGTGCCCGGGACGCGGACGATCTCACGTTCGTCGAGGGTGGCGAAGACCCTCTGTATGGGCACCTCGTCACGCCGGAGGTTCCGCTTGATCAGTTCCCGGCCATCCCGCCAGGTCGTCATCACCACGAACACCACCGCGGCGAGGACCAGGGGGAACCAGCCACCGTGCGGGATCTTGAGGAGGTTGGCCCCGAGGAAGGCGATGTCCACCACCAGGAGTGGTGCCGCCACCGCGATTGCCTGGAGGGGTGACCAGTGCCAGCGATCCATGGCCACCGCGGCGAACAACAGCGTGGTCACCACCATCGTCGTCGTCACAGCCACCCCGTACGCGGCGGCGAGGTTGCTCGATGTCCCGAATCCGATCACCAACCCGATGCAGGCCACCATGAGCGCCCAGTTGACGGCGGGAATGTATATCTGGCCCGCTTCGGTCTCCGACGTGCGGCGGATCCGCATACGAGGGAGATAGTCGAGCTGAACCGACTGGAACGCCAGGGAGAAGGCACCGGAGATGAGCGCCTGGCTGGCGATGACGGTGGCGGAGGTGGCCAGGATCACCAGGGGGATCAGTCCCCACGACGGCACCATCAGATAGAAGGGGTTGCGGATGGCGGTTGGATCAGCGATGAGGAGGGCACCCTGACCGAGATAGGTGAGAAGGAGCGCAGGGAGCACGTAGAAGAACCAGCCCAACCTTATGGGGGCGCGACCGAAGTGACCCAAGTCGGCGTAGAGCGCTTCTCCACCGGTGACCACGAGGAACACGGAACCCAACGAACGGAAGGCGTTGAATCCGTTGTCGGCAAAGTACCCCACGGCGTGGCTGGGGTCGAAGGCGGCGAACACCTCGGGTGCGTCGAACAGATGAGTAGTCCCGACGGCGGCCAGTACCGCGAACCACGCCACCATGACGGTCCCGAACACCGAGCCGATGGAACCCGTGCCGCGGAACTGGACGAGGAAGAGGACGACCAGGATCACGATGGCGATGGGGATGATGTAGGGCTCGAAGACAGGTGTGGCCACCTCGAGACCCTCCACGGCAGACAACACGGAGATGGCCGGGGTGATGGCGCCGTCACCGTAGAGGAGGGCCGTCCCGAACAGCCCGAGGACGAGGAACGAGCGTCGCCAACCGGACTGTTTGTCGGGTTTGATCTGGGCGGTGAGGGCGAGGATGCCACCCTCTCCGTCGTGGTCGGCCCGGAGCACCAGCACTACGTACTTGATGGTTATCACCACGATCAATGACCAGATGATCAGGGAGAGGACACCCAGCACGTTGTCGGGGTTGACCGCGATCCCGTGCTCCTCGCTCAGCGACTCCCGCAGGGCATAGAGCGGGGACGTCCCGATGTCGCCGTAGACCACACCCAGGGCGGCGATGACCAGCCCGGTCTGTCGTCGTCGGGGGTGTGAGTTCTGTCCATCGCTGCTGCGGACCACCGATCTAGAGTAGACCGCCCCCGGGTGTTCTTCGCCTCTCTCGTATTGGTCTGACGGCGGGCGACTACGTACCCTCAAGGTCATGACAGGAAGTCTTCGATGAGCCGGGTTCTCGCCGCAATGTCGGGTGGTGTGGATTCGTCCGTTGCCACCGCCCTCATGGTGGAGGAGGGTCACGATGTGACCGGGGTGACCATGAAGATGTGGTCGGGCCCGAACGGGGAGGCCCCCACCGCGGGATGCTGCACCGTCTCCGACGCCGAGGACGCCCGTCGTGTCGCCGGTCAACTCGACATCCCGTATTACGTCCTCGACTACACCGAGCATTTCTCCACGGGGGTCATCGATCACTTCGTCGACGATTACCGCCACGGACGGACCCCCAACCCGTGTGTTGAGTGCAACCGGACGGTGAAGTTCGACCGCCTGCTGTCCCACGCCGTCGAGTTGGGCTGCGATCTGGTGGTAACCGGTCATTACGCCCGCACCGAGAAGGTCGGGTCGCATTGGCGTCTCTACCGGGGCGGTGACGCGGACAAGGATCAGTCGTACGTCCTGTCGATGCTCGGACAGGACGAACTCGGGGTTTCCCGGTTCCCTGTGGGCCATCTGGACAAGTCCGAGACGAGAGGTGTGGCGGCGGGGTTGGGTCTTCGCACCGCGAACAAGCCGGAGTCGATGGACATCTGCTTCGTCGGCAAACGGGACTATCGGGAGTTCCTCCGCACCGCGGCGCCGGATGTGTTCACACCGGGTCGGATCGTCGATGGAGAGGGGACCGATCTGGGGTCACATGACGGGATTGCGGGCTTCACCATTGGGCAGAGACGCGGGCTTGGTGTCAGTGTCGGTGAACCGCGATTCGTCAACGACATAGATCCGACCACGGCGACGGTGACGCTCGGCCGCCGCGAGGATCTACTGGTGACGGGTGTGGAAATCGATGACGCCACCGCGGTCGATGGTGGCGTCGTGTCGGGCCGAGTTCTCGCCCAGTACCGGGCGCACGGTTGGGCGGTGGTGGCGACCGTGTCGGCGGGATCGGTGATCTTCGATGAGCCCCAGGAGGCCATCGCCGCCGGTCAGACGATCGCCTTCTACGACGGTGACAGGGTGCTCGGTGGCGCCGTCATCACCGGCCGCCTCACTCCTCCGGTGCCCCGTCCTGCTCGGTGGCGATCTGGGCGTGGACCTCGTCCATGTCGAGTGCCTTGAGCTGGGAGATGAGGTCGTCGAGGGCGTCCTTGGGGATGGCACCCGGCTGGGAGTAGACGACCACATTGTCCCGCACGGCCATCAGTGTGGGGATGGAACGGATGTCGAAGGCCTGCGCCAGCTCCATCTGGTCCTCGGTGTCCACCTTGGCGAAGGTGATGTCGGGATGCTCCTCGGAGGCGGCGGCGAATGTCGGGGCGAACTGCTTGCAGGGGGGGCACCAGTCGGCCCAGAAATCGATGAGGACGGTGTCGTTCTCGACGATCGTCTCGTTGAAGGTTTCCTTGGTTACGTCGACTGTGGACACGGAATAATCCTCTACTTGTTGCATGCCTCTCTACCAACATAGACCCACCCCTCGGCTATTCCATTACCGATCGATGTCGACAGGGCCGTCGCCATGCCATCTTCGGCAACAGATGGCACACTGGTGGCATGTATGAGGTACGAGAGGTCGATATCGACGACGACGCCATCCTCTCCGACTGGTCGCGGGTGGTCGATGATGTGATGCGACACGATGTGCCCAATCAACCACCTTGGCGTCACGAGGAACTGAGAGGCTATCACCGCCTTCCGTGGCGGACACGGGCAGTGGCATTCTTCGCCGCATTCTCTGCCGGCGAGATGGTGGGTGTGGCCAACACCCGGTGTTCGCTGGTGGACACGCCCCACCTCCTCAACTTCGAGCTCCGGGTGCATCCCGATCATCGTCGCCGCCGGGTGGGGACCGCTCTATTGGAGAAGGTGATCGCCTCGGCTCGGGATCTGGGTCGCTCGACCCTCCTCGTCGAGGCGGAGTCACCGGCACACGGAGGCGGCCCGGACGTCGATCCCGGTGGTGGCTTCGCCGCCCATCACGGATTCAAACCCGCATTGGTCAACCACCACCGCGTTCTACGTCTTCCTCTCACCGCCGACCTGATCGACGGTCTCACCCGACCCGACGACGATTACGAGATAGTGTCCTGGCGGGACCATCTCCCCGAGGAGTGGATCGAAGACCGGGCCCGTCTCGCCGCGAGGATGGTCACCGACTCGCCCATGGGTGATCTCGAGATCACCGAGGAGAACTGGGATATGGATCGATTCCGGGAGTTGGAGGACATGGTGGCCGCCATCGACCGCCAGGTTTGGGGTGTGGGCGCGGTCCTCGCTGGCCGACTCGTGGCGGCCTCGGAGCTGACCGTGCCCAACCTGGTGCGCTGGGACGCCGACCAGTGGGACACCATCGTGGATCCGGATCACCGCGGCCACGGTCTCGGGACGCGTATAAAGCTGGCCAACATCGCCGCGCTCATGGCAGGGCGCCCCGACGTGGAGCGGATCTGGACGTACAACGCCGCCGCCAACACCCCCATGATCCGTGTCAACGACACCCTCGGCTTCGAAATCGGCGGGACCCTCACCGAATGGCAGCGGACCCGGGTATAGCCGCGGTGGCCCCCCGACTCTCATCTGGTGTCGGGTTGTGAGGAGGGCCGAGGCGCAATCCTTGGGGACACCGCAGTCCATCGTGGCAACGGGATCGGGTGGCGTGTAGGGCAAACGTGCGAGCCGGCGTCTGTTCTCGGCGAGTCCCACCGAGGGGATCGAGACGGGTTGCCGGTGGATGAGGTCAGAACTACGGACTCGTCGAGAAGCTCGCACACATAATTACAGTCATTCGGGATGACCGACACCACCACCGACCCCCAGGAACGAGCGATTGAGCTCCGGAAGCGGCTGACCGA
>WHUC01000103.1 GCA_009377435.1 Acidimicrobiia bacterium
GATCTTCACCACGAGGGCAACCACGAAGGGGATCACGACGGCGGCAGGGACGATGAGGGAGAGGACGCCGACGGCCACGATCGCTTCGGCCCAGCGGCCGAGGGCCGCTGATGCGCCCCGACCCTGCTTCTCCCCGACGGCGGCCGCGATCGCCCACGGCATGGCCGCGGCGGCGAGGATCGCCTGCCATCGGCCCACCGAGGTGGCGGCGACGAGGCTCGGCGATGCCATCGTGAGCAACCCAACGACGTATCTCTGAGAACCGGAGATTCCGATGCGTCGGGCAAGACGGCCGGTACCGGCGATACCGGCGATCAGGGAGAGGGTCGTGATCAGGATCCTGGCGAGATCCGGGTTGCCGAACATGGCGGCCTGTCCCCACGAGACCAGCCCAACAAGTGGATGAAGTGGCTCGCCGGCACCCAGACCGGCCCGGTTCCATCCCCCGGCGACCCGTGATAGCTGGTCGAGCGCCCCGTCGGTGAACGGTGCCGACCAACCACTCAGGGGGAGCCCGCCGAGAAAGATTGACCACATCCCGAACACCGAGATGAGAACGGCGAGAAACATCCCGGTCAGAGCCGGATTCCACCATGACCGAACCCTACCCGCTATCCCCGTTCCCGTATCGTCGAAGATGTCGAGGACCGAGTCGCTGATCTCGGCCCCGAGATCGCGCAGGGCGACCGAACCCTGGACCTGGTAGCGGAAGAGCTCCTCGTCATCCTCCTGACGGATCCGATTGAGGGGTCGTCTCCGTAGCAGGGTGGTGGGGAGATTGGCGATGTTCCAGGCCCATGCCGCGGTGTGGCGACCACCGGATCTCCATCGCCCGAAAATCAGACTCCCCAGACCATCGATGACGGCGACCAACAACGCCAGCGGAACCATCCAGATCAGGGTTACCGGTCGATAGGAGACGAGCATCGATCGAATTCGTCCCGCTTCCTCACGCCAACCCCGTTCCGACTGTTGGCAGGCCCCGAGGTGAAACACCTCCGATGAGGGGACCACCATGACCCGACCACCGGCCAAACGTGCCCGTTGGGAGAAATCGAGTCCGGCGGCGACGGGGGGAAGTCGCTCATCGAACCCGCCGAGGCCCTTGGCGAGATCTCGTCTCACCAGGATGGAGACGGAGGCAACGAAACCCACATCGCGCACCACGTCGTACTGCTCGAGATCCACCTCCCCTTCGTCGAGGCCCGAGTAGAACTCGCCGAACACATCGGTGGCCGCCCCCACCCCCTCAAGGGCGTCATCGGTACCCTCGATCAGCAGTTTGGACCCGACCACGGAGGCGTCGTGTCTCTCCATCTCCGACACCAACGCAGCCAGGGCATCACGGCGGGGGCGGGTATCACCATGGAGCAACCAGACCAGATCGATCTCGGGGTCGACGAAGGAGAGCAACTCGGCGAGCGACGACGACGATCTCACATCCCGGTCCGTCGGAATTGCACCGTCACCGACAAGAACGATGTCCGACACCTCATACACTTGGCTCTCCAACGCGTCGAGAACCGGAGTGGCGTCGACGCCCTCGATGAGCGAGACCGCCACGAGCACCTTGGGCGCGGGGGGAAGGGTTTCGTTTGTTGCGGGATCCGGCTCGACCGGTGTCGACACGCTGGTCATGAAGAGAGCATTGTGGAGCGAGTTCCTACGTTAGGCAATCCACACAACCGATTACGGAGAGCGATGAGGCCGATGCCAACCAACTTCCCCCCATCTCGACGCCGAGGAGGAGACTGATGAGGGTGGCCGCCCTCTCGGGAGGGGTCGGGGGCGCCCGGATGGCTCGGGGGCTGCAACGATTGTTGGGTCATCATCTCGATGTCATCGTCAATGTCGGTGACGACGACAACGTCTACGGATTGGGCCTGTCACCCGACCTCGACACGGTCACATACGGGCTGGCCGGAATCCAGGGTCCCCAAGGCTGGGGGATCGCCGATGACCGTTTCGGGGTGATGGACGCATTGGAGCGATTTGGTGTCGACACCACCTTCCGTGTCGGAGACCGCGACCTGGCGACCCTCCTCCACCGCACCAACCGGTTGGCCGCCGGTGCCGCCCTGAGCACCGTCGCTGCGGAGATCGCCGAGGCACTGGACGTGGATGCCAACATCCTGCCCGCCAGCGACGACCCGATCCGCACCAGGATCAGGATCGCCGACGGCGCCTGGCTCGATTTCCAGGACTACTTCGTCCACCGGGGCCACAGTGACGACGTGATCGACATCCGGTACGACGGTGTGGAGAGCGCCGCACCGGCGCCGGGGGTCATGGAGGCAATAGCCAGAGCCGACCTCGTCGTGATCGGGCCGTCCAATCCACCCCTCTCCATCTGGCCCATCCTGGCGATCGATGGCGTCGTCGATGCCATCTCGCCCAAGCTCACCGTGTGCGTCAGCCCTCTCATCGGTGGCGAGGCGCTGCGGGGCCCAGCCGACCGGGTGATGGCCTCACTGGGTCTGCCACCGGGCACCGCCGGGGTGATCACCGCCTATGACGGGCTCCTCGACGCCATCGTCGTCGACCCGTCCGATGCCGACCCCGGGATACCCACCGACGTCGAGATCCTCACCGCCAACACCAGGATCGCCGACATCGGAGCATCGACACGGCTCGCCCAACTACTCGTCTCCCGTATCCCATGATCGGCATCATCCCCATCACCGGCGTCGGGGAGATCAAGAGGGGTGATGACCTCGCCGGCATGCTGGCGGTGGCGGTCGCCGAGGCGGGTGCGGAAGCCGGGGATGTCCTCGTCGTCACCCACAAGGTTGTCTCCAAGGCGGAGGGAGCCGTGGTCGAACTCCCCGATGATGACCCCGAGGCCTATCGCCGGTTGGTGGAGACGGAGGCGAAGGGCATCATCCGCCGACGGGGCTCGCTGATAATCGCCGAGACCCGCCACGGCTTTATCTGCGCCAACGCCGGGGTCGACCGGTCCAACGCCGCCGCGGGAACGGCCATCCTCCTCCCCTACGACCCCGACCGCTCGGCACGGCGCATACGAGACCGTCTCCGTCACCAGATCGGGATGGAGCTTCCGGTCATCATCTCGGACACCTTCGGCAGACCATGGCGGAGGGGTCTCACCGACGTGGCGATCGGGGTGGCCGGGATACGACCCATACTCGACCTGAGGGGCGGCACCGATCACATGGGGCGGACCCTCGACGTCACCGAGGTGGCCATCGTCGACGAGATCGCCGCCGCCGCCGACCTGGTCATGGGGAAGGCGTCAATGCGATGCGCCGCCCTGGTCCGGGGTGTCGAATACGTCGAGGGCGACGGTGAGGCGACCGAGCTGGTCCGACCCCCCGAGGAGGACATGTTCCGTTAGGTTTGTGTGCGAGCTTTGTCTCCCGGCCGTCTTGATCCATTTGGTCACGGGTTCGATGTGAGCACCCGTTGGGCCGCGCCGCCGGCGGCAGCTTTGAATTGAGATACATCAACACGAACGGCCAGATGAGCGCCCCGAAGTTCGACATGTTGGCGGAGATCTGGATCAACCTGACCGGCAGGGTGGCGCGAATGAGGATGGCGATCACGATGATCAGCAGCAACATGAAGGGGAAGTAGAACCGTCGGGGATCGCCCGCCACCATCTTCCGGAACCTCGGGCTGATGGCGTTGGCTCCGTCGGTGAAGTTTCTCACCATGGCTTCGAATATGCCCAGCTGGGTGCTGAAGAGGATCAGCGTCCCCACCAGTAGGGCGAGAAAGAACAGACCACCCCCGTACTCATCCCGTAGGACCACGGCGACGAAGGTCGTCACTGTCTCGTCGGTGGGCACCTCACCGCTGAGGGCAACCGAGTGGCTCATGAGGATGGTGGGAAGAAGCATCCCCAGGAAGGCGCCGATGGCGAAGACCACCCACATGTCGATGACCAAGTAACGGAACCACCGTTTCCATAGCAAGGTGTTCTTTTCGTCAGATGGGAAGGTCGCCCCGACCGGCTGCACTTCCTTGGCCTCGCCGCGCAGACCAGCGATGTACCCCACCCGATGGCTCATCCCATAGCCGTGGTCCCGATAGTGATTCATCACTTACCAGTTGAGACCAGAGGCGAGGGCGGCGAAGCCGACCAGACCACCAATCTCGGTGGCACTGATCCCTGCCGGTGGTCGGGCGGGAGTGAACAGCCCCCTGATGCCCTCCAGCCAGACGCTGCCCGGCACCAGCAGGATATCCATGACCAACAAGAGAATGACGACGAAGCCGACGATCACCCAGTTGACCAGCTCGAGACCGCGGGTTACCACACGAGACAGGGCGGCTATGACGAAGACCAGCAACAGAAGCCCAGTGGCCAGCCAGTCTCTGAGAGCGATGTCGGAAGCCGTCTCCACCAGTCGCCCGGTGAAGAGGGCGAAGAGCCCGTCACCGGCCGACTTGGCCCATCCTCCCCAAATGAACGAAAAGAGTATGACCAGCACCGAGAAGGGGACCCAGAACAGGTAACCGGGAGGGGTGCGACCAAAGAACACCACCGGCACTTCGCCTGTCCAGGATATAACGCGAGTGTTCGATGTTGTAGAAGGTCTGGAGGAGGATCGAAATGGTGATGAACACGCCCACTCCGACGAACCCGAACTGCCCGACGCTAAGCGGTCCCAGCAGCCATTCACCGCTTCCGATTGAGATGCCCAACGCGATGAGGCTAGGACCTATCACCAACCTGATGACGCCCCACGCTCCCAGTCTTGTGACCCCGAAGACCTCCTCCGGCGTGGGCAGGTCCAGCACTTCCAGGTCCGGCCGACTCACGCCCAGGCGGTAGCCATCTACCGCCGGCTCGGTACGATCGATGGCGTCGCTCATCATTCCCTCCGTGCTCGGCGATCCGAAACACTCTGCTGGATTCTATACGGAATTACTTCGGGGAGTCTCGAACAATCAACTACATAATGGAGAAACTCACCATCCGCGGCAACGTATGACTTGCCGGACGCGTCTACTCGTACTGGTCGAGGAACTCCTTCGCCTTGACCCGGAACTCCTGAAGCTCGTCGGCAAAGGCACGGGCCTCGGCCGGCATACTGGTCAACTCGGCGAGGATGTAGTTGATCATCCTGAGGAAGGATTCGGCTGGGCCGTCGATACGAGCCCGGGTCTCGTCGAATTTGATGATCTCTAGCTCTGCGTGCCACATATCGGCGGAAGGAAAGTGGGAGTAGCTGAGCTCCAGATTCGCCCAGTTGTCGGGTTCGAAGTCCGAGGCCGAGAACGCCTTTGACACGTCTGCCCCGAAGAGCCCGGAGATGCGCCGCACTGCCGTTCTCAGCGGGTCCGCCTCGTCATCAGACGCCACCCCAGCAATAGGGACCAGCTCTACGGTCTCCTCCGGAGGGAATCCGACCAGTAGAAGAAGGGCGTGGGCCGCCTCGTCATTATGATCGAAATAGGCGCCGAGTCGCTCAACGAGCTGCTCAAGCCTCTCGATTGGAGTCACAGTCTCGATTACCCGCGCGATTATCTCCTCTACGTCGCGGCCGAAGTCGTCGTGCCGGGCGTAATCGACCAGCGCGGCAGCCGCCTCGGTCGTCCGCTCCCCTTGGCTCTGGTTGGTGTTAAAGCCGATGGCTTCGTCCGAGCTGGTCATGCCGGTAGCTCCTCCTTCTCAATCATCGCGCCCTGTCTGCAATTCTCTTCAGGAACCAGATCCCATCGGGGTCCACACCAGGGCGGCGCACCTTCAGTTCTGGCAAGACCGTGCCCTTGGGTGCGCTTCGCGCGATCCGGGCACATCCTTCGCCGAACGCGACCTGCACCGACTGTGACCACGAGATACCTTCGTAAAAGCCCTTTGAAAATTCGATGGCGTCCACGTCTTCGATCGCGGTCGGCGTGCCGATGACACAATCGACGTGCTCGGCAATGGCCTCTGCGATGTCAGCGGAATAGCAAGCGTTGAGTACCACGCATCGGAGATTCTCTCCACCGTGTGAACCGACGGCTCGCCGGAATAGATCGGCGATCTGTTCGAGGGACACTTCCGCGGTTACGCCGTCTTCTCCCTGGAAGGCGAGCAACCCGTCCCGGCCGTGTCCCGAGAAGTGGACAATGTCAGGCTTGTGCTCCCAGATGCTCTGCGACAACTGATCGGGGCGGGCAGCTAGGCGATCCTTTATATCCACCTTGCTTCTCCCCAGCAGCCCTTGGAGGGCGTTCTTCTCATCATCGAAGAGAATCCGTTCCTGGTGGAGGGGGCTCGCCGCCCAGAACAACACGACGACGTTGGACGATCCCCATCTCCTTGAACGCGACGACTGCTTGCCTGCTTTCTCTACCCGTGAGCGCCGGGCCCGTTTCGCCTCGTAGTCGGCCACCAGACGCTTCATCTTCCAATAGGGGATGATCTGCTTCAGGTCAGCGGCCTCCTCGGCGTCGACCATCTGGTCGGCGAATGCCTCATATGCGCGCAACGCCAGCTTGGAGGCATCGGCCATGACATCGTAGCGATGCTCGTACCGCGCCAGCTTGAGGCAGAGGAGAAGCACCTCGGTCGAGTGCGAGAAGAGATCGCGCAAGTCGGCCCAGTCTTGGTCCCCGCCCATCGCGATCTGGTTGACCCAGTCGCTGGCGACGCCGACGAGGTCGTCGAGGTCGTCGACTTCGTCGGGGAGCTGCAGCTCCTCAGCACCCGGCGTCTGTTCCAAGAGATTGTCGAGTGCTTCGTCGACCAGGGGAACGAGACGATCGAGGAGTCGGTCCGCCGGCGTGACGGTGAGAGTTGTCGCCTTTCGGTCGCGGTCGGGCAGGGTGGAAGCCCGGACGGCTTGTCGCCGACCCTGTCTACTCTCCATCGCCGACTTCGCCCTAGGGATGGTGGCGCTCTGTCTCGAGTCGTCCAAGGAATGGTCGTCGAGAGCCTCCAGACGTCGTTGACGCTCGGCGATGCCACCATCTCTGGTCTGGCCCTCGTTACTAGTGATGATCGGAGCGGCCCTCCAGCCTCGTCGGCCCCGACCACTCGGGCCGATCCTACCAGCCAAACTGACTCTGTCGTTCAGATTACACGGCGGTGCCGTCGATCCCGATCGCCGCGCATGAAGTTGCCGACGGTGTCGATGGTATCGGCGTCCCCTGGGCCCTGATCATCGCGATGGCTCTTCACCCCGGGCACAGCGCCGCGCCACGCCGCCGGGGTATGGGGTGGTTCGCTGCACTCCGCCGAAAGAATCTCGAAGTCGATCTCCTGTCTGAAACGCGTCCCGTACGCGAT
>WHUC01000005.1 GCA_009377435.1 Acidimicrobiia bacterium
CCGTCTTGCCTACCATCTCGGGATGGCAGTAGGCATAGGAATCCTCGGTGGTGGCAACGTCGGTGGGAGCCTGGCGCGCAAGCTGCTGACCGATCGTGAGGTAATCGCCACCAAGGCAGGCCTCGATCTCGAGCTCGTCGGGGTGGCCGTTCGCGATCTCGATCGGGAGCGCCAGTTTCCCGACGAGTTCGCCACCGACCGACCCTACGAGCTCGTCGAGCATCCCGACGTAGGTCTCGTCGTCGAGACCATGGGTGGCATCGAGCCGGCCCGATCCCTCATTCTCGCCGCCCTCGGGGCCGGTAAGCCCGTCGTGACCGCCAACAAGGAGTTGGTTGCCGCAGACGGGCCCGAGCTTTTCGCCCGCGCCGCCGACAAGGGCGTGTCCTTCCTCTACGAGGCGGCTGTTGGCGGGGGGATCCCGATCATCAGACCACTCTCGGAGTCGCTCGCCGGTGAACGGCTCACCAGGGTGATGGGAATCGTCAACGGGACCACCAACTTCATCCTCTCGGCGATGGAGGCGGGGGAGGGAGACTACGGGGAGGTTCTCACCCGCGCCCAGGAATTGGGTTATGCGGAGACAGATCCCACCGCCGATGTTGGCGGTGGGGACGCGGCGGCAAAGGCGGCGATTCTGGCCAGTCTCGCTTTCGGCCGTTGGGTTGGGTCGGACCGTGTCTTCCGGGAGGGGATCACCGCAATCTCCGATGTCGATGTCGCCAACGCCCGACAGCTCGGCTACGTGATCAAGCTGCTCGCCATCGCCGACACCTGGGACGACGGTGTCTCGGTGCGGGTCCATCCCACCCTGGTCCCGTTCTCCCATCCCCTCTCCTCGATCAGGGGTGCGCAGAACGCCGTCTTCGTCGAGGGCCCCGCCATCGGCGAGCTGATGTTCACCGGGCCCGGGGCCGGTGGGGCGCCCACCGCCACCGCGGTCCTCGGCGATATACTCACCGCCGCCCGGGAACTCCTCGCCGACACCCAGGTGGCCCCCCGGATCCGCTTCGGAGGTGGTTCGGTCGTCGACTTCTCCGATGTCCCCAACTCCTGGTACATCCGTCTCGAGGTGTCGGATCAATCGGGTGTGCTCGCCTCGATCGCGTCCGTCTTCGGTGATCACGACGTCTCGATCCGGTCGGTATGGCAGGAGGGTCGGGGCGACGACGCCACCCTTCTCCTCGTCACCCACGAGGCTCGCGAGGGGGATCACGTCGCCGCCGTCGACGCCCTCAGGGAGATCCCTGCGGTTCGCCAGATCGCCGCGACGATCCGCGTCATAAGCCTCCCGGAGTGACCACCTTCCACAGCACCAGGGGCGGGGATCGGGGCCGATCGTTCTCGGAGGTGCTGCTGCGGGGACTGGCACCCGACGGCGGTCTCTACGTGCCAGAAGAGTGGCCTCGCCCCTCCGTGGATTCCGACGACCACGCCACGATCGTCGCCGAGGTCGTAACCCCCTTCGTCTCCGACGCAGGTCTCGTCGCTGCCCTCCCCCAGATCAGCAGGGAGAGCGCAGCCCAGTTCCGGTCACCGGAGGTGGCACCCATCGTCCCCATCGGGGACGACCTCCATCTGCTGGAACTCTTCTGGGGACCGACCCTTTCGTTCAAGGACCATGCCCTGCAACTGGTGGGGCGATTGTTCGACCATGTCCTGGAGGAGGCCCAGCGCCGGTTGCTCGTCGTCGGGGCCACGTCGGGCGACACCGGCTCGGCGGCGATAGAGGGTTGCCGGGGCAGGGACAACATCGCGGTCGTGATGCTCTATCCCGATGGGGCGGTGACCGAGTTCCAGCGCCGTCAAATGACGACCGTTCCCGATGGGAACATCACCGTCGTCGCGGTGGACGGGTCCTTTGACGATTGTCAACGGATGGTCAAGGAGGTCCTCGGCGGAGCGGATCTGGCCGAACGGCTCGGGCTGGGAGCGGTCAACTCAATCAATTTCGCCCGCATCATCGCCCAGACCGGCTATTACATGTCGGCGGCACGACGTATGGGCCAGCCCTTTGATCTGGTGGTGCCCACCGGCAACTTCGGCAACATCCTGGCGGCGTGGATAGCCCGTCGTTTCGGTGCCCCCATCGAACGGCTTGTGGTCGCCAACAACCGGAATCACGGGCTCCACGACCTCATCACAACGGGTCGTCTCGTGGCCGATGCCACCGTCAATACCGTCTCCCCGGCAATGGATGTGAGCATTCCCTCAAATCTGGAACGGCTCCTCTACGAGGTATCGGGGCGGGATCCCGCACTGATCGTCCGTCTGCAGAGTGAGTTCGCCGATACCGGCGCCCTTCGTATACCCGAGACGATGAGGACCGAGATAGCGGAGGTCTTCTCGGCGGGCTGGATCGACGACGAGACAGCTTTGGCCACCATCGGTGACGCCCACCGGGAGCGGGGCATTCTCATCGACCCCCACACGGCTACGGGACTCGCCGTTTCGTTACGGGAGAAGAGGAGGGGTGTAGCCATGGTGGTGGCGGCGACCGCCGATCCCGTCAAGTTCGAGGACGCCGTTCGCGCCGCAACCGGGATCTCCCCCGCTCTCCCCGCTGGTGCCCGGGATCCGATGGTCGGTGAGGAGCGGATCGCCCGTCTCGAGAACGGCGATCTCACCGGTCTTCTCGAGCTGGTGCATCGAGATGGCTTGGATTCGAAACACACTCCTGGTTAGAATCCATTCCACACCGCCTTTCTGGCGGCTGTTCAAATCCCCACCCAACGGGTGTCTGTGCATCAAGCACGTTTAGAGGGGCCGTGTCATCGGGGATGACCTGCACGACCCGAACTCTCTTGACACCCCGCACGGGCGACAACGAGGTTCAGATGACCACACGATCGCAACTGCAGAGCAAGTCGATGTCGGAGCTCCGTGAGATCGCATCAGCCGTGGGTATCGATGCCGATGGGCTACAGAAGTCCAAGCTGATTTCCGCACTGATGCACTCCGACGAGCATGCCACCAAGGATGGTGACCCCGATCTGACGATCGACCTACCCGAGGCCAAGTCCCGCAAGCCGGGCGATGCCGACGCGGACGAGAAGACCGACACCACGGACTCGGAAGCCGACTCCGGGTCGGACCCGGCCCAGGACTCCGACGGTGAGTCGAGGGATGACAACCGCGGTCGTAACTACCAGGGTCAGCAGAATCGCGGCGACGGCAACAATTCCCAGAGCGGTGGTGGCAAGCGTCGCAAGCGGCGCCGTCGTGGCAAGGGTGGCAATGAGCCCATCGACGAGAAGGATCTCGAGGTCCGTGAGGGCCTGTTGGACATCCTCCCCGAGGGCTATGCCTTCCTCCGGGTCACCGGATACGTTCCCGGTGACAAGGACGTCTACGTGTCCGCCAGCCAGGTACGCAAGTTCCAACTCCGCAAGGGCGATCTGATCCGTGGTCCGCTCCGCCCCCCGAGATCACAGGAGAAGTTCCCCGCCCTGGTGCGGATCGAGTCGGTCAACGGTGTCAGCGTCGACGAGGCGATGGGTCGCCCCAAGTTCGAGAAGCTCACCCCGTTGTTCCCCGATGACCGTCTTCGTCTCGAGGTCGAGGGGAAGGGACGCTCCGTCCTCACCCGCATCGTCGATCTCATCTCGCCAATCGGCAAGGGCCAGAGGGGTCTGATCGTCTCCCCACCGAAGGCGGGTAAGACCACCGTGCTCCAGGAGATCGCCCAGGCGATAACCACCAACAATCCCGAGTGCTATCTGATGGTGGTCCTCGTCGACGAGCGACCCGAGGAAGTCACCGACATGCAGCGTTCGGTGAAGGGCGAGGTGGTCTTCTCGACCTTCGACCGTCCCGCCGAGGAACACACCCAGGTGTCCGAGCTCGCCTTGGAGCGGGCCAAGCGACTCGCCGAGCTGGGCGCCGACGTGGTGATCCTCCTCGACTCGATAACCCGTCTCGCCCGGGCCCACAACCTGGCCACACCGGCGTCGGGTCGAATCCTCTCCGGTGGCGTCGACTCCCAGGCCCTGTATCCCCCGAAGCGGTTCTTCGGTGCCGCTCGCAACATCGAGGAGGGTGGCAGCCTCACCATTCTCGGAACCGCTCTTGTCGAGACCGGGTCCCGGATGGACGAGGTCATCTTCGAGGAGTTCAAGGGGACCGGCAACATGGAGCTCCGGTTGGACCGCAAGCTCGCCGACAAGCGGATCTATCCTGCAATCGACATCGAGGCGTCGGGAACACGTAAGGAAGAATTGTTGTTCGACCAGGAAGAGCTGGTCCAGGTGTGGAAGCTCCGTCGGGTGCTTCTCGCCCTCGAATCGGGTGCGTCACTGGAGCTTCTCATCGATCGTCTCAAGAAGACGCGTTCCAATGCCGAGTTCCTGGCCGATGTGGCCAGCCGCGGCGGAAGTTGAAATAGGAAGAGGAAATTGTGAAGACCGACATCCATCCCAAGTACAGCGAAACGACGGTGACGTGCTCCTGTGGCAACACCTTCACCACCCGGTCGACCAAGCCGGGCAGTCTCACCGTGGAGTTGTGCAACGAGTGCCATCCCTTCTTCACCGGTAAGCAGAAGCTGGTCGACACCGGTGGTCGTGTCGAGCGGTTCAACCGTCGCTATGGCAAGAGCAGCAAGCCCGAGGCGGATTTGTCCGAGACCACCGAGGCCGAGGTGGTGGAGACCCCCGAGGCCGAGGTTGTGGAGATCCCCGAGCCTGAGGTCCCCGAGACGACCGAGGTCTGAGGCTCCATATCATCGACCGGTGATGCCCGCGTTGAGGAACACCCATGTCTGAGAACCGGAAGCGCATCTCGCCGGAGGCCACTGTGGGCGGCCAGGCCGTCATCGAGGGTGTCATGATGCGAGCACCCTCGGGTTGGGCCGTGGCGGTACGGACCCCCGACGGTGGGATCGAAGCCCAATCCCACGACCTTCCCCGGTTATCGACCCGTTCGGTCTGGGCCCGAATCCCGCTCATCCGTGGGGTCTTGGTCCTCATCGAGTCGTTGACACTCGGTTACAAGGCACTCTCGTGGTCGGCCCAGAGGGCGGGCGGCGAGGACGAGAAGCCCATCAGCAGGGGCGAGATAGTCGGCGCGATGGTCTTTGCCCTGGTCTTCGGTCTCGGGTTGTTCCTCCTGCTACCGGTGTTGATCTCGCGCTGGACCGTGGGCGAGGGCAACTCGATTCTGTTCAACGCCACCGAGGGACTGGTGAGACTGGTGATCTTCATCGGCTACATCTGGGTGATCGGTCGCTCCAAGGAGATCAAGCGGGTATTCGAGTATCACGGTGCCGAGCACATGGCCATCCACGCCTATGAGGCGGGTGAGCCGCTCTCGGTGGATGTGGTCTCACGGCACCGACCGGAGCACCCCAGATGCGGGACCAGTTTCCTGCTCCTCGTCGTCCTCATCTCAATCGTGGTGTTTTCGTTCTTGGGAACCCCGGATTGGCCGATCCTCGTAGCCAGCCGGATACTCGGTGTGCCCGTCATCGCCGGGGTCTCCTACGAGGTGCTCCGTTTCTCCGGTCTGAGTGGCAACGAGTGGCTTGCCCGGGTCATCGCCGCTCCCGGGCTTTGGTTGCAGCGTCTCACCACCGGTGTCCCCGACGGCGACCAGATCGAGGTCGCGATCACATCCCTCCTCTCGGCGCTGAACGATGGGCAGGTCGCCGATGTCGAGGCCCGGGGAAGCATCCCAGAGATCGCCCTCCTTTCGCGGGCTCGTCCTCCCACCGTCTGAATGAACCCGCCCATCGACGACGAGGCTCTCTCCGAGCGGATCGACGCCATCAGAACCGAGTACGCCGACGTCCAGGCCCAGTTGGGCGACCCGAATATCGGCGACTGGCCCGACCGATTGGCCGATCTGGGTCGAAGACACTCGGAATTGGGGCCGATCATCCAGCTGGCCGGCCGTCTCCAGGAGGCGTTGACCGATGCGGCCGAGGCCGGCGAACTGGCAGACTCCGACGATGCCATGGCCCATGAGCTGCGGACCATGGCTGCGGAGCGAACGGCCGAGGCGGAGGATCTCATCGCCCAGATACGGACTGCCATGATCCCCGCCGATCCCGACGCGGACCGCGACGTGATAGTCGAGGTGAGGGCGGCCGCCGGTGGCGACGAGGCGGCCATCTGGGCAGGTGATGTCCTGCGAATGCTGGAGCGGTATGCCGAGCGGCATGGCTATCGCGTCGAGCACATGGACACGTCGCCGTCAGAAACCGGTGGGGTCACCAAGGCCACGGTCGGGATCAAGGGCGAGGGGGCCTACGGTCGCCTCCGCTTCGAAGCGGGGGTCCATCGTGTGCAGAGGGTTCCCCGGACCGAGTCCCAGGGTCGGATCCACACCTCCACCGCCACCGTCGCCGTCCTTCCCGAGGTAGGCGAGGTCGAGGTCGAGCTCGATCCCAACGATGTCAAGGTCGATGTCTACCGCTCCACCGGTCCCGGTGGCCAGTCGGTGAACACCACCGACTCGGCCGTGCGTCTGACCCATCTCCCCACCGGGCTTGTGGTGACCTGTCAGGACGAGAAGTCCCAGCTCCAGAACAAGCAGAAGGCATTCCGGATCCTCCGGGCGCGCCTTCACCAGATGGCAATCGATGAGTCCGCCTCGCAGTTGGCGGGGGAGCGTCGCTCCCAGGTGGGCACGGGGGAGAGGTCGGAGAAGATCCGCACCTACAACTACAAGGAGAACAGGGTCACCGACCACCGCATCGGGGTAACTGTCCGTCGTCTCGATCAGGTCCTCGACGGCAACCTCGACCCGTTCGTCGACGAGCTCCGACTCCGTCACCGCGAGCTCCGCATGGCCGAGGAGTTTGGGGGTTAGAAGGAGGCATCAATGCATCGAGATATGGGCTGTTTCTGATGTCTGCATGCGAACCACGGTAACCCTCGAGTCCGATGTCGAAGCCCGACTACGGGAGATCGCCCGGGAGCGCGATATCTCGTTCAAGGAGGCGATCAACACAACCCTTCGAGTCCTCCGCCCATGTCGAACGCTGGCTCGCCCATCCACTCCTGGCGGCGCTCGCCATCGAACACGGCGCCGCCTTGTGCTCGGCCGACAGCGACTTTGCCCGCTTCCCAGGTCTGGAATGGGCCAACCCGCTTGCCGAGTGAGTTGCTCGTTACAGGCCGCTTGGCCCTCCTCCCGTGAACAGAAACGACTGATGGGCGACGTGCTCGTTCCCCGGGAGCGGTAGCCTCGGCGGGTGGTCACCGAGCCCCTACCTCCACACGAATTGAGACGTCTGCGGGAGGTCTCCCGTGATGAGGTGCATCTCGCCGAGCTGATCGAGCGGCGACGGGCCGGAGAACCCCTCCAATACCTGGAGGGCACGGCACAGTTTGGTCCGCTGGAGTTGGTCGTCGACGAGCGGGTGCTCATACCGCGGCCCGAGACCGAGGAGCTTTTCGAGCGGGCCGCCCGGTCCGTGACCGATCCCCGTTTGATACTCGACCTGTGTACCGGGTCCGGTGCCCTCGCCTTGGCGCTCGCCGATCATTTCCCCGACGCCGAGGTCTGGGCCACAGACCTGTCCCAGGATGCCCTTGCCGTTGCCGATCTCAATCGGGACCGACTCGGGTTGGTGGTCAACTTCGGTTACGGGGACCTGTTCGACGCCGTCGCCATGAGGCTGCGGGGTCGGATCGACTTGGCGGTCTCCAACCCTCCCTACGTTGCCACCGTCGAGATGGAGAGCCTGCCCCTCGATGTTCGCCGGGAGCCAAACGCGGCTTTGGTGGCGGGGGAGCGGGGCACCGAGATCATCGAGAGGATCGGGGCCGAGGCCGCCGGCTGGCTCGCCCCGTGGGGTGCGATCGGAATCGAGATCGGTGAGAGCCAGGAGCACGTTGCGGGCGTCTTCACCGACATTGACGCCCACGTAGAAACGGATGTGAACGGACGGGTACGTTTTGTCCTCGGTCGATCCCGGATTGGTGACCGGGCCGTCGAGGCGATTGGGGCGGGTGAGGTGATCGGGGTTCCTACCGACACCGTATATGGGATCGCCGTCGACCCCACCGACGCCGACGCCGTGGCGACTCTCTTCCGACTGAAGCAGAGGGCACCGGACAGACCGATCGGGATCCTCCTCGCCGACGTCGACCAGGGCCGCGAGCTGGTTGAACTCCCCGATTGGGCGCTCGAGCTCAGCGAGTGGCACTGGCCGGGGGCGTTGACACTGGTGGCGAGGAGTCGGGAACCAATCCCCGCCGGTGTAGGGGACCCCCACCGTCAGACCCTGGGGGTTCGCGTCCCCGAGCATCGCCAACTCCGACAGGTACTGGCCAGGACGGGTCCGCTTGCGGTGACCTCGGCGAATCCGAGCGGGGGAACCGACGTCGTCGAGGACATCGCGGCGCGGACGGTGTTCGGGGATCTGGTGTCGGTGTATGTCCCGGGGTTGTGTGCCCACGGGGCGGGATCGACCGTGGTGGATGTAACTGGTAGCGAGCCTCGCATCCTCCGTCAGGGCCCCGTGGTCGTCGACCCGTGAAAGCGGTGGTATGTAGACGCTCCCGGTTGATATCGTCGCGGGATGATCCGAACCGGTGCCCTCCTCGTCCTCCTCGTCGTCCTTTCCACCGCCTGCGATCCGAACAACGAACCCGACCCCACCACCACCACAGTCACCACCACTTCGGTCCCGAACACGTCGGTGCCCTCGACCGACCCAGACACGACGACGAGTGCGGCTCCAACCACGAGCCCGGGTCTTCCCGAGGTGTGGGAGGACTCGGTCTGTCTCACCCGTTACGACCCGCCCCGGGCGGCGCCCCCCGACGGGTACGCCCCTCATTTCGTATGTGAGGACGATCCCATGCGGATCGCCCCAGCGCCCCGTGGTTTCCGCAATCCTGGGGACGCGATACGCGCCGTCCTCGAGGGGCCCACAGAGGAGGAATCCGCCGTGGGGTTCGTCGAGGTGGGAACGGTGGGTGGCTTCGATATCTCGGAGGGGCCCGACACGATCGAGATCGTTCTCGACGGACCAACCACCCCCCGACTCGTCGCCGCTGTCAAGGCCACCGTCGAACGCGGCACCACCAAAGAGGTCACCGTCCGGTAAACGGATCCAGCCCCAAAACCCCGTTCTCGCGCGTTTAGGGAGGCGTATGTGACGGCCTACCCGCGCGAAAACGGTTGGGCCCGCGACTATCGGTCGATGAGGAAGACGCCGGAGCGCATTTTTGGGGTGAAGTAGGTGGATTTCGGCGGCATGGTCAGACCCCTTCCCACCATTGTCTCCAACGTCTCCCACGACGGGGGATGGGAAGCGATCACGAGGGGGGCCGAGGGTAGAGGGCCGATGCCCGGTCGCACTTCGAAATCGGTGATGTCGAGGGCGCCCCGCAGGATCCGATCGTCGACGACCTCGGCGTCGACAACCGACTCTCCCCAACCCGAGATGGCGTACCAGGCACCTTCCCACCCGAGATGGACCCGTCCCGACGAACCGGGACGTTCCGGGCCATCCAGGGGTTCGACGGTGAATCCGGCGGCGGCGATCCGTTTCGGCGCGTCGACCACTTCGGCCTGGGAGACACGGTCGAATCCGGTGGCCCCGAGACCGTCGGAGGGAACAAAGGCGCTCACAACGGAGGAAGAGCCGGCGGCGACGGCTGCGGCGGTCCGGTGATGGCCGTCGATGATTATGCCCGTCTCGACCGGTTCGAGTGCGTCCACCGCCTCATCGGGATCGACCAGCCAAACCGTCACCGACGACCCGTCATCGGCCGTCGAATCGAGGAGGGGAGTGAGGCCGACGCTCTCGTCGACCAGGTTTGTGGTAGTAGGTGAGGGAGGATGGGCCACGGTCACCGGGCTCGAGGCGACCCGCACCGTGTGGAGGAAGGCGGCGAGGTCGTCCACGCGGGCCGGTCGGGTTCTCTCATGACCCGATATCGCCGTCCCGAACTCGCCGATGGGCACGTCGACGACCACCCCTGTGATCGATACACCGCCCTCGACCACACGGGTCACCGCCGCGAACGGCCCCCCACCGGGCGATCGAAACTGGCCACTGCTCCTGAACTCGGCGACCCTCTGGGCGCATCGAACGAGGTCGGTGGCATCGGGCACGCCGAGCGGGAGGGCGCCCAGAAACGAGTCGGGGTGATCGTCCAGAAAGCGGCGTCTGCCCTCCTCGTCGAGGGCGTCGTACGGGGGGGAGATCACGGCATGGGCCCACTCCGGTGCGACGACGAGTCCGGAGAGGGGTTCGGTCTTCATCGGCAATAGGTTATTGGGTTCTGCGGGGTGGGGGTTAGTACGATGTCACCATGCCGGTTTCCCCCCACCAACACGTCAACGGCGCGGTTGGCGAAGGTTCAGGTCGAGGCGGTGCGTTCTTCGGTTCGCTGGCTTCCGGTGCTCTCCTTGGCTGGCTGCTCGACTTGTGGCTCGGGACCGCTCCCTGGCTGGTGATCATGGGGATCGTTCTCGGTGCCTACTCGGGTTTCCATCTCGCCTGGTCGACGCTAAACGCCTCGGAGCCCACCGTGTCCAGCCTCATCTGGTGGTCGGGATCGGCGACGATCGGGGCATCTGAAGAGGATGACGTTCCGGAGTCCGCAGATGGCTGACGCCGCCGGCGGTCACACCCGGGCGACGACCCCCACCCCGGGACCGTTACGGCCCATTGAGTTCGAACTGGCGCAGGGGGCGGTGAAACGGGGCGTCGTGGTCATCCCGGTCCTCGTGGCGCTGTTCTGGATTTTCCGGGGGACCGCAGGCGCGGTCGGAGCAGCCATCGGGGGGGCGATCGTGGTCGGGAACTTCCTCCTCGCGGGGTGGATCATGTCCGTTTCGGCGCGGATGAGCCTTGGTGTTTACCATGCTGCCGCACTTCTAGGTTTCGTGCTTCGTGTTGGCCTGATCATGTTGACTTTCGTTGTGATGACACGCATGTTCGAGCTCGACCGGATCGCTTTGGGAGTCTCCGCGGTCGTCGCCTATTTGACCCTGCTGGCCCTCGAAGCTGCAAGTGCAGCAAGAGGACGAGAAAGGAAGATGGATTGAGCAAGCTGATCGCCCTCGCTGCATCGAACCCGACGGTGCTGGCTGCCGAAGAGTGCGACCTCACCCAACCCGTCTGCGCACCGGAGAACGTCGCCGACCTTTTCCTTCTTCCCAGTATCTTCGGCTCGGTCAACCGGACCATCATCCTGATGTTTGTCGCCACCCTCATCGTGGTGGGCTTGCTCTACTTCGCATTCCGGAATCCCAAACTCCTCCCCACCAAATTCCAGTCTGCTGTCGAGGCGATCGTCTCGTTCGTCCGTGATGACATCGCCATCGGGGTCCTCGGGGCCGACGGGCTCAAGTTCTTCCCCTACCTCCTCTCGATATTCCTCTTCATCCTCGTCGGGAACCTGTTCGAGGTGACACCCCTGGTCAACTTCCCGATCACCTCACGCATGGCGATACCGGCCTTCCTGGCCCTGGTCACCTATGTCCTCTTCGTCGGCGTCGGGCTCCAGCGCAACGGGATCAAGTACCTGACCGGGGTCATCTGGCCATCCTCGGTGCCGATCGCCCTACGGCCCCTCGTCGGGGTCATCGAATTCATCTCGGTGTTCCTCATCCGCCCCTTCTCGCTGGCAGTCCGGTTGTTTGCCAACCTGGTGGCCGGTCACGTCATGCTCACCCTCCTGCTCGTCACCGGCGTGACCTTCATCGGAGCCGCCGCGGGTGGTGAGGTCACCATTCTCAAGGGGGCGGCCGGTGTCGGCTGGTTCGTCTTCGGTCTGGTCATTTTCATCTTCGAAATCGTCGTATCCGCCCTCCAGGCCTACATCTTCACCCTCTTGTCCGCGGTCTACATCGAGACATCGATACACGCCGAACACTGACGAGTCGCGCACTCACCAAGAACTCCTACATAGACAAAGCAAGAAAGGAAAGGAACCAGGATGGACGCAGTACTAGCCACCGTGGTGGCAGCCGCCCAGATCCTCGCCCAAGAGGCCGGGATATCCGGTAGCCTCAACGCAATCGGATACGGTCTCGGAGCGATCGGCCCCGGCATCGGTATCGGCATCCTCGTCGGAAATGCAGTGCAGGCCATGGCCCGCCAGCCCGAAATGGCCGGTGACATCCGCACCACGATGTTCCTGGGTGTCGGTTTCACCGAGGCGTTGGCCCTGATCGGCTTTGTGCTTTTCTTCCTCTGATCCGATGCAGACACTTGCCGTAAGTCTTGCCGCCGAGGCGGAGGAAGGCGGTGGTGGGCTCGACCTCCTCCTGCCGCCTCTCCCGGAGCTGATCGCCGGGATCATCGCCTTCGGCATCGTTTTCCTGGTGGTGTGGCGTTTCGCCGGCCCGGCCTTTAACAAGATGCTCGAGGATCGTCAGGCCGCCATCGGCGGGAAGCTGGAGGAGGCCGAGAATCTCAAGGCCGAGGCCGAGCAGATCCGTGCCGACTACCAGGCCGATCTCAAGGAATCCCGCACCCGGGCGACCGAGATCGTCGAGGAGGCCCGCCATGACGCCGAGACGGTGAGGGCGGACATCCTCGCCAAGGCGGAGACGGAAGCCAACGAGATTCGTGCCCGGGCCCGCGAGGAGGCCGAGACGGAGAAGACCCGCGCCCTGGCCGAGGCCCGTCGTGACGTCGCCAATCTCTCCATCGACCTCGCCGAGAAGGTGGTGGGGGAGAGTCTCGACCGTGAGACCCAGATGGGTCTGGTCAACCGCTATCTGTCCGATCTGGAGTCCATGTGAGTTCGATCGCCGGCTACGCAGCGGGAATTCTCGAGATCGCCCGGGCCGAGGACGCCACGAGCCGGGTCGAGTCGGAGTTCTTCGCCGTTGGCCAGGCGATCGAAGGTGCCGGTGAGCTCCGCAAGACCCTCTCCGACCCCACCATCCCCACCGACCAGAAGCTGGCTGTCCTGAACGATCTCTTCTCGGGTCACACCTCCGAGCTCACGGCTTCGCTGGTGCGCCTTGTGGTGGATCGCGGCGTCGGTGGATCCATACCCGACATCGCCCGGAGTCTCGCCGAACAGGGAGCGGCGTCGCGCAACAAGGCGCTCGCCGAGATCCGCTCTGCCATCCCCCTCGACGACGCCACCGTGCAGCGGCTCACCGAACAGCTCAGCCGTGTCACCGGAACGACACTCGAGGTGAGGACGATCGTCGATCCCGACATCCTCGGAGGGATCGTCGCCCGGGTCGGTGACACCGTCATCGACGGCTCGGTCCTCCGACGTCTCACCACGCTCCGCCAAACCCTTCAGACCTAAGCCAGCCTCCTAGGAGTTGCTTTGACCATCACCGCCGATCAGATAACGGAATCCCTCCGCAAGCACCTTTCCGAGTTCAAACCGGAGCTCGATAAGGAGACCGTCGGGCATGTCACCTCCATCGCCGATGGCGTTGCCACCGTCGAGGGGCTCCCCAATGTCATGGCCGCCGAGCTCGTCGAGTTTCCCGGCGGGCTGAGGGGTGTGACCCTCAACCTCAACGAGAACGACCTCGGTGTGGTCCTCATGGGGGAGGCCTCCCATGTCCAGGAGGGCGACCCCGTCAAGCAGACGGGAACCCTCTTGTCGGTGCCGGTCGGCGATGGCCTGCTCGGGAGGGTGGTCGATACCCTGGGCAACCCCATCGACGGCAAGGGACCCATCGAGTCGACCGAACGGCGTCTCCTCGAGACCCAGGCACCCTCTGTAGTCGACCGCCAACCCGTCAACGAGCCCCTCCAGACCGGTATCAAGGCGATCGACTCCATGACCGCCATCGGTCGGGGGCAGCGTCAGCTCATCATCGGCGACCGTCAGACCGGGAAGACGGCCCTACTCGTCGACACCATCATCAACCAGCGTCGCAACTGGGGCACCGACGAGGCGGTGAAGTGCGTCTACGTCGCCATCGGCCAGAAGGCGTCCACGGTCGCCGAGGTGGCCGCCTCCCTCGAGGAGCACGGCGCCCTCGACTACACGGTGATCGTCAACGCCTCGGCGTCGGTGTCGCCCGCCCTCCAGATGTACGCCCCCTACGCCGGGTCGGCCATGGGCCAGCACTGGATGTACCAGGGGCAGCACGCCCTCGTGGTGTTCGACGATCTGTCCAAACAGGCCATCGCCTACCGTGAGATCTCGCTGCTGCTGCGGCGTCCCCCCGGACGCGAGGCCTATCCCGGCGACGTCTTCTATCTGCACTCCCGTCTGCTCGAGCGTTGCGCCAAGATGAATGACGAGTTGGGCGCCGGTTCACTCACCGGTCTGCCCGTGATCGAGACCAAGGCCAATGACATCTCGGCGTTCATCCCCACCAACGTGATCTCGATCACCGACGGCCAGGTGTTCCTGGAGACCGATCTCTTCTATCAGGGGGTCCGTCCCGCCGTCAACGCCGGAACCTCGGTGTCGAGGGTGGGCTCCGCCGCCCAGATCAAGGCGATGTCCAAGGTTGGTGGTCCCCTCCGACTCAACCTCGCCCAGTACCGCGACCTCGCCGCATTCGCCGAGTTCGGCTCCGAATTGGACGCCGCCTCGGCAGCCCAGTTGGAACGGGGCAAGCGTGTGGTCGAGGTGCTGAAACAGCCCCAGTTCACCCCGATGTCCGTCGAGGACCAGGTGATGATCCTCTATGCGGTCACCGAGGGATTCACCGACGATATCCCCGTCGAGGACATGCGGCGTTTCGAGACGGGGCTCCTCGAGTACCTCGAGAGCCACCGGGGCGGCGTCAGCGAGCACATCCGCACCGAGGGGACGCTTCCCGACGCCGAGACCTTCGCCGAGGCGATAAACGCCTTCAAGGAGACCTTTGAACGGTCGGAGCAGGCAGGGGAGTGACACATGGCAAGCGCTGAGCTCCGTGACACCAGACGACGGATTTCCTCCGTCGAGGCGATCAAGAAGATCACCCGCGCCATGGAGTTGATCGCGGCCTCACGCATCCCCAAGGCCCAGGGCCGGGTCAAAGCCTCCAAGCCCTACTCGGCTAAGCTCATCGACGTCATCGAGAATGTCGGTGGGGCCGCCGGGGGGAGCGACCACATGCTCCTGGAACGTCGCGACGTGTCCCGGGCGGGGATCCTGGTGGTGTCGGCAGACCGTGGTCTGGCCGGCGCCTACGCCTCGAACATCATCCGTCTTGCGGAGCGAAGGATCGGTGAGCTCCACCGTCAGGGCGTCGACTCCGATCTGTTCGTGGTGGGCAAGAAGGCCCAGATCTATTTTCGTTACCGGGGATATCGAATCCGTCGTGCCTTTCTCGCTGTCACCGACACACCCGGCTATGGCGATGCCGTCGCCATAGCCAACAGCCTCTTTGAGGCGTGGGCGTCGGAGAACATCCACTCCGTCGAGGGCTTCTACACCCGGTTCCAGTCGGCGCTTACCCAGATTCCCACCCGGTACGACCTTCTTCCCATTGTGCCCCCCGAGGGCGATGCCACCGCCCCGACGACCAACTACGAGTACGAACCGTCGGCGGGCGAGATCCTCGATCGTCTCCTTCCCCGATATGTCGAGGCCACCATCTACAGCATGCTGCTCGAGGCCTCGGCCTCGGAGCACGCGGCTCGACGCCGCGCCATGAAGGCGGCGACCGACAACGCCGAGGAACTGGTCAAGAATCTTTCCGTTCAGGCCAACCGCGCCCGCCAGGCCGAGATCACCACGGCCATCACCGAGATCGTCGGTGGGGCCGAGGCGCTGGCCGAGTCGTACCGATGAGACCTTGCCAGAGAGACACGAGAGGAACAGACCATGAGTGAGGAGAAGGCACAGGGTAGGATCGTCAAGGTGGCGGGGCCGGTCGTTGACGTTGCGTTCCCCCGCAACGAGCTTCCCGAGATCCTCAACGCCCTCGAGATCCATTTCGAGATGGACGGGGACTCGAAGATGGTCCTCGTCGAGACCGCTCAGCATCTCGGTGGGGGCAGGGTGCGCGCCATCGCTCTCGCACCCACCGAGGGCCTGACTCGTGGTGCCCCCGTCGTCGACACGGGCTCACCCATAACCGTGCCCGTTGGTGACCAGGTTCTCGGTCACATCTTCAACGTGTGGGGTGACTCCCTCGATGCTCCCGACACCGATTTCTCCGAGCCGCGCTGGCCGATCCACCGTCAGCCACCCGATTTCGAGGACGTGGAGCCGCAACGTGCCATCTTCGAGACCGGAATCAAGGTCCTCGATCTCATCTGCCCCTATCTCGAGGGCGGGAAGATCGGTCTGTTCGGTGGGGCCGGTGTCGGGAAGACGGTGCTTATTCAGGAGATGATCAATCGGGTCGCCGGTGAGCACGGTGGCGTGTCGGTCTTCGCCGGTGTGGGGGAGCGAACCCGTGAGGGCACCGACCTCTTCCTGGAGATGGCGGAGGCCGAGGTTCTCGACAAGACCGCCCTGGTGTTCGGCCAGATGGACGAGCCGCCGGGGGTGCGTCTCCGGGTGGCCCTCTCGGCACTGACCATGGCCGAGTATTTCCGTGACGAGCAGAACCAGGATGTGCTGCTGTTCGTCGACAACATCTTCCGGTTCACCCAGGCCGGTTCGGAGGTGTCGACCCTCCTCGGTCGGATGCCCTCGGAGGTCGGCTACCAACCCAACCTTGCCGACGAGATGGGCTTACTCCAGGAGCGGATCACCTCGTTGAAGGGCCGATCGATCACGTCGTTGCAGGCCATCTACGTTCCGGCAGACGACATCACCGATCCGGCACCGCACACCGCGTTCGCCCATCTCGATGCCACCACGGTGTTGAGCCGTCCTCTCACCGCCCTCGGTATCTACCCCGCAGTCGACCCCCTCGACTCCAGTTCCCGCGCCCTCGATCCCCAGATCGTGGGTGAGGAGCACTACCACGTGGCGTTGGAGGTGCAGCGGGTGCTGCAGCGGTACAAGGACCTGCAGGACATCATCGCCATTCTTGGTCTGGACGAGTTGTCGGAGGAGGATCGTCTCACCGTGCAGCGGGCCCGTAAGATCCAGCGGTTCCTCGCCCAGCCGATGTTCGTGGCCGAGAAGTTCACCGGACAGGCCGGTATCTATACGCCGCGCGACGAGACGATCAGCTCGTTCAAGGCCGTTCTCGATGGTGATCTCGATGAGTACCCCGAGCAGGCGTTCTACATGGTCGGCGGGGCCGAGGACGTCGAGAAGAAGTCCGCCGAGATCAGCAAGGAGGGCGAGGCGGCGTGATCCCGTTGCGTCTTGACCGTCGGGCTGAACGCTGATGGCGACGCCGTTTAGGGTCGATGTCGTGTCGCCGGATGCCACTGTGTGGAGTGGTGATGCCACGATGGTCGTTGCCAACACCCCCGAGGGCCAGCTGGGAATCATGGCCCATCACGAGCCCCTGATGGCGACGTTGCGCACCGGCGCGGTCGTGGTGAAGGGCGCCGACGGGCGTACCGCGGTTATCGGTGTTCACGGTGGATTCCTCCAGGTGATCGACAACCGGGTGACCCTCTTGACCGATCGCGCCGAGATCTCCCAGTCCGATGACCGCTCGACGGCGGCAAGACTCGCCGAGTCGCTCGCGGCGGACGAGGAAGCCGAGGAGGCGTCGCCGGATCAGTAGGCCGATCGTCATGGGCCAATCGACCCATATACTCGAGGGCGGAAACGGGGTACATTTACCGCAGGGTCAGACGGTGGAGTGAAAATCAGAATGGGGCGCCCCTCGCGGGCGCCCCATCACTGTGTGGTTCGGCATCTTGTGGTTACATGTTATCCGACGTCGATATGGGCCGATCGACCCATAGACGCCATACCCGGTGGGCGATATGGTCACCGCATAAAGCCGTTGGCGAGCCTCGAGAGCGTGGCGAACCGCATTCCTGGGGCGTCAGCGGTCGTAAGACTCCGGAGTGTGAGGGGCGGTGCCCGAAACCGTGCCTTGACCCCGGGCGAACCAACATTCCTTCCCCCAATTGCATGTTGGTCAGTCGACGGCTGGCAGTAATCCCTTCCAAGCCACCGTCGCCCGCCCCTCACCTCCAGAGAACCCGCCTCACCCCTCTGATCAACCTTGGTCTGGTGTCGCGAAGTTCTCGACCGCCCCGGGGAAGCCGGACCATATCGCCGCCGATATCACCGGGAATGCCACCGAGGACAGGACCCCGACCGGCGACACCACCATCTTGACCGTGAGGAACGTGTCCATACCTGTCTCCTCGAGTGTTATTTCGACCGTACCCCGGATCTCCGAACTCTCGATCTCGTTGGTCATCCGGTGCGGAGGCTCCGATCCGGTGATCACGGCCGTTCCCCGGTAGGCCCGGCCGGCCAGGTCGGTGGAGAATTTGAACCCGAGGAGGGATCCATCGGGCGCCGACTCCGGATCGGTCACCGTGTCGACGCCGGGAATCGCCTCCCAACTCGTCGGATGCTGGAGGCGATCCCACACCTCCTCGGAGGGGGAGGGGATCATGACCGAGTGGGTGTAGGTCTGGCTGGGCATCCCAAGACTGTAAACACAGCCGAATCGGAGCGGCCCGGTGTGACCCGGGGGCGACAGTGCGATGAACCGTCCCCCCACGGCGTTGTCGGGTGTTTCTGCGATGCCGGTATCGTCTGTTCGATGCCAGGTCTACTCACCTTCCACGCCCATCCCGACGACGAGGTCATCTCCACGGGGGGTGTTCTCGCCACCTATGCCGAGGCCGGTGAACACGTCGTCGTCGTCACCGCCACCGACGGCGCCGAGGGCGAGATTCACAACTACGACGACCCCGACGCCATCCGGCCCCGACTCGCCGAGGTGCGCGCCGAGGAGGTGAGGGCGTCCATGGAGATCCTCGGCGGGGTCCATCAAGAATTCCTCGGATACCGGGACTCGGGGATGATGGGTGAGGACTCCAACCTCCATCCCAACAGCTTCTGGCAGGCCGATTTCGATGACGCCGTGGGCAGGTTGATCCACCGGATCCGGATCCACACCCCCGAGGTCATGGTCATCTACGACCCCTTCGGGGGCTACGGACATCCCGACCACATCAACGTCCATCGGGTGGGGTTGGCGGCGTGGTACGCCTCCACCGATCTCGCCAGCTATCCCCTCTCCGATAGCGAGGCGCCGTGGCAGCCGAAGAAGCTGTACTGGACGGCGTGGCCGCGCAGTCGGGTACGGGCCTTCGCCCAGATCAGACACGACCGCGGCGACATCAGCAGTGAGGAGTACGAGCGGATGCAGTCGGCCGGCGTCCCCGATGAACAAATCACCTGCTTCATGGATGTAGCCCCCATGGTCGATCGCAAGATCGCCGCCCTCAGGGCGCACCGGAGCCAGATTCCCGAGGATTGGTTCATGCTCACCGTCCCCGACGACTATCGCGAGTCGGTCGTGGGACGGGAGGGTTTCGTCAGGGTGTTCTCCCTCGTCGATGCTTCCACAACCGAAGACGACCTCTTCTTCGGGCTGCGGGAGCCCGCCCAATAGGAAGCGGGTCCCTCTTGCCACTACCTCGATCGGTGTATCGGATCCCGTGAACGGAGATGGGCGATGACGCTTGGTCGGCTCATTGCAGGGCTCATCGCGGTCCTGCTCGTCGGTGGTTGTGTCTCCCAGCCCCCCGTGATCACATCGGCGGGAACCCTCCGGGTCGAGATCGACCCCAACGCCCCCTCCACGACAACCATCCCGCCGACCCCGGTGAGCCCGACGTCGGTTACCCGTCCCCCTGCCGCCGACCCGGTACCCACCACGACCGTCGTGCCACCGACAACGGCCCCGCCCACAACTCCACAGGAGCGGATCCAACTCCTGTGCGACGCCTTCCTCCTCTCTCAGGGCAACGTCTTCGAATCGGTGTACCACCAGGCCATGTCGGATGTCCGTAGCGCCCTCCGGCCGGGGGCCACCAATGAGGTGCGACGTGCCCTCGACACCCTCATCGCCGAGGATCGGCTCCCCACCGATCGGAGGAACAATCTGACCGGGATACTCCAGGAGGAGGTGGTCGGTCAATGTCGGTCCCGGTATTACCGGGGAGTCGAGCCTTTCGACGGTGACGTCGTGGCGCGGTTCTTCAACATGGTCGTCGCCGGAAGACGCGCCCCGGCCACGGAGATCGCACCCGCCCACGTCATCGCCCGGTTCGAGCCCTGGGAGCCGTGGCCGTCCACCGAGCTGATATCACCCGGGATCCGCATCAGGGAAGACGCCTCGTTCATCATGGCCCTGTCGGAGACGGTGGAGGCCCACTGCACCTTCCTCGACGGAACGATACGTTCCTGCTTCCTGAGCCGGTCGGATTGACGGGTGCGCCCGGTCTATCCTGCTATGTCCTCCCGGTATCCTGGTTTCCCCGAATGATGACCACCACGTTGATCCCATGCGTCCAGATTGGGGACGCCCCAGCGGTGCGCCCATGCTGATCGTGCGCGACCTGAGAATCGAGATCGGGCCACGACTCCTCCTCGATGGGGTCTCATTCAGTGTGCAACCAGGCGACAAGATCGGGCTGGTGGGACGCAACGGCGCCGGCAAGACCACGTTGATGCGCACCCTCATGAAACAGCGACAGCCGTCGTCGGGCGTGGTCACCACCTCGGGCCGGGTGGGCTATTTCTCCCAGGAGGCTGCCCTTCCCGATCTGGAGACCCCTGATATGACGGCCCTGGAGCGGATTCTCGCCGCCCGGGACATCGGTGTCCTGCAACGACGCATCGAGGCAACCCGGGTGGAGATGGGCGCCACCACCGATGAGGTGCAGCGGGAGAGGATCATCCGCCGCTTCGCTCGGCTCCAGGACGAGTTCGACGCCAAGGGCGGGTTCGTCGCCGAGGCCGAGGCGAAGCGGACCGCGGCGGCCCTCGGTATCGGCCACGACGAGCTCTCCCAACCGGTGGCCACCATGTCCGGTGGGCAGCGACGGCGCGTCGAGCTGAGCCGGATCCTCTTCGCCGAGACCGATGTCCTCTTGCTCGACGAGCCGACCAACCATCTCGATCTCGACGCCAAGGAGTGGCTGATGGGTCATCTCGCCGAGTACCGGGGAGGATTGTTGGTGGTGAGCCACGATCTTCCGCTACTCGACGAGTCGATGACATCGGTGTTGGCCCTCGAGCACGTCGAGATCGAGGTGTACCGGGGCAACTACACCGAGTATCTGGCGGAGAGGGATCGGCGCCGCGCCCAGAGGGAGAAGGAGCGTCGGCTCCAGGAGGAGAAGATCGCCCAGTTGCAGCGCAATGTCATGCGTTTCCGGGGCAAGACCGAGAAGATGGCCCGCAAGGCCAAGGTGATCGAGACCCGGATGAACCGGATCAAGGGCCAGCTCGTCGAGGTGAAACCGGCCGACGGGAAGGCTGTGGCCGTCAGGTTCCCCCAGCCGGTGTCGTCGGGACGTACCCCCATGACCGCCAGCGGTCTCGCCAAGGCGTTCGGGGACAACGTGGTTTTTGTCGATATCGATGTCGACACAAACCGCGGCGAGCGTCTCCTCATCGTGGGCCTCAACGGCGCCGGCAAGACCACGCTTCTCCGAATCCTCGCCGGGGTCGAGACCCCCGACATGGGCGGGGTCGAACTGGGCCACCAGGCGACCCTGGGCTACTACGCCCAGGAGCACGAGCAGATCAGGCCGCGGTTCGGGGTGTTGGACCATCTCCGAGCGGTGTCGGATCAGCCCGACCAGATGCTCAGGGGCGTCCTCGGCCATTTCCGCCTCGCCGACAAGATCGACCAGGACGCCTCCACCCTCTCCGGTGGAGAGAAGACCAAGCTGGCGTTGGCGATGGTGGTGTTGGCCCGCCCCAACATCCTGCTGTTGGACGAGCCCACCAACAACCTCGATCCTCAGGCCAAGGAGGCACTGTTCACAGCCCTGGAGCAATACCAGGGGACGATCATCCTGGTGAGCCACGACACCGACTTCGTCGCCAGGCTCAACCCCGATCGCGCCATCATCATGCCCGAGGGCGACCACGTCTACTTCGACGAGGCGCTGCTGGAGTTGGTGGCTTTGGCCTGAACCCGTTCTCGCGGTGATTCCCACCGCGGGGGATGTACACCTATGTAGTTTCGGAAGCGACGGTGATGGTGCCCTCCCCCGACACCACGGAGAAGTCCCGTAGGTCGAGAGTAAGAACAAGGCCATCGTTGCGCTCTGCACAGGCGACGACCGCGGCATCAGCGAATCCCAGTGGAAGATCGGAATACCGCTGCACCAGTTCTCCGATGCGGGGAAGATCGTTCTCGCCGCAGTCGAGGGTGAAGACGCCGCCGTCGAGATCGGAGAGGAACGCACGCAGAGCCGGCAGCCCGAGCCGGGTCTCCAGCAGATACCCCACCTCACCCAAGATGCCTGCGGGGACGATGTGCGGCGCGGGTGTCGTTCGGATGGTTCGCAAACATCCGTGGTGGTCGGGGTCACTGGCGTTGCCGAGAGCGAGAAGGGCCGAGGTGTCGAGCGTGATCACCGTGAGGGGTGGCGGGTTTCACCCTGCCATTCGGCAGAGAGGACGCTCTCGTCGTCCTCTGCCCTGAAATCCTCGTTGGAGGCTATGCCGATGAACCCACCGGGCACACGTTGTTCGTCGACGAGACGCCGTGTTGCCTCGCGGATCAGCTCCGCCTGGGAGCGCCCCGTTCGTCGAGCCAGATTCCGCAAGCCTTGGCGGAGATCATCGGGAAGATAGAGCGTAGTCTTCTTCATGGGTACCTACCATACACCATCCAGTCTGATTTCGGGGCAGAACGAACCCGTTACCGTTCCTCGGTATGGGATGGATACTCCTCACCAATGACGATGGAATCCACTCTCCCGCCCTGCGGCCCTTCGCTCGGGAGCTTGGGGAGCTGGGGGAGGTGCGGGTGGTGGTGCCCGACCGGGAACGCTCCTGGGTGGGAAAGGCCATCACTCGTTACGACGACATCGCCGTCGACAAGGTCTCCGAGGATGGGTTCACGGCCTGGACGACCTCGGGTTTTCCTGCCGACACCGCCCAGATCGGGATCCACGGGCTCTTCGAGGGGCCGCCCGAGCTGGTGGTGTCGGGGATCAACCTCGGCTACAACCACGGTGCCGCCTTCCTGATGTCGTCGGGTACGGTGGGGGCCGCCACCGAAGGCTGGATATCGGGGATTCCCGCCGTCGCCGTATCGACCGGGACGATGACAGATTGGCATGAATGGCGGGGAATGGCCATCGACGCCGGTTCCCAGTCGAAGTGGCGAACCCTCTCCGGTGTGACGACCCGATTGATAGGCGATCTTCTGGAGGACGGTCTTCCCGCCCGTTGCGACGTGGTGACGATCAACATCCCCTTCGAGGCCACCGACAGAACCGAGCGGCGATACACCACGGTGGCCCGCGTCGGATACGACCGACTCTTCGAGAGGATCTCCGACGGTGTCTTCCGCCATTCGTACACCGGTGGGATGCGCACCATCGACCCCCTCGACGGCTCCGACATCGAGGCAGCCCACGACGGGGTCATCTCGATCACCCCGCTGCGTATGCCCGAGGCGGTTCTCTAGCGTTCTGCGTTGACAAGGTTGACTAAGAGGGTTGACTAAGTCAACTAGACCATTAACCTGAGGGTCATGGAGACTGTCAACGTTCACGAGGCCAAGACCCACTTATCTCGGCTTCTCGAGAGGGCGCACTCCGGTGAAGAGATTGTGATCGCCAAGAACGGGAAACCATTCGCCCGTCTGGCGCCCCTCACTCCACGGTCTCCGCGGCTGCCCGGCCTGCTAAAGGGCAACCTCGAGGGCGATCTCTTTGCTCCGCTCCCGGATGAGGAGCTTTCGGCTTGGGAGAACTGAGATTCCTTCTCGACACCCACACTTTGCTGTGGTGGATGTTCGACGACGGTCGACTATCCGAAACCGCCCGCGAGATCCTCACCGACCCTGCGAATGAGATTCTCGTCTCAAGCGCCTCGGCTTGGGAGATTGCCACCAAGCACCGATTGGGTCGTCTCCATGGGGTAGAGCCTCTCATCGTCGACATGGTGGCGTGGGTGCGGCGCGCCGGCTTCAGTGAGCTGTCGGTGCGGATCCCCCATGCCCAGAAAGCGGGGAGCTGGCCACAGACGCATCGCGATCCCTTCGACCGGATGCTGGCAGCACAGGGCACATTGGAAGACGTTCCCCTGATGACGCGGGACCCTGCCTTCGAGGTCTTCGGAATCTCCGTCGTCTGGTGACCTCGGTGGCGACGCACCGGCGCCTCGCCACCTTCTCGATCTCACAACGAGGCGATGGTGGCGATCGTCTTGGGGTCGTCCGCCCCGATGGCGATGGCGCCGACTCCCGAGGCACGCCATACCTCGAGACGCTCGGCGATGTGGGAGGCCGGGCCACATAGGGCGACCTCGTCGATCAGCTCGACCGGGACGGCAGCCTCGGCCGCGGCCTTCTCGCCGGCCAGATAGAGGTCCTGGATGGTGACGGCCGCCTCCTCGAACCCGTAGCGGACGGCGAGATCGTTGTAGAAGTTGCGACCCCTGGCGCCCATGCCCCCGATGTAGAGGGCGATCATGGGCCGCATCCGGTCGCGTCCCTCGTCGATGTCATCGGAGACGAAGGCATAAACCGTGGGAACGATGTCGAATCTCTCCGACTTGGCCTCCTCGCCGGAACGGGCGAACCCCTCGACAAGTGACGCCCCGAACACCTCGGGGGCCCGTTCCGGGGAGAAGAACACCGGCAGCCATCCATCGCCAATTTCGGCGGTGAGGGCGACGTTGTTGGGCCCGATGGCGGCGATGTAGATGGGTATCCCGGGATGGGGGCGGCCGATCAACTTGAGGGGCTTGCCGAGACCGGTGGCATCGTCTCCCAAGAAGGGGAGTTGGTAATACTCGCCATGTGCGGTGACGGGCTCTTCCCGGGCGAGGATCTTGCGGACGATCGACACGTACTCGCGGGTCTTGGCCAGCGGCTTTCCGAAGGCCTCGCCATGCCATCCCTCCGCCACCTGTGGCCCCGAGACCCCCACCCCCAGTCGGAACCGCCCCCCGGAGAGGTCATCGAGGGTGGCCGCGGTCATTGCCGTCATCGCCGGGGTACGCCCCGGGATCTGGAGAATGGCGGTGCCCACCCCGAGGGTGGTGCTGTGGGCGACGATTGTGGAGGCCACCGTCACGGCATCCGATCCGTAGGCCTCGGCAACCCAAACGGTGTGGTAGCCCAATGACTCGACCCGGCGGACAAGGTCGGGGTGAGAGGCGAGTTGTATCCCCGAGTAGCCGAGGTTGAGGTCGAGCCGCATCCCGCCAGGGTAGATACTTCGTCGGTCCTACGAATGTGCTACGCTCGTAGCATGTCTGAGGTAGCGGTACGTGAACTCAGGAATGACACCGCCGGTGTGCTACGCCGGGTCGAAGCCGGCGAAGAGGTGGTGATCACCGTACGCGGTCGACCTGTGGCGGCGCTCGTCGGGCTCCGGGAACAACGCCGACATTGGATTCCGCGAGACGAGTTGGTCGAACGCCTCCGTCGGAGCCAGGCCGACCCGGGCCTTCGACGTGATCTCCGGGGTCTTGCCGGGGAGACGACCGATGATCTTGGCCCGATTCGATGAGTGCATCGGGATCGCCGCAGCGCGGCATCCTCGACACCACGGTCTTCATCGCCCAGGAGTCTGGACGCGACCTCGATTACGCCCGACTTCCCGATGAGTCCGCGGTGTCAGTGGTCACCATCGCCGAGTTGCAGGCCGGTGTCCTCGCCGCACCGGACACGGCGACACGGGCTCGTCGGCTCGCCACCCTAAACGCCACCGCCGACATGGTGGTGCTGTCAATCGATGAGGCGGCGGCGGCACGTTGGGCGGCGCCGAGGGTCCACCTGGCGGAACAGGATCTTCGTCTGAATGTCAACGATCTCTGGATCGCAGCGACCGCGGTTGCCCACGGACTCCCCATCGTCACCCAGGACGCCGACTTCGATCCCCTCGAGGGAATCGCTGGTGTAAAGCTGATCCGGGTGTGACCTCGGGGTCCGGACGCCCCACTATCACAGATCACTCCGTCTCGATCACATCGAGGATGTCTTCTCCGTAGCGTTCCAACCGGCTCGGCCCGATGCCGTCGCAGTCGGCCAGCTCGTCGAGTGTCGTCGGTCGGGCCGCGGCGATGGCCTCGAGATGGCGGTCGTGGGCGATGACGTAGGCGGGAACGCCGTCGGTGGTGGCCCGTCGCAGGCGCCACTCTCGGAGGCGATCCAGCAGGGCGTCGTCGATGGACGGTCTGGTGATGTCGGGTTGTGGTCGCAGCAAGGACCCGTGGGCACCGCCCGACTCCACTCGCTCCCCCCAACCGATGAGCAATGTCGCCCCGGTGGGCAGCTTGACCCGGGCGCCCTTCTCCTCGATGTGAGCCACCTTCACATGGAATCCCTGCCAGGAGACCGTACGCCCGAGTTCAGCCTCGATGCCGCCAGGCACCGCCATCCCGGCGCGGGCATCGGGCTGAAGGGCCGGGGCGGGCGGGGCCGCCGTGGTCATCTCGTCCGGGTAGGGAGACTGCGGATCATCTCGACCGAGGACGATCACGTCGTCGATGCCCCTGGTGATGGCGACGTGGAACACCCGCCGTTCCTCTTCGTGTTGGGTGGGTCCGGTGCTGAGACGGTGGGGGAACACCTCGTCGGTGACATCCCAGACCACCACCGCGGGCCACTCCAGGCCCTTGACCCGGTGCACCGTCGACAGGGTCACCCCATCCGGCGAGGAGGGTCTCGTCAGATGTTCCCGAAGCCAGCCCTCGAAGAGGGCGGGATCGGGTTGGAGGTGGGCGATCTGGATGAGGGCGGCGAGATCATCGCCGTGGGAGACCGGGTTGGCGCCCTTGGAACGGTCGAGGCGGTCGAGGGCGGTCCCCAGACCGACCCGATCCCTGAGGGCGATCAGGGCATCCGCTGTCGTCCCATCGGCGACCACATCCCGCATCAAGTAGATGTCGTCGACGAAACCCTCCATGCGGTTGCGGAGGCGATCGTTGTCGTTGTCGGAGGCGAACACGGAGAGACGGTCCAACTGCCACCCCGAGGAGGTGATCACGCCGCGCAGGCCCGGGGAGATCCGCCGCGGGGGCCTCCGCAGCGCTTCACCCAGATCAGGACCTCCGAGTCTCTCTTCGTAGGCGGCGGCGTGACCGAGACGGAGCCAGGACATGACCGACCGGACACCTGAGCGGTCCATCAGCCCGGTACTGATCACCGAGCGCACCGCGGTCCCGACGTCGGCGAGCAGGATCTGGGGGGCGAGCAGACCAACGTTGACCCGGGTGAGCACGGCGATGTCGGCCGGCGTGTGACCCTTCGCCACCAGCCCTTCCACGGCACCTACCAACTCGTCACCGATCCCGGGGGAGGAGGTTCGGATCACAACCATGCCCGTTTCGGCGTCGGGACGACCCGACTTAGTGGTCTTTGGAACCCGCATTCGGTTGTGGGTGAGCAGGGTCGACGCCGCCGCGGTGACATCGGGAGGGGAGCGATAGTTGGTGGAAAGCTCGTAGGCGGTGGCACCGGGGAAGTAGCCGTCGTATCCGATGAGGAAGTCGGGGTCCGCTCCGGCGTGCCCGTAGATCACCTGGTCGTCGTCACCGACACCGAAGACATCGGCGGCGGGTCCGGCGATGAGACGGATCATGAGGAGCCGGGCCGGGGTGAGATCCTGGAACTCGTCGACGAGGAGATGACGGGCCCGCTGCTGGTACCTGGTGCGGAGATCGGGATCCCGCAGAAGGTGTTCGACGGCGCCGTAGATCTGCTCGGGGTGGTCGATGGCGCCGGACGCGGCGAGGCGGTCCCGGTAACGGTGGAAGACCTCGGCGAAGCCGGGTACGTCGTCGCGCGACATCTCGACGTCGTCGGGGGGCACCAGACCGTCACGCACCTCGTCCAGAGCCTCGATGTAGGGGGCGACGAGATCTTCTCCAGCCCGGGGTCGACCCGGCACGAGATCACCGAGGATGGTGCGGATCTCCCTCTCGTCGAGCACGGGGGGGCGACGGCCCCGGGCATCTCCGATGATGCGATACCCCAGGGAGTGCAGTGTCGAAATGGAGGCACCGGCGAGGTCGGTGGTCCGGTCCTTCATCTCCTGGGCGGCACGGACGTTGTAGGCGACGGCGGTGATCCCGCCCGGGTCCCAGCCCCGGTCGTTGACGAGATGCCGCAGGCGGGCCGTCAGCACCCTCGTCTTGCCCGAGCCCGCCGGGGCGATGATCCGCGCCGGACCCCCCGGGTGATGGATGGCGGCGTGCTGGGATTCGTCGAGAGCGTCCCCGACTGCCCAACCACCACTCTGGTCGGGTCGGAGTGACCCTCCCCAAATCTGGTTGACATGGATGAGATCGACGCCGGGGAGGGGTCGTCTCGGCCCGCCGTCGATCCAGAACGAGCCGTCGGCGGTGACAACGTCGGTAGCCGGACCGGGCTCGGCCCCGAGGGTGGTGGCCCGGTCGGTGTGGTGCCAGACCAGCTTCCCCGCGCGGGTGTCGTAACGGTTGGCCCAGATCAGGAAATGGATCGCCTCGAGATGGAAGCTGAAGCGCGGTGTCAGGTCGTGCGGGGCCACGTCGGTTGTCTCGCCGTTGCGGAGCCGGGCAAAGGGGACGGCTAGTCGTACCACCGAGGGGGTTCGCTCCAGCCACCGGGCTCGCAGCTGGGCCGCGGTCTCGGATGCTCTTTCCAGGGCGGTCTCATCGATGGTGATGCGCGGCCAGGAGTCCGCCTCGGGAGGGAGGTCGTCGCCCGGTGTGGCGACAACCCCCCGACCGAGGAACGCCGGACCGGGAAAGGGAATGGCATGACTCACCCGCCCCAGCGTACGGGACCCGTCCCAGGAGGTGGGCGTCGGCCTCGAGCACCTCGTCGAGCTTGTACTGGGCCTGCTCCTCGTCGGGGAACTTGAAGACCCACCCACCATGCTTGAAGTCCTCCGATGCTCCGGGATCCTCCATGACCCCGTCCAACGACACGAACTCGGTGACGATCAGTTTCCTCATGTTGCCTGCTAGGACCGTTCGGACCATAGACGTTCCCGACGGGCGAAACTCATCGGTCCAGGAGGCCTTTGTGAAGGCTTTTGCCGCTTTGGATAGGTTCAGAGTGGAGGCGCCGGTCAGCCCCTGGCTGCTGAGGATTGTCCGTAACGAGGCGATCAATAGGGGCCGGCGCCGCCAACCACACTGGGTGTGGCAGCTACCCAGGGCGAGGAGGTGGCCCCGTCGATTTTCAATTCGGGTTAGTCTCCACCTGACACCTAGGAAGGAATCAGATGACGACCCGGACCGCCAACCCTCCCGTTCTCGCCTACCGGTTTGCCGACCGCTCCGTTGCTTGGACCGTTGCGCTCACCGTGGTTGGGGCGCTGTTCACCGCCATCTTCGCCCAGTTTGTTGTTCCCATGTGGCCGGTTCCCATCACCGGTCAGACCTTCGCCGTTCTCGTCGCCGGGGCGGCGCTGGGCGCGCGAATCGGGATCGCCTCCCAGGTCCTCTATCTGATCATGGGAGCGCTGAGCGCACCCGTGTTCGCCGACGGGGCGGCCGGTGTCGAGCACTTCGTCGGTCCCACCGTGGGTTATCTGGTCGGGTTCCCCATCGCGGCCGGTCTCGTCGGATGGCTCGCCGAGAAGAGGATGGACCGAACCGTCACATCGGCGGTGATCATCTTCGTACTCGGGACCATCCTCATATACGCCACGGGCTTGGCCGGTCTCATGGCTGTCCTCGACTACGGCGTCGCCGAGGCGTTTGCCGTCGGCGTGGTTCCCTTCCTTATCGGCGGGGCGATCAAGGCGGCACTGGCCGCTGTGGTGATCCCCACTGCGTGGAAGCTGACCGACACGAGATAGGCCACGTCCGAACGATCCGATCAGCGCGGGATCGCCCCGTAGACGTAGTCGATGTCGATGGTCAGGACCAGGCGCCTGTCCGACACCATGGCGCCGAAGAACTCGACGGGATCGGGATGGGCCCTGCCTTGGATGAGATCGTGGATCTCCAACAGCTCCTTGCCGACCGGATCGCCGGGTTCGGTGGAGACCGGGCTGAGACGGGCCATGCCCTCGGCCACCACGTAGCCCCACCCCGACGGATGGCTGACATGCAGTGATACTCGGGGATCACGACGGATGTTGGCGGTCTTGGCCCGGTCGTCGGTGATCGAGATGCGGGCCGAGCCGTCGGTGTAGAGGTAGCCGACATCGGAGATCTGGGGGCGACCGTCCCGTTTCAGGGTGGTCAGGGTCCCGAGCCGACCCCCGGAGAGTGTCGGCTCCGCTTCACGAAGTTCCATTGTGTTTCCGTTCTGTCGCTTTCTTATCCCAACGTCTCCGGTTTCGGGCAATTCCAACACTCTCGAGAACGACGGTATCGACAAACGAACGTTCGTTAGTTAGGCTGGTCCATATGACCACCACCCAGACCAGACCCGAGGTCGATCCGGCGGATCTGTTCCAGGCGATCATCGATGCGGAACAGAAGATCGAGCCCCATGACTGGATGCCCGACGCCTACCGCAAGACCCTGATCCGCCAGATCGCCCAGCACGCCCATTCCGAGGTCATAGGGATGCAACCAGAGGCCAACTGGATCAGCAGGGCGCCCACCCTGCACCGCAAGGCGATCCTCATGGCGAAGGTCCAGGACGAGGCCGGGCACGGGCTCTATCTCTATGCGGCGGCGGAGACCCTTGGCATCACCCGCGATGAGATGATGGAGTTGCTCCACGCCGGCAAACACAAGTACTCGTCGATCTTCAACTATCCAACACTGTCGTGGGCCGACATGGGCACCATCGGTTGGCTCGTCGACGGCGCTGCCATCACCAACCAGGTCATGTTGCAGCGGGCCTCCTACGGCCCCTACAGCCGGGCCATGGTCCGTATCTGCAAGGAGGAGTCCTTCCACCAGCGTCAGGGTTTCGACATCCTCCTCACCATGATGATGGGGGGTTCCGAGGCGCAGAGGGAGATGGTCCAGGATGCGGTGAACCGGTGGTGGTGGCCATCGCTGATGATGTTCGGGCCCAACGACTCCGAGTCGACCCACACCGAGCAGTCGATGGCGTGGAAGATCAAGCGGGTGTCCAACGACGATCTCCGCCAGCAGTTCATCGACATGACGGTGGAACAGTCCAAGGTCCTCGGGGTGACGCTGCCCGACCCCGACCTCCGCTGGAATGAGGAGCGGGGCCACTACGACTTCGGGGAGATCGACTGGGACGAGTTCTGGGCGGTGGTCAAGGGAAACGGCCCGATGAACCGGGAGCGCATCGAGAACAAGGCGGGAGCCTGGGACGACGGGGCCTGGGTCCGTGAGGCCGCCCTCGCCCACTCCGCCAAGAAGAGGAGGGTCTCATGACCTACGACGTGCCACATACCGAGGGAGAGGCCTTCGAGACGTCCACCGACACCGAGAGAATGTCGTGGCCCCTGTGGGAGGTTTTCGTCCGGGCCCGGAGGGGGCTCTCCCACAACCACTGTGGCAGTCTTCACGCCCCCGATGCCGAAACCGCGGTCTCGGCGGCCCGAGACGTCTACACCCGCCGTGCCGAGGGGGTGAGCGTGTGGGTGGTGCCCTCGGATGCCATCACCGCCTCCGACCCCGACGACGCCGATGCCTTCTTCGATGTCGTTGACAAGCCCTACCGCCACGCCACCCACTACGACCTCCCCGACGAAGTGGGGCAGATGTGATGGCTGTGACCAAGCCAAGCGGCGTTCCCCAGGGCCCGGCGCCGGGTTATCCCGACCCCCACGTCGAGTATGTGCTTCGTCACGGCGATGACAATCTGATCCTCGCCCAACGTCTTTCCGACTGGATCAGCAAGGCACCCGATCTCGAGGTCGATATCGCCCTGGGGAACATCGGCCTCGATCATCTTGGCGCGGCCCGTGCGCTTCTCACCCAGGCCGGAGAACTCGAAGGCAGCGGTCGTTCCGAGGACGATCTCGCCATGTTCCGCAACGAGCGCCAGTTCAAGAATCTGATCCTGGTGGAGCAGCCCAACGGTGACTTCGCCACCACCATCGCCCGATCCCTGTTCTTCGACGCCTATCAGGTGCCGCTGTGGCGGGAGCTGTCGTCGAGCGACGACGAGGTGCTCGCCGGTGTCGCCCAGAAGGGGGCGATGGAGGCCCGTTACCACCTCCTCCACTCCAAGCAGTGGTCGGTACGACTCGGTGACGGGACCGAGGAATCCCACGCCCGGATGCAGACCGCGGTGGATCAGCTATGGCGATTCACCGACGAGATGTTCATCGCCGATTTAGTCGATATGGAGATGGCCGAGGCCGGGATCGGGATCGACCCCTCGACCTTGGCGGGGGAGTGGCGAGGCAACGTGACCGAGGCGCTCGACGAGGCCGACCTCACAGTACCCACCGACGAGTATCAGCGGTGGGGAGGACGCCAGGGCTTCCACTCGGACCACCTCGGCCATGTGCTCGGGGAGATGCAGTGGCTGCAGAAGTCGTATCCGGGGTTGGCATGGTGACGCTCACCGTCGAGGAGGTACACGCGGTGGTGGCCGCCGTTACCGACCCGGAGATCCCGGTCCTGTCCATAGCCGACCTCGGTATCCTCCGCGATGTCAGGGTCGCGGACGGCGTCGCCGTTATCGTCATTACCCCCACCTATTCGGGTTGTCCCGCCATGGCGGAGATTCGGGGCGCCATCGAGGCCAGGCTGGAAGATCTCGGCGTGCCGGGTCGGGTCGAGACCCAACTGGCCCCGGCCTGGACCACCGACGACATGACCCCAGAGGCCCGGCGCCTCCTCACCGAGGTCGGTATCGCCCCACCCGACGAGGAGGTGGTCTGCCCCAAATGTGGGACCTATCAGACTCGGATGTCATCGTTCTTCGGTGCCACCGCCTGTCAGGCCCTCATGGTGTGCGCATCGTGTGGGGAACCGTTCAACCACTTCAAGGCCCTCAAACCGTGAGCGCCAATCCCCAACAGAGTTCCCTGCCGACTGAAATCTCGGATCAGGCTAAACCCGGTGCTCTCACCGAAGCCGACAGACATCCGAAGTCGCACGGAGTGGTCTCGGATGGCCCGAGCCACGCGGAGGCCAAAGACGGCGGAGTCGTAGGGGGGAGGGGGGACGGAGTCCCCCAGAATGTTGGTGTCCTCTTCTATCCCCTCACCGTTTCCGAGGTAGAACAACTCACCGACGAGGCGGTGGCGATCACCTTTGAGGTTCCGGAGGAGCTCCGGGAGGAGTTCACCTACCTGCCCGGCCAGCACGTCATGCTCCGAAGCGAGATCGATGGTCGCGATGTGCGACGCAGTTACTCGATCTGCGCCAACGCCAACGAGGGCACCCTCCGGGTGGGGGTGAAACATCTCGCCGACGGGGCCTTCTCCACCTTTGCCACCAAGCAACTCGTCCCCGGTCACATCCTCGAGGTGGCGCCCCCGGTGGGGGACTTCACTATCGACCCGAACCCTGAGGGTGCGGTGCACCGTTGTGCAATCGTGGCCGGTTCGGGTATCACCCCCGTACTCTCGCTCATCTCGACCACCCTCGAGACCGAGCCCGATTCGCGCTGGACACTTATCTACGGCAACCGGGCCGCCGATTCCATCATGTTCCTCGACGAGGTGGAGGGGCTGAAGAACCGTTATCCGGGCCGTCTCCATCTCATCCACGTCCTCAGTCGGGAGACACCCGAGGTTCCCCTCTTCGCCGGCCGCATCGACGCCGAAAAGCTCAAGGCCCTCTTCGGTTCATTGGTGCGCGTCCCCACCATCGCCGGTTGGTATCTGTGCGGACCCCACGGTCTGGTGGAGACCTCCCGGGAGGTCCTCACCGAGTTGGGGGTCGAGCCCGACAAGATCCTCGACGAGCTGTTCTTTGCCGGCCCGCCACCGGAGATGCCCGATCGGGGGGAGGACTTCGAGTACGAGGGCTCGGTTGATCTGGTGGTGACCCTGGACGGACGGGCCACGAAAACCACCATGGATCCGGACATGGCTGTCCTCGACGCCGCCCTCCGGGTCCGCCGCGAGCTCCCGTTCAGTTGCAAGGGGGGTATGTGCGCCTCCTGCCGGGGTCGGGTGACCGAGGGCTCGGTGACCATGGACAAGAACCACGCCCTGACCACCGAGGAGATCGAGGCCGGTTACGTGCTGACCTGCCAGTCGCACCCCACCACCGTGGCACTCTCGATCAGCTACGACGTCTGATGGTCACCGTCCGCAACTCCCGCGACGACGTCATCCGAGCCGCCGCCCGGCTCTTCGCCGAGCGAGGTTACCACGGCACCTCGATGCGCGACCTGGGACGCGAACTGGGCCTTCTCGGCTCATCCCTCTACTCACACGTCTCGTCCAAGGAGGATCTGCTCGTCGAGGTGGTGGAGATGGGTGCCGGCATGTTCGAGGCCGCGGCAGACCGGGCGCTGCGAACCGCCGACGATCCCCGGGGGCGGCTGCGCGCCCTGCTTGCGGGGCATGTCGAGGTCGTCGTCGACCATCTCGACGAGGTACGCACCTTTCTCAACGAGGCCAATGCACTCGACGACCGCTTCCGGGTGGTGAGCCGTCGGGACGCCTACGAAGCCGTCTTTCGTCAGGTGCTGGCCGATGGCGTCGAGTCGGGGGAGTTTCGGGCCGATCTCGACCCCAAGATCGGGGGGATCTTCATCCTCTCTGTGCTCAACGCCACCGAGCGGTGGTACCGGCCCGACGGACCACTTGACCGGGTCGCCCTCGTCGACGAGATGTGGCGATTCGTGGCCGAGGGTATCGGCCTCGATTGACCATCATCTGACCGCCGCGGCGAGCATGAGGGCGCCGGTGAGACCGGCGTCATCATCGAGGAGGGGCGGCACCACGAAGTTCTCGTCAGCGTGCTCCGCTAAGCCGGGGTAGCCGGCGAGGAGCTCGGCCAGCTTCTCACGTGTGGCCCGGTGGATCCCGGGAAGCTTGGCCACCCCGCCACCGATGACAAACCGCTCCGGGGCCACGATGTACACCATGTCGGCGAGGGCGTGGGCGATGTAGTGGGCCTCGAATGCGACCGCCCGCTCGAGATCGGCGCCGAGGCGGTCACCCGGTTTGCCCCAACGGGCCTCGATGGCGGGTCCCGACGCCATCCCCTCGAGACAGTCCCCGTGGTAGGGGCAGATCCCGACGAAGTCGTCGTCGGGGTGCCGGGGGAGTCGGATGTGGCCCATCTCGGGATGGCCCCCACCATGCACGCTCTCTCCGTCGACCACGAGCCCGCCTCCGACACCGGTCCCGAATGTGAGATAGACGTGGATTCCGGCACCCAGGGCGGCCCCGTAGCTGCCCTCGGCGAGAGCGGCGCCGTTGACGTCGGTGTCGAACGCCCCGGGCACCGCGTACCTGTCGAGCAATGGGCCCATCAGGTCGGTGTCGGACCACCCCGGTTTCGGTGTGGTCGTTATCCAACCCCAGTGGGGATGGTCGGGCCGCACCTCGATCGGACCGAAACTGGCCACACCGACGGCTGCGGGCCGGCCGTGTTGGTCGGCGAAACGGTCGAAGACCTCCAAAATGGCGGGGATGGTCACCGCCGGATCCTCGGTGGGGATCCTGACGCGCTCGATGATGTCATCTGGGTCGGGACCGGCACCGAGCACGAACTTGGTGCCGCCCGCCTCTACGGCGAAAAGCATCAGCGAACTCACAGGGCGATCGAACCCTCCGAGTCCAGTATGTTGGAGGAGTCCACCAGATTCCCCACCACCGCCTTGAACAGGGTCCGCCCGGTGTCGGACAGTATGGCGTCGTGGATGGGCACGACCCTCTCGGCCCCCACCGACTCGGTGAACTCGGCGGTCTCGGAGATCTTCGCCCAGGGTGCGGCCAGGGGGAGGGCGAGGACGTCGATGCCGTCGGGTGTGGTCGCGTAGTCGTCACCGGGGTGGAAGATTCGGGGCCCATCCCCCGACGACACGACGAAACCCACATTGCCGATCCGGGGAATGGCGGGGTCGATCAGGGCGTGCTCGCCACCAACGATGTCGATGCTCATGGTCCCGATGTCCAGCGAATTGGCAGGTGTAGCTGGCTGGGACGGGATATCTAGAGCGGCAAGCGGCTCGACCACGGCTTTCTCGACCCAGAGGACAGCGACCGGGTTTGCGGCGGCCAATGTAGGGAGGTTGCGCCGATCGATGTGATCGGCGTGCTGGTGGGTCACCAGGATCGCATCGAGATCAGTGGTCCCGTGCCAGTCGTCGGAGAATGTTCCCGGATCGATGAGGATACGGGTGGTCCCGTCGTCGAGCAGCACACAGGCATGGCCGAGATGAGTCAGTTCCATGCCCCCGATTATGACGGAACACACCCAACCACGTTCGTTCCAGGGCGCCGTAAGCTCTGACGATGGAACCCGGCATCGTGTCATCGGAAAGGGACACATGATCGGTTTATCGTCGAGCGCGCCGCGTTCGCGGGCCCAACGGCTTGCCATCCTGGGGGTGGCCGTGTTGGTGATGGGCTGTGGCGCAGGTGGGGTCGCCGAGACCGCGGTTGAGTCGGTACCCCCGACCATCGCTCCGGGAGCGCCCCCGACATCGGGCGACCCGACAACGGCCCCGCCGGCCGAGCCATCTTCGATACCAGCCACGGTGACGACGTCGACCACGACCGCCATCACGGCCGCTCCAACAACCAGGGTCCTGACAACGACCACGGTGCCGACGACCACCCTCCCCGATGGGGTGACCCCATCACCAGACTGGCTGGGAACCCGGGTCCTCCCCGTCGACGACAACGGTCTGGGAGAGGTCCAGCCCACCCCGCCGGAGTTGCAGGACCGGCGCTTTATCACCGAGGACTTCCTTCCGCCCCCACCCGACGACACGTTCGTGTCGAGTATCGACGAGGTACCGGCGGACGTTCTGGAGCGATCGACCTGGGTCGAGGGCTGTCCGGTGTCGGTCGGGGACCTCGCCTATGTGACCGTCTCCTTTTACGGGTTCGATGGTCGGTTCCACACCGGTGAGCTTCTCGTCGCCGCCTCCGTCGCCGAGGACGTCGTCTCGGTGTTCGAGCGACTCCACGACGCCCGTTTCCCCATCGAGGAGATTCGGGTTGCGTCACTGGAGGATCTTGACGCCCCACCAACCGGTGATGGCAACACCACCGCGGCGTTCGTATGCCGCCCGGTGGTCGGGCAGGACTCCGGTTTCTCCCAGCATGCGCTGGGCACCGCCGTCGACATCAACCCCTTCCACAACCCCTACGTCAAAGAAGAGGTCGTCATCCCCGAGTTGGCCTCGGCCTATCTGGATCGTGACCGGGACCTGCCGGGCATGATCGAACCGGGCGACGCCGCCACCGACGCCTTCTCCGCCATCGGCTGGACCTGGGGCGGCGACTGGAACACCCTCAAGGACTACCAGCACTTCTCCCTGTCGGGAGGGTGAGACGACGCGGGAGGTTCAGGTCAACGGGTCTTCTACCTCGAGGCCCGGTACCGTGAAGAACCGTTGGTCGTGGGTCCAGATCACATCGGCCCCGGCGTTGCGGGCGATCAGCGCGATCTGGAGGTCGAAGATGCGGGAGCCCGACACGTCGAGCGCGATAGCAGTGGCGGCGAGCGTGGAGGCGAAGCCGGCTCCAGGGATGAGGACCTGTGCTCCAGCCCGGTACATGGCGTCGAGGAAAGAACCGGCAAGGGCGGGCGAGGATGGCCCCCCGGACGATTGGGGGTGGGTCACGACCCTCCAGAACTCGCCTACAGACGGGAGTGCGATTCCCCAGCCCCATTCATGTCGGCTAGCTGTCTCAAGAGCGCCCTTCGCGGCGCGGTGTTGCGCCGCGCCACTCCGATGGGCGTAGACGAGGATATTGGTGTCGAGGGCGATCACTCCGGATGGGCGTCGAGCCAGTCGTACATTGCTTCCCGGTCGGTCACGTCAAGACCGGGTGGCAACCCACCCTCGGCTGTGATCACCTCCAGGCGATGGTGGTCGTCATCGCTGTAGAGCTGTTTCCGCAGCGCCTCCTCCACCAGGGCACGAAGAGGTATCCGCCGCTCGGCAGCTTCCTTCTTGGCGGCGATGAGAAGTTGGTCGGGTAGCTCGATGGTGGTCTTCATGATCCCAGTCGATCGTACCATAAATATGGGAATATGGG
>WHUC01000104.1:0-3473 GCA_009377435.1 Acidimicrobiia bacterium
AAATGCCCGATACAACCGAACTCAGTCTGCCGGTCCTCCCACTGCGAAATGGCGTGGTCTTCCCCAACATGGTCGTCACCATCACGGTGGAGACCGAGGAGGGCACCACGGCCCTCACCGCCGCCCAGGAGGGTGGGGGGCGTCTCATCCTGGTGCCCCGTGTCGAGGGGCGCTACGCCTCGGTGGGGACCATCGCCGAGATAACCGACAGCGACGAGGACGGAAACGTCGTCGTCAACGGTCTGGCCCGGGCCCGTGTCGGTCATGGTTCCAGTGACGGCAACGGCGCCCTCTGGGTGGAGGTCGAGGAGTACCCCGAGGCCGACATCTACACCGATCCCCTCCTCGACGAGCAGGTCGCCGAGTACAAGGCAGTGGTCACCGAGGTCCTCGAGGCCCGAGGTGCCGGTCGGGTCGCCGAGCGGATCCTCGCCATCGATAATCCCTCGCAGCTCGCCGATCTCGCCGTCTACTCACCCGACCTCAGTCTGGAACAGAAGGTCGAGATCCTCGAGACCCTCGACGTGCGCGCCCGGCTCGGGAAGATGGTCAACTGGATGCGGGAGGTGCTGGCCGACATCGCCCTCCGCAAGCGGGTCCGCGACGAGGCCACCGACTCCATCGACAAGAGTCAGCGCGAGTATCTCCTCCGTCAGCAGCTCAACGCCATCCGCAAGGAGCTGGGGGAAGAGGAGGATGTGGTCAGCGAGTATCGCGAGAAGCTGGAGACCGCCGACCTGCCCGAGGCCGTCGCCTCCCAGATCGAACGGGAGCTCGACCGTCTCGAGCGGATGAGCGAGCAGTCGCCCGAGCACTCGTGGATCAGGACCTGGCTCGACACGATGTTCGACATCCCCTGGACCACCCGGAGCGAGGATCGTCTCGATCTCGACGAGGCATGGACGGTTCTCGACGCCGATCACACCGGTCTCCTCGACGTCAAGGAGCGCATCGTCGAGCACCTCGCCGTCCGCAAGCTCCGCAACGAGCGGGGTCTCGACCGGGTCGAGGATCGCAGCAACGGTGCCATCCTCCTCCTGGTGGGCCCACCGGGGGTCGGCAAGACCTCCCTGGGCGAGTCGGTGGCCCGCGCCCTCGGTCGTAAGTTCGTCCGGGTGGCTCTCGGTGGTGTCCGTGACGAGGCCGAGATCCGCGGTCACCGTCGCACCTATGTCGGGGCCCGGCCCGGTCGGGTCGCCCGTGCCCTCACCGAGGCGGAGACCATGAATCCGGTCTTCCTCTTCGACGAGATGGACAAGGTGGGCAACGACTGGAGGGGCGATCCCTCGTCGGCGCTGCTCGAGGTGCTCGATCCCGCCCAGAACAACACGTTCCGCGATCACTACCTCGAGGTCGACCTCGATCTGTCCGATGTCCTGTTCATCGCCACCGCCAACGTGATCGACACCATCCCCGCACCCCTCCTCGACCGAACCGAGGTGATCCGCATCGACGGATACACCGATCGCGAGAAGGTCGAGATCGCCCGGGATCATCTGCTTCCCCGACAGCTTCGCACCGCCGGTCTCGAACCCGAGGAGCTCACCGTCACCGAGGATGGCCTCGCCGCCGTCGTCGACCGCTACACCCGGGAGGCCGGGGTGAGGAACCTGGAGCGCCAACTCGGGAAGCTGACACGCAAGGTCGCCACCCGGATCGCCAAGGACGGGTCCGACGACGCCATCGTCGTCGACGAGTCCGACGTCGCCGAATACCTCGGACGTCCCAAGGTGTGGAAGGACGAGGCCAAGGACCGCACCGACCTCCCCGGTATCGCCACCGGGCTCGCCGTCACCGGTGCCGGTGGCGACGTGCTCTTCATCGAGGCGACCAGCACCGAGGGGGACCGCTCCCTCGAGCTCACCGGACAACTCGGTGACGTCATGAAGGAGTCGGCGAGCATCGCCCTCTCCTACGTGGAGTCGCACGCCGACGAGCTCGGCGTCGAGCTCCAGGACCGTCGCTACCACGTGCATGTCCCCGCCGGTGCCGTCCCCAAGGACGGTCCCTCGGCCGGGGTGACCATGGTGACGGCGCTGGTGTCGCTCCTCAGCGGGCGTAAGGTCCGTTCCGAGGTGGGAATGACCGGGGAGGTCACCCTCCAGGGGAAGGTCCTGCCCATCGGTGGTGTCAAGCAGAAGGTGCTCGCCGCCCACCGCGCCGGTCTCACCGAGGTCATCATCCCGAAGCGCAACGAGGGCGACCTGGACGACGTCCCGGAGTCCGTCCGCAACGAGATAAAGTTCCACATCGCCGGCGACATCGCCGAGGTCCTCGACATCGCATTCTAACCCGGGCGTTCGTATCGCGTCCGGAAATAGGAGCGAGGCCCAGGTCGATGATCGCCAGGAACATGCAACAGAGCGTCCCTATTTGGCGGATGCTTTTAGCAGCAAAACGCATCATCTGTGACGCGTTTTACTCACACGAACCGACCCGACCTCGCTATTTCGGGCTCCTCACCATGAGGACGTCGTTCCCGTCGCGGGTGACATGGGACCCGGCGCCGAGAAACTCGGGGATGCCGAAAGGCAGATCGCCCTTGGGGATGGGCTCGTGGTCGGGTCCCTCGAATCCGCCCCCGTACGGTGTGAGGTCGGCGGTCCCACCCGGGTCGGGCTCGAGTGTTGCCCCGAGCCGGATGAGGGCGAGGTTCCAGTTGGCGGTCACCGCTTCGGAGTCCGGTGATCCGGGATGCGTTATGTCCTCGCGGTGGATGGTGGTGGGCGGGTCCCACCACTCGACGGCCTCGCGGGCGGCTCTGCCCACGGCGACCACCACCTCGATCGGATTGTTTGACAAGATCTTGTCGAGCGCCTGCTCCCGGAACCCGGCGACGGGCGCCTCGGCCGAAACGGCGGCGAGCTCGGTGTCGTACTGGCCGAACACGCCGTACAGGAACGTGTTGAGCATCACGTAGGACCGTCCCACACCGAGCTTTCGCAGCAAACCCTGGACCCGTTGGCCCGAGGCGCCAACGAAGGCCCGATGGGCGATCAACTCGTTGGGAGCGGGGTCCTGGCCGACTACCAGCACTCGAGCAGTGCTATCGAGACGACCCCGGTAGTACACCGGTCCGAACTCGAGTCGAAAACGCCCCGACGGGTGTGATTGATAGTGGGTGAGAGGCGCAGCGGCGAAGACCGCGGCCCAATCGGGTGGCGGACCCGGATCGAAGACGGGTTCACCGGCGGCGTTCCTGAGAGCGCGTGCCGCTGCGAACACGGGGCTCTCGGCGAGATCGCGCACTGTCTGTGTGCCGAAAGCGTCCCGCAGATGGGCGGCGTCGCCGGGTGAGACCCCCAAGAGGGCGTCCGGGGCGAGATCGAGGATGGTTTCCACCGGCTGTGACCGGTGGGCGGAATCGACCAGCTTCTCAAACGGACCGGCCATGGTCACCCGCCCTCGTCAACGGTGTCGGGCACGGGTGTTGCCGACGGGACGACGATATGGTGCCCGTAGGTACCGGGCAG
>WHUC01000104.1:4269-7230 GCA_009377435.1 Acidimicrobiia bacterium
CCGGAGTCCTTCATCGCCCTCAGATCCGTCGTGGCCCCGTACAGGAGGTAGTTGCTCAGCGGTGACCACACCACCGAGCCCCCGTTGGTGGCCACGACCTCGAAGTCATCATGGGTGAGAGCGGTGGAATGGATCCCACAAAAGGCATCGGTGATCGCCCAGCCACCATCGGGTAGCTGGAGACGGAGGAACCAGCCACGAGGAGTCTCTCCCAGACCCTCACTGAGATGCTGGAGCCGACAGCTCATCTCCTGGAGACGTTCGAGATACTCCTGGGCGCCGTCGGTTTCGGGGTTGGCGATTCGGGTGTCGGCACCAGGCAATCCATCCAGGGGCGACTGCTCGACGTTGCGCACCAGCCCCTTGAAGAAGGTCTCGACACCGGGGCGACTGGCGAGGGTTATCCCCTGGCTTGTAGTCACACCGCCGAGCAGACAGCGGCACTCGGCATAGCGCACCAGTGCCTCCACCACTCCGGGGGTGCGCGCCAGCACCTCGGCCGGTTTGCTGACCGCCCGTCTCGCCTCGTCCGTTCCCCGCCAACTGCCGTTGTGGGCATATACCTCGGGCACCCGCCACAACGGCACCGCGTTGTAGGCGAGATGGTTGTGCAGTTCGATCATGCCCGGGAACATCGTGTCCCCGGTGCGTACCCGCGGCGCCTCCTCGAAACCATCCGGGCCCGGGTCGTCACGGGGTTGAACCGCCTCGATCACGCCATTGCGAACGTAGACGGCGCCGTCGTCGAGGACACGACGCGACTCGTCCATCGTGACCACGCGCCCTTCCAGCACGTACGGATCGTTTCGTACGTCGATCGCCATAACCTTCCTTGGTCACACTCCTTACGTGAGAAGACACCGTGACGACCCGTCCTGATACCACCGATCCGGTTCACCTCGAACAATATGATGGCTCGATGGGTATGATCGGACGCCTCCAAGAGCTCGTGGCCGTGCCCTCCGTCACCGGTGACGAGGCTGCCGCCCAGGATCTCGTCTCCGGCTGGTTGAAGAACGATGGCTTCGAGGTGATCAGATGGGACGCCTCCTCCGCCGAATTGGAGGAGGACCCCTCTCATCCCGGGAGCGAAGTTGAGCGGGAGGTGCTTCCCCTGGTCGGCGCCCGTCATCGTGGCGATGGTGACGGTCCCACCGTCGTCCTGCTCGGTCATGTCGACGTCGTCCCCCCCGGCGACCCCGATTCCTGGGACCACCCGCCGTTCGAGCCGGTTATCGCCGACGGGCGGTTGTACGGACGTGGCGCCTGTGACATGAAGTCGGGTGTAGTGGCGATGATCGAGGCCGGGCGCCGTCTCGTCGACAACGGACACGCCGGAGAGCTTGTCGTGGTCACGGTCCCCTCGGAGGAGGACGGTGGCGCCGGGACCCTGGCCGCGATCCGCGCCGGTTATGTCGGCGATCTGGCCGTTATCCCCGAGCCCACCGGGCTCGATGTTGTGATCGCCCACGCCGGCGCCATCACATTCAGGATGTCGATCCCGGGACGCGCCGCCCACGCCTCAACCCGACGTGAGGGCGTGTCGGCCCTTGACGGGCTCGCCAAGGTGCTGGCCGCCCTCGCCGAGGACGAGGTACGTCGCAACGAGGCCGAGAGCGACCCGCTCATGATGGACATCGGGCTGCCCTATCCCACCATCGTGGGGAAGATCGAGGGTGGTGACTGGGCCTCGACGGTGATGGACCGGGTGGTCATCGAGGGTCGCTACGGCGTCGCGTTGGGTCAGAGCCCCGCCGAGTCCGAACTCGGTCTTCGTGAGGTCATCTACGACGTGTGGCGCCACGACGACTTCCTCTCCGAACATCCCACCGACATCGAGATAACGGGTGCTCTCTTCGGAACTGCCCGTCTGGACGCCGACCACGACCTTCCCGTCGGTCTCGTCGCCGCCGCCGAACGGGTCATGGGGTCGGCGCCCGAGATGATCGGCGTCCCCTACGGGGCGGACATGCGTCTCCTCATCGACGAGGGTGACACTCCTTGTGTGATGTTCGGGCCCGGTGATGTTCGTCAGGCCCACAGTGCCAACGAGTATGTGCCGGTGGACGAGGTCGAGGTGTGTGCCGACGTGCTTGCCGAGTGGCTGGGCGACGTCCTCGGCGGATAGGGGCCTCCTGGAGGTAGCCTCCTAGTCTCCTAGTCCGAGACCGTGATCGTGTTGAGGATCCGGTCGAGGTCGTCGGGGACCTCGAGACCCGTGTAGGTGATCACCGTCAGGCTGGTCGGCTTGATGACGGCGATCTGGACACCGACGGCCTCGTTACCGGCGACCGTGGTCGAGAACTCGGTCCGGATGGCGTCCTGGCCGCCGACCTTCGCCACCTCGGACTCGGTCACATTCCCGATCTGGTTGAGTTGCGCCTCGAACTCGGTCTTCGCGTCGTTCAGGGGTATCTCGGCTGCCAACGGCGTGGTCAGCACGTTGATGTTCGGAGCGAAATTCTCGGTCATCGCCTTCTCATCGATGGCGAACAGAGACATCAGTTCGAGTGCAGCACCGAAGTTTTGTTGCAGTTGCTCGGGGGAGAGGCTGCTGTCCTCGAATGCGGGAAGGTCCCCGGGACTCATCTCACCCTTGATGACATCGGTGGCATCGACCCACCTCGGGGGTAGGGCGATGGTGTAACCGGCCCCAGGGTCGTACACCTTCCATCCCTTCGGCACCTCGGCGGCGGGACCAGTTGTCACAAGTGGGGCGGTGGTAGTGGTCGCCTCCGGCGCGGTCGTCGACATCGTGGTGGGTGCGGTAGTGGTCTCCGGCACCGTTGTAACATCGGCAACCGTCGTCGCAACCACGGTTGTAGGCGTCGTTTCGGTGGCCTCCTCGGTGTCGCCACCACAGCCCGTCAGGGCGAGTGTCGCTGCGATGGAAAGGGCAATGAAACCCGTCTTCTCTTGGGCACGGATGCTCATGGCGTTCTCCCTCGGATTAGATATGGG
>WHUC01000105.1 GCA_009377435.1 Acidimicrobiia bacterium
CTCCCGCCATCGGGGAGACGAGCGAGGAGATTCCGGAGACCGACGGCGAGCCGGGCCGAGTCTTCGGCAACCAGATCGGGGTCGGCCCGACGCAGGGACATCAGATCCCCCGCCCCCGCCTTTCGGTACGCCTCCCTCCACCGATCCTCCACGTCCGACCGAAGAGAGGGTTCCACCACCACGCCATCGGGAACAATGCCTCCCATGCCGGCGAGGAAACAGGCCGCGGTCTGGGTGGCCCGTTGCGCACCCGATGACGCCACCACGGCATAGTCGCCGGTGAGGCTTCCACCGATTCTGACCGCATCGGCGATACCCCCGGGGGTGAGCGCGTCCCCGTCGTTGTCGGTATGGCGACGCAACTCTACCGAGACGGTGGGCCTGCGATCGCTCACCGCGGTTTCACGCCCGACCGTAGACGGGGACGATCGCCCCATTCATGACATTCGACTCCTCGGAGAGGACAAAGTCGGCCACGCTGGCGATTTCCTCGGGTGTCGGCCAGTCGACGTAATCGGCGTAGGGGAGGGTGCTGCGGGTCGCCGGGGTATCGATAACCGACGGGGCGAGAACATTGGCGGTGACCCCGGACCCATCCAGTTCGGAGGCGAGGGTCCTTGCCAGTGCGGTCACCCCCGCCTTGGCGACGTTGAACGCCGCCTGTCCGGGTGGGCTCTCATCGACGGCGCGGCTCCCTACCACGAGGACACGCCCCCATCCCGCCTTGCGGAGATGGGGGATGGCCGGCCCGATCGTGTGGATGGCGGATCGGAGATTGAGGTCCAGCATGCGTTCCCAGCGGACATCATCGGTCTCCTCGACATCACGACCCCCGGCCCAGCCTCCGACCAGGGAGGCGACGATGTGAAACCCGCCCCACATCTCGACGATCTCGTCGAAGAGCTCCCGCATCATCGTCGAATCGGTGGCGTCGACTCGGCGCAGGGCGAGACGGTCGTCGTCGATCTCGAACCTCTTCTCGAAGTTGGCCGCCTCCTCCGGGATTATGTAGGTGGCCACGACCCGGACGCGGCGGCGGAGCAGACGCTCGATGAGCGCGGTTCCCAAACCCCCGGTCCCCCCGGTGACTACCGCAACGCGCGACTCGTTTGAATCCTGGCCCAAAACACACCTTTCTCAGTCGATCGGTCAGCCTACATGCTAGGTTGCAGGTCTAAGGCCAGAGGTAACGGACTAGGAGGAGCCGTGGCGTCAATCACATTCGAGGAAATCGAGAAGGTCTACCCGGGCGGGTTCCGAGCCATCTACGACGTGAACATCCACGTAGATGACGGAGAGTTCGTCGTCCTCGTCGGCCCGTCGGGTTGTGGCAAGTCGACATTGTTGCGGATGGCGGCCGGTCTCGAGGAAGTCACTGGGGGAGAGCTTCGCATCGGGGACCGTGTCGTCAACGACGTTGCACCCAAGGACCGCGATATCGCCATGGTCTTCCAGAACTACGCCCTCTATCCGCATATGAGCGTGTACGACAACATGGCATTCGGTCTCAAGTTGCGGAAGATGTCCGGCGACGAGATCGACAACCGGGTACGCGAGGCCGCCAAGATTCTCGAGATCAGCGACTACCTCGAGCGCAAGCCCAAGGCGCTCTCCGGTGGTCAGCGTCAGCGGGTCGCCATGGGTCGTGCCATCGTCCGGGAGCCGGCGGCGTTCCTCATGGACGAGCCCCTCTCCAACCTCGACGCCAAGCTGCGGGTCCAGATGCGTTCCGAGATCGGGCTCCTCCAGGAGAACCTCGGTGTCACCACCCTCTATGTGACCCATGACCAGACCGAGGCCATGACCATGGGTGATCGGGTCGCCGTCCTCCGCAAGATCTCCGCCGCCGAGTCCAACCTCCAGCAGATCGACTCGCCCCGCAACCTCTATGACAGCCCCGACAACCTGTTCGTCGCCGGTTTCATCGGCTCTCCGGCGATGAACTTCGTGTATGGCCGTATCGAGGGTGAGGGCGACGACGTATGGGTCCGATTCGCCGACTCGTCGGTCCAGGTCGACCGCGAGGTCATAGAGCGCCGTCCCGATCTCGCCAACTACAAGGGTAAGGAAGTCGTCCTCGGCATGCGTCCGGAGGCGTTCGAGCTCGAGCAGGCGGCCGCCGGGTGGGTAACCGAGAATCGCACCATCAACGCCCGTGCCGACCTGGTCGAACAGCTCGGATCCGAGGCCTTTGTCCATTTCGGAAAGGCCTCCCCGCCTGTCCTCACTCCCGAGCTCAAGGAGCTGTTGGAGGACCAGGGCGCCGATCCCGAGTCGCTCGGCGACGAGACCAAGTTCACCGCCCGGGTCGACCCCGACGTTGCCCCCTCCAGCGGTGAGGAGGTCTCCCTCGCCATAGACACCGGAAAACTCCACTTCTTCGATCGTGAGACCGGCGAAGCCATCCGGGGCTAGTTTGATCGTTGGGGGGCGCCCTACCGCGTAGGATCGCGGGCTCCGTCCCCCCTACCTGCCGTGCCCCCATACCTCCCGGACCTCCGGTCCGGCAGGGACCTTTCCCCCTCCTGCGGAGGGGGAACAACAGCCTCGCGACCCCCAACTTTTTCTCCCCCCACGAATGTGTAGGGGTCGGGAGTGGCAGCGCCGGAGGCGCTGACGAGGGGGGCACCTCCGCGACTCGACCCGCACGCGGCGGTGGCGCCTCAGACCAGAGCGCTCCCCATCGCCTCGATCTGGCGGACCACCTTGTCGGCCGATTTCGCCAGCTCGTCGAGCACACTGCGGATGATCGGGAGTTGCACCGAGGTCTGGCGCATCAGCACCCGAATTTCACGGACGAGGCCCTCCACCCGGGTAATGCGGACGCCCTCGGGCACCTGGAGACAGCAGATGGCGGGGAGGACTGAGACGGCAGTCCCCATGGCCGCCAGGTGGAGGAACACGAACTGGTTGTCGGTGTGGAATCGTGTCATCGGCTCGATCCCGTGTTGCTCGCACACCCAGCGGGTCACGGAACCACACTCATTGAGCGAGGAGCCTCCGGCGATGGGATCGGGTCCTGACATCGCCCATGGGTAGGTTGCCAGTTCCTCCATATCCTCGGGGGCGGACGCGGGGGCGACGATGTACAACGGCTCGGTGAACAGGACCTCGGAGTGGAGCCCGCTCATGTCGTGGTCGGGAAGTACGGTGTAATGCTGACCGAGGGCGAGATCGGTGGCCCCCAACCTCAGCTGTTCCCGGAGATCGACGTCGTCCCCCAGCTCGGTGACGTGGAGGTCGATGTCGGGATGACGTTCCGAGAGCCCCGAGATGGTGTCGGGGAGCAAGGCGAGGAACGCCGAGGTTATCGAGCCGATGCGCAGCAGCCCACTCTGGCGATCGATGGTCTCGGCCACCGCCGTCGTCGCCGCCTCCAGTGCCGAGAAGACGGCATCGGATGATTCGACCAGCGAGGCACCGGCGGGCGTGAGAACCACGTTGCGTCCCCGTCGTTCCAAAAGCTTGGTTCCGATATCCCTCTCCAATGCGGAGAGGGCCTGGGAGACCGCCGACGGGGTGTATGCCAGCGACTGGGCCGTCGCCGAGATGGTCCCCCGGACGGACAGCTCACGGAGAAAGCGGAGACGATGTGGATCCAACATGTAGTAACTCTACATCAAGACGTTACGAACATTCAATAGACATGACGGGTTTTGGCATGGATACTGGAGATGAGACGCAACCAGGGGACGAGCTCTGGGGTTCTACACGTGAAGAGAAGATACCGAGGAGGCAAACCATGTTGAGCATTCATTGCTCTATCGACGATTTGAACCATCTGATGTCCTACCGGGACATCATCGACACCACCCAGACCGACCAGGGAACCCTGGTTGTGGTCGGCTGCCCTTGCGGGGGGTCGGTTGGCATCGTCGGTGGCCATCAGGTCTCCCATCTCGAGGCGGCAGTAGCCGTGTGAGTCGGTACCGTTCCGCGTAGGGTTCCTAGTGGTCCGACAGAACTAGCGAACCCGATGGAGGAACGATGACCGACACCGCACGTGACACGACCGGGACCGAGCCGGACCAACACCACCAACCAGGCTACCTGTCCGGTTTCGGGAACCAGCACCGCAGCGAGGCCCGCGCCGGGGCATTGCCCGTGGGCCAGAACTCCCCACAGCGGGTTCCTTTCGGTCTCTATGCGGAACAACTCTCGGGGACGTCCTTCACCGCACCACGTGCGGAGAACCGACGCAACTGGATGTATCGGATCCGTCCTTCCGTTCGTCATGCCACCCACTTCCGGGAGCTTGACGGCTGGCCGATCCGCACCGCCCCCCATCGCGAGGGCAAGGCGCCCATCGGCCAGATCCGGTGGAACCCGGTTCCGATGCCGGAGACGGCGACGACCTTCCTCACCGGGATCCGGACCATCGCCACCAACGGCGATTGCCACACCCAGGTCGGGATGGCGGCACACATCTACATGGCAACCGAGTCGATGACCGACACGTTCTTCTACAACTCCGATGGTGAGCTTCTCGTCGTCCCTCAGGAGGGCACCCTCCGCTTCCACACCGAGTGTGGTGTGCTCGTGGTCGGTCCCGGCGAGATCTGTGTGCTGCCCCGGGGGATGAAGTTCCGGGTCGAGCTGCTCGACGGACCCGCCCGGGGTTACATATGCGAGAATTATGGGGCGTATCTCCAACTCCCCGAACGAGGGCCCATCGGCGCCAACGGTCTCGCCAACGAGCGTGACTTCCTCTATCCAGTGGCCGCATACGAGGACACCGACAGCACGGCAGAGATGTATGTGAAATTCGATGGGCGGTTGTTCGTGGCCGAGCTCGATCACTCACCGCTCGACGTCGTGGCCTGGCACGGGAATCACGCCCCCTACAAGTACGACCTCAGCCGCTACAACACCATCAACACGGTCAGCTTCGACCATCCCGATCCGTCAATATTCACGGTGCTCACCGGCGAGTCGGATCGGCCGGGGACGGCCAATGTCGACTTCGTGATCTTCCCCGATCGGTGGATGGTGGCCGAGCACACCTTCCGACCGCCGTACTACCACATGAACGTCATGAGTGAGTTCATGGGTCTCATCTACGGGGTGTACGACGCCAAGGAGGAGGGGTTCGCCCCCGGCGGGATGAGTCTCCACAACTCCTATTTCCCCCACGGCCCCGACATCGACGCCTACGACAAGGCGACCACGGCCGATCTCGACCCGGTGAAGCAGGAGGGCACGCTGGCCTTCATGTTCGAAACGCGGCATCCGCTCATCCCCACCGCCTTCGCCTCCGAGCTCCCCGCCCTCCAGGACGACTACCCGACGGTCTGGGATCGGTTGGAACGCCATTTTCAGGCCGAATAGTTCGCCTCGGGAGGCGCCCTCCTGAGGTCATCCCCGGATCCTCGAAGCAATCTCGGATCCGAGCGGACCGCTACGATCTCCAGCAGCCAGCCACCCCGGTCGTGGGACATGGCGGCGGCCAGGTCCTCGGGGGAGTCGATGTCGAGGCTCGCCCCGATTCGGGTCACGATGCGGGCGTGGGGCATGGCGCCGAGATGGCGACGAAAGCTTGCGGGCCCGTAGTCGAACGCAAACTCGCGATCGACGCCCCCGATGATCGTGGTCCCCCCGTCGGGGGAGGGAACGATGACACCTTCCGGTGTCACCAGGGTCACATCGGCCAGATCGTCGGCCGTGAGGAGGGGGAGGTCGGCGTGGACCACCAACCACGGGCCCATCCCATGGGCGAGGCCGGCGGTGGCCGCAGCCGAAAGACCGTCGTCGGGATCGGGGATTACCTCGGCGCCGAGGTTGTCGGCGAGCTGGGCCGCGTCTTCGTCGGAGGTGACCACCGTGACCCGGTCGGCCATGTCGGTGGCGAGACGGATGGTCCTCTCGGTCATGGACCGGGAGAGACGCCGTCGCGTGCCCTCATCGAGGATGGGATCGAGACGACTCTTCCCCGACCCGAACGCCTTGACGGGAACGACTATCTGCACCGTCTCGATGGTATCCCGGGGAGGGCGGTGTGAAATACTAGGGCTGCGCTTTGGACTTCGTCGTGGTCGGGCCACAATGATCACCCGCATCTCAGTTCACGGAGTCTCAATGAAACCGAAGGTCGTCGTCGCCGAGAAGATCGCCCAGACCGGAATCGACTCTCTCGCCGAGCAATTCGATGTCGAGGTCGCCATCGGGATGGAGCGTGACGAATTGCTCGGCGTTCTCTCCGATGCCGCAGGTCTGGTGGTGCGCTCCGCCACCCTCGTCGACGCCGAGATGCTGGCCGCCGCCCCACGGCTCCAGGTGATCGGTCGTGCCGGCATCGGGACGGACAACATCGATCTCGACACCGCCACCTCCCGGGGCATCCTCGTCGTCAACGCCCCCAACGCCAACACCATCTCCGCGGCCGAGCACACCTTGGCCCTTCTCCTCTCCCAGGCGCGCAATGTCGCCGCCGCCGACGCCAGCCTCCGATCCGGGGCCTGGGAGCGGGGCCGTTTCCAGGGGGTTGAGCTGCACGGCAAGACCCTTGGTGTGATCGGTCTCGGCCGGATAGGGACCCTCGTCGCCCAACGGGCGCTCTCGTTCGGGATGCGTCTGCTCGCCCACGACCCGTTTGTCTCCGACGAGCGGACGAGACGTCTCGGGGTTGAGCCGGTTGCCCTGGAGGCACTGCTTGCCGAGTCCGATTTCATCACCATCCATCTCCCCCTCACCTCGGAGACCCATGGTCTGCTCGACGAGGACGGTCTGTCCCTGGTGAAGCCGGGGGTGCGCATCATCAACACCAGTCGCGGCGGGATCATCGACGAGGAGGCCCTGGCGGCGGCGATCGCAGCGGGACGTGTTGCCGGGGCCGCACTCGACGTCTTTGCCAGCGAGCCGATGACGGAATCCCCCCTGTTCGCCCTCCCCGAGGTGGTGGTGACACCGCATCTCGGTGCTTCGACGGCCGAGGCCCAGGACAAGGCCGGCACCGATGTAGCCGCGGCGGTGGCGGCCGCCCTCCGGGGCGAGCTCGTGCTCTCGGCGGTCAACCTCGACCTTGGCCGGGGTGTGTCCGACGAGGTCGGTCGGCACCTCGCCCTCGCCGAGGAGCTGGGCAGGGTGTTCATGGCGACCGCGGAACGGATGCCCGAACACCTGAAGATAAGTGTGGAGGGCAAGCTCGCCACCGAACCGGTGCAACCGCTCGGTCTCGCCGTGACCAAGGGTCTGATAAGCGCCGCCACCGATGAACC
>WHUC01000106.1 GCA_009377435.1 Acidimicrobiia bacterium
CATTGAGGAGCGGGTCGCGGTGAACCGGAGGGGCGTGCCGGCATCGACATCCGGGCCATCGCTCGTGCGCTCCGCACCGGCACAACCGACGATGAGGGCGAGGGCGGCGAGGAGTGCCAGCATCCGAGTTGGCACTCGGGCCGGCCCGCAACCGGAAATCTCACAACGAGTGGAAGTCACGCCCACCCTACGGTTGGCCCGGGCGATCGGTCGGCCGCAAGGTCACCTAGTGGTCTGTCGCTGATGGTCTGTCGCTGAATTGATGCCGCGGTGTCGCCGAGCCATCGGCGCCGATGGCAAGGACGCAGGACGAAGGCGCACCCGGGGCGGTGCTTCGAGGACGAGGACGCAGCAAGCGGCGTCTAGGGCCGGCGAGACCGCGTAGCTATTTCGGCGACAGACCACTAGGCAGCACTGCCGTCTTGCCTCCCGTCGCGGCGGGAGATCAGCCGGCGCTGGTGTCGATGACACAGAATCGGTTGCCCTCGGTGTCGGCGAGGACGATGAAGTCGGGATCGTCGGGATAGAGGTCCCAGTCGACCGTCTCGGCGCCCAACGCCACCAACCTCTCCACCTCGGCGGCCTGGGCGGCGGCGTCACCGGCGTAGAGGTCGAGATGGACCCGGGGATGCTCCTGAACCGGTGTCTCGCTGAGATCGAGGGCGAGGTGGGACCCCGTTCCCTCGGCGGGTACGAGGACCGTCCAGTCATCCTTGATCTCGCCATCGCGGGGGACGTATCCCAATGCCTGGGTCCAGAAGCTGACGGCTCGAGAGACGTCATCAGCACCCATGACGACGGTTCCTATGGTGAGCATGTAACCGATTCTGACAGGGTGACCGGACTACGGGAACACGCCGAGAAGGCGGCGTCGGGTCAAAGCCGTCAGCGAGAGACCGCTAGTGTCGGCCGACCACACCGGAAAATGGAGGGACACATGATCGCTCGGATGTGGCGGGGCTGGGTCCGCACCGAGGACCGCGACGCCTACGTCGACTACATCAACCAGACTGGAATCACCGAGTATCGGGCGACACCGGGAAACCAGGGAGCCCAGATGCTCACCCGCGACCTCGACGACGGCCGCACCGAGGTGGTCACCCTGAGCTGGTGGTCGTCCCGCGACGAGATAAGGGGGTTCGCCGGCGACGACATCGAGGTGGCCAGGTTCTACCCCGAGGACGACCGCTACCTCGTCGACCGGGAGACGACGGTGCTGCATTTCGAGGTGGCGTCGGGGCCATGACTTCCCCGACCTCTCCCCCGGCGCCGGTGCGCCAGCTCCGGCTGGTCGTCGAGACCGAGGACTACGACGAAGCAGTCTCGCCCAACTTGCCATCGTGAACACCGTTACCGATGGACCTGGCTAGAGGCGGAGGCCCCACTGTCCCCAACGATGTAGCTCAACGTGCCGGTGTCTCCCTGGCCGAGATCACAAGAGACTAGGAAATCCTCACCCCCTCAACATTCCGCCGCCCCTGACGTTGTCAGCCAAACCCAGGTCGTGGTGGTGGTGATGTTATGCCCTCACCACCCTCGATGATCTCACCGTGTATTTCGGTCAAACGACTAATCCTCCTCCTACCGACCGCACTTCGTCTTCAGGAGGTAACGAAGAGATGGAGATCAGAGAGACCTCACTGTCGTTCGCCGAGACCGAGGGCGAGGGTCCAATCAGCGCCAGCACCATGCTGTCCTTTCCACGGAGGGTACGACGGGTCGCCGCCGGGATCACCGGCTACACCGCCCGTTTCGAGGACAACGAGGACCACCACCTCGGTCGTCTCGAGGTCGAGGTGAGCGCCCGGGTCGACGCCGATGACGACAGCATCGTGAATGTCAACGGCGTGCTGGGTCTGCGTGACTGGAGCAACGAGTTCGACGATCCCTACTCGGGTGTGATCGACATCGCCGTGCTCGCCGAGCTGGTGGCGGCGCCGACGCCCCTCCCCGGGGACGCCCGCACCGACCTCATAGTCGTCGACGCCGAGGTCAGCCAGGTCATCCAGCATTTCCGTACCTCGGAACACCTCGCCGCACCGAACGTGTTCCCTGACAACTCGGTCCGCCTGGTCGCCGACAAGCCCACCATCGTGCGTCTCTACACCGACTACGACGCTTCATCGGGGCTGCCCGTAATCGGCCTCCTCAACGCCGAACTCGTCGTCGAGGGCAACGGCGCCACCACCACCCTCTCCGCCATCGAGGCCATCACGCCCCGGCGTGACGTCTCCACCGAGCGGGGCAACCGTCTTCACACCCTCAACTTCATGATCCCCGAGGCATTGTGCCGGGGTGTCCTCACCCTGCGGGCGAAGGTGTTCGACAACGCCGACCCCACCCAGTTCACCTCGACCTTCGTGCGCGACATCAGCTTCGACACCCAGCCGAAGCTGCGGATCCTGGCGGTGGGAATCGAGTACACAGGTCCCGACACGAAGGACGACGCAACCGACGCCGAATTGGCCGCACCGGTAGAGGACGACTTCGTCGACGTGTTCGACTTCACCGAGACCCTCTTCCCCATCCCCGAGGTGGAGATCACCTCATATCAGGAAATCGAATACGACGAGGAAACCAGCTCGGACATCAGCGAGGGCTGCGACAAGCTCTCCGACATGCGCGACGCCGTCGGCGAAATGCGGGGCGACTCCGACGATCTGGTGTACGGGCTCTTCAACGTAGGCGTCGACACCGGCTCGGTCGGCGGCTGCGGCGGAAACGGTGTCGGTGTGGGTCGTATCGGCAACGGTGGCACCGCGGCCCACGAGATGGGCCACGCCCTGGGCCGCAAGCACGCCCCCTGCGACAACGTCACCCGGTGCGCCCAGCCCCTCAACACCGACGGCAGCTACCCCGACTACAGCGGGTACGACTCCGACTCCATCGGCGAGTTCGGCGTCGACCCCCGCTCCACTTCTGCCCGGGTGATCGATCCCGCCAACGGCCACGACTTCATGGGGTACTCGGGTGGTGACTGGGTCAGCCCCTACACCTACAAGGCGCTCATGGGCGCCATCCCGGTGAGCGGAGGCGGAGCCGCCTTCTCCACGGCCGACGGGCGTCGTCGGGATGACGGCGAGTGGATCCGGGTGAAGCAACCAAAGCTCTTCCTCCGTCTCGACATCGATCGCGACGGTGGCGTCGAACTCGATCCCTCGTTCCACTTCCCTGCGCACCCACGTCCCCGGGGGTCGGTGACAACCGACTACCGAATCGAGTTCGTCGGCGAGGAGAGCGAGATCCTGTCGTCAACCTGTCTCTACGCAGACGACCTCGACTGTGGGGGCGATTGTGGGTGTGGGTGCGGATGCGATGACGGTGGGCACGGCAAGGCCGTGAGAATCCGCCAGGCCGTCCCCTACCCGCCCGGTGCCGCCCGGATGCGGCTGACGAGATGCGACGAGACCGTGGAGGAATGGTCGATACCCGAGGCGCCCGAGGTCGAGGTCGAGGTGGAGTGTGATGACCGCGAGAAGTACGACCGGTCCGAGGTGATGATCCGCTGGAACATCGGTGGCTCCGGCGACGAACCCAATCCCGAGAGCTCCGACGACGACGATGACGGCGAATACGACTACTGGTCGCTCGTGCAGTGGCGTGATCGCCTCGGCACATGGCGTGGCTGTTCCCTCCGCACCCGGCAGGCCGAGATCACGGTGCCCCGATCCGTGTTCGGCCCGGGAACCGACATCACCGTCCGCGTCCTGGTGACATCCGGTATCGCCACCGGGGTCGCAGAATGGAGCGGGCCCTGCGGGAGCCCGCCCGTTGCCTCCTCTCCCGATGCGCCTCGCCTCGTCCTCACCAGGGGAGGGACCGACGCCCCGAGGACCGAGCTCGAGGGAACCCTCAGAGTCGCCGTCGTCGGCACCCGCGGCGGCGACGCCGGAACCATCCGGTGGCACGGATCAACCGGTGGTGAGCTCGGTCGGGGCAGAACTCTCGATCTACGGGCCCTCCCGGTCGGCCAGAGCGTGGTCACCGCCTCGGTGGTCGGGGCAAGTGATCGGGTGAAGCGGGCGCAATGGTTGGTGGAGCGGACCCGCGATGGTCGCTTCTTCCTGCTGAAGGGCGACCAACACCTGCCCGACCCGTGCGCCCCACCCGACGAACCCGATGATGGCGGCCACGACCACGACGATGACGCCGACGAAGACGGTGAATACCGCCATCGCAGCACCAACCACATCCACGATAAGGAGGACGAATAGAAATGCTTTTCAGCAACGGCACCGTCAGTTTCAACAAGCACAAGGGTTCGGGCCCCCGCACCGACCGCGCCGAGGTGGTCTTCCCCACCCCGGTCACCCAGGCCAGCGCCATCGTGCGTGGCTTCGACGTGGCCTTCTCACCACGCAACGATCACCATCTCGGACAACTCGAGGTCCGTCTCGATGCCACCATCGACTCCCTCGCCCCCCAGCGGGTCAACGTCGACGTGGTCTACGGGCTACGCGACTGGTCGAATGACTGGGACGACAACTATGAGGGCGAGATCCACTTCACCGTGATAGCCGAGTAGTGGGAGACCTCTTAACGGGCCGTCTCCCAGAGACCCATGACGTTGCCTTCGCTGTCGGTGAAGTAGGCCGAGAAGCCCATATCCCCCACCGCCTCCTTCCCCTGGACGGTGGACCCGCCGTTCTTCTCCACGTCGGCCAAGGTCGTCTCGATATCGCCGACATCCAGGGTGATCACCGGCGAGCGCACCGGGTCTTGGCGGCGCAGCATCCCGCCACCGATGAAGCCGGGCTCACTCGGCATCCCCTCCTCTGTTATCGGTCCGGTCGACACGCTGTTGTAGTCAAATCCCGCCATCGATTGGATCTCCCAACCGAAGACCTCCCTGTAGAAACCCAGGGCCCGGTCGGGATCGTCGAACGGAACCTCGAAATGGACAACACGAGCAGACATTTGGCGCCTCCTTCATTTATGCAACGTGCCGGATGCCCGCCGCCAGTGTTCAAATGCTAATGCCCTGTCTCATAACGTTGGCGAGGGTCAGAGCGAGCCAGCGGCGTCATCCAGCAAGGACGCACGACGAAGGCGCACTTGGCACGTGCGTCGAGGAGGAGGACGCAGCTGGGGGCGTCGATGGCCGCTCTGAACCCGTCAAACGTTGTGGGGCGGGGCATTAGGTCTACATGTACCCAACGGGGTGCCGTCCCAGGGGGAACCCCGTGCCCGTGGTCCACATCAGCCTCCTAGCCCACGCGATCAAGGAAGTCGAGGACACGGGGCCACAACCGAGCGGCCTCCTCCGGCTGGTACTCGTCTGTCTTGCTGGCGTCGGTGAAGAGATGACCCGATCCCGGATAGTCGAATATCTCCACCTCGGCGCCGGCACTCTTCACCGCCGCAGCCACGGCATCGATCGAGTCCTGCTCCCGCCAGGGGTCGTCAACGGTGTCGTGGATCTGGGCGGGCACACCCTGGGGCCAGACGACGCCGATCTCGGCGGGGTCGAGGGCTCCCGACAGCATGACAACACCGCTCACCCCGGGACGGCTGGCGGCGACGAACTCGGCCATCCCCCCGCCGTTTGAGAAGCCCACCGTGACCACACCGTCGGGGATGTCGGTCGTTGCCTCGAGGGCCTTACCCATGAGGGCGGAGAACCCCACCTCGGTGACATGCTCCAGCGCCGTCTCGTAGTCGTCGAAGACAAGGCCGTCATACTGGTCGACGACATGGACGTCGTGACCGTGCTCCCCGAGCATTTGGGCGGCGTCAAGGACACCGGGGCGGACACCGAGGGCGGAATGGAACAATGCGATAGTGGCCATCAGCGAAGGCTAACCCCACCTCGGTGAATCGACAACGGACCTGGTCATGCCCCGGTCCCGATGTTTCGATGTGAGGCGGTGCGCCGTCGCAGGCGACCGTAATAGGGTGCGACCGATGACCCGCTTCAAACGTCGAACCGAGAGCGGCGAGGAGTACGGGGCGACCTTCCTCGAGCTGTTCTTCGACCTGGTGTTCGTCTTCGCCATCACACAGGTCTCCCATCTGCTGCTAGAGCACCTGGGCTGGGTGGGTGCCGGGCAGGCGGCGATGGCGCTGCTCGTGGTCTGGTGGGCCTGGCAGTACACGACCTGGGTGACCAATGAGCTCGACCTGGAGTCGAACATCGTGCGGGTGCTGATGTTGGGGCTGATGCTGGCGGGTCTGCTGATGGCGATCGCCATCCCGGAGGCCTTCACCGACAAGGCCCTGCTGTTCGCCGGCTCCTACGTCGCCATCCAGGTCGGCCGCCACTCCTTTCTCACCTTCGCCGCCGCCGAAGCGGGCACGGTGGAGCGCGAGCGTTCCGGCCGCATCCTCGTCTGGTTTTGTGCCGCCGGCGTGCTCTGGATCGCCGGGGCGCTCACCGAGGGTGAGACCCGCATAGTCCTCTGGCTCGCCGCGCTGGCGATCGACTACGGCGGGCCACTCGTCCTCTTCTGGCTACCCGGACATCGCCATCTCTCCGGCGGTGAGTGGGTGCTCGGAACCAGCCATTTCGCCGAACGCTTCGGGTTGTTCGTGATCATCGCCCTCGGCGAGTCGGTCATCCTCACCGGCGCCACCACCGCCGGACTCGAGCTCGACACCGTCAGGGTCGGGGCCTTGTCCCTCGCCTTCGCCGGGACGGCGGCCCTCTGGTGGCTCTATTTCACCTCGGTCGCCCTCCATGCCGAACGGACCCTCGCCCAGAGCGCCGACCGGGTGCTACTCGCCCGCGACGCATACACCTACGGACACGTGCTGATCATCGGTGGGATCACCCTCACCGCGGTTGGCAACGAGCTGGTGATCGAGCACCCGACCGAGGAGTTGGCGACGGCGCAGCTGGTCACAGTTGTCGCCGGCCCGGTGCTGTTCCTGCTGGCGGAAGCCTGGCTGCGACTGCGTATGACAGGAGCCATCAGCCGCAGGCGGCTGGCGGGAATGGCCGGCTGCATCGCCGTCGGCTTCCTCGGCGCCAACGGCTCGGCGCTCATGGTCGCCGCCCTGCTGGTCGCCGTGCTCGGAGGCGTTATCGTCGCCGACGGGATCGCCGCGGCCCGCCGAGCGCAACCCGCCCCACCCTGAGGGACTGTGGTCATCACCTCTACCCAGGGTGGAGGTAATCACCCGGGCGCCAACTCCGCTACCCCTGGTCGAAGCCGGCGAGACGGAGGACGAGGGCCATGCGGTCGGCCGCCAGGTCGGGGTCGTCGAGGAGCCC
>WHUC01000107.1 GCA_009377435.1 Acidimicrobiia bacterium
AGGCGTCGGCGGCTGCCATGACCTCCTCGAGTTGGTCCTCGTCGATGAGGACCTGGCGCGCCTTGGACCCGACCGAGGGTCCCACGATCCCACGGATCTCGAGGATGTCCATCACCCTCCCCGCCCGGGCGAAACCGATCCGCAGCTTGCGTTGCAACATCGACGTCGATCCCATCTGGGAGCGCACCACGAGATCGATGGCCTGTCGGACGAGCTGTTCGTCCTCGTCATCCTCCTCGGCGGCCTTGGCGGCCTTGGCGGCCTCGACTGCCTGCACCGTCTCCATGACCTCCTCGTCCCGGTACCGAACGTCCCGCTGGCCCTTCACCCAGGAGACGATCTTGTGGATCTCCGACTCCTCCACCCAGGCACCCTGGATCCGGGCCGGGCGCGGCTCCTGGGCGGTGACCACGAGCATGTCGCCCATGCCGACCAGCTTCTCGGCACCGGAGCCGTCGATGATGACCCGGCTGTCGGTCTGGGATGCAACGGAGAAGGCAAGACGCGAGGGCACGTTTGCCTTGATCACCCCGGTGATGACATTCACCGACGGTCGCTGCGTGGCGATGACGAGATGGATTCCGACGGCGCGGGCCATCTGGGCGATCCGCACGATCGAGTCCTCGACCTCCTTGCCGGCGACCATCATCAGATCGTTGAGCTCGTCGATGAGCACCGCTATGTACGGGAACCGGTCGAATCCATCCGGGTCGAGACCCCCGGCGTCCCACTTCTCCCGGTAGCCGTCGATGTCACGCACCTTGGCATCGGCGAGAAGGTCGTAGCGTCGGTCCATCTCGGCCACCGCCCATTTCAGGGCGTCGTTGGCCTTCTTCGGGTTGGTGATCACCCTGGTGAGAAGATGGGGCACCCCGTTGTACTGGCCCAACTCCACCCGTTTCGGGTCGACCATGATCAGACGCACGTCGTCGGGATGGGCCCGCATCAGGATCGATGTCACGATCGAGTTGATGCAGGAGGATTTTCCGGCGCCGGTGGCACCGGCGATCAGGAGGTGGGGCAACTCGGCGAGGTTGAGGAGACGGGGACGGCCGGCGATGTCCATCCCCAGACCAATCGAGAGCGGACGATTGTCCTCGAGGGCCGATTCGCTGCGGAGGATGTCCCCCAGGGTCACGCGACGACGACGTCTGTTTGGAACCTCGACCCCGATGGCCGATCGGCCCGGGATGGGCACGAGCAGTCGGATGTCCGGTGTGGCCAGGGCGTAGGCGATGTCACTCGACAGGTTGGAGACCCGATTGACCTTCACTCCCGGGGCAAGCTCGATCTCAAAACGGGTCACCGTGGGACCGGGGACGATCCTGGTCAGTGACGCCTCGACACCGTGCTGGCGGAGGCTCTCCTCGAGAGCCTCGGCGGTTTGCTCGAGCGAGCGCTTGTCCTGGCTTCCCCCGCCACCGAATCCGAGGAGATCCAGTGGTGGCAGCTTGTATCCGTCGGGGTTCTCTAATGCCGACCTGGTGCGCTTCGCCTTCTTGGTCGGCGTCTCCCCCTTGGTGTCGACGATCTCAGGTTCGGGCTCCTCCGGCCCGGTGTCCGGTGCGGTCTCCACCACCTGGGGTCGGGCGTGTCGGGCCCGGGGACCCTGTGTTTCGGGTTCGGGACGGGAGACGAGATCGGCGAAGAGCCGTTTGAAGCCCCTCCACAACTCGACGAGGGCCTCGGCGAACTCACGCACCGTGGTCCTGGTGACGAGGAGAACGCCAATCCCCGAGACCGCGGCGAGTATTACGAACGCTCCCCATGTGCCCAGGACCCGCCAAAGGGGGAAGGCGATGAGCGCGCCAACGGCCCCACCACGCGACTTGATGGCTTCGGTGCCGAGGACGAACGCGGCGTTGCCCGCAAGGAGGTGGAACATGGCCACGGAGCCGACATAGGCGAGGATTCCCCCGGCCACGATCCGACCGATACCGGTTCGCGGTTTTCCGATGATGAGCGTCACCGAAAGGGCGGCGAGACCGACAGGGATCAGATAGCGCCAAATCCCGAAAAGCAACTCGAGTGACCCGGCGATGAATCTACCGACCGGTCCGGCCTCGGACAGATAGGCGAGACCGATGATGACGGCTATGACCAGAAAGATCACACCCCAAACATCGTCGGTCTGACGTCCGAGGAATCCCGACAGACGTCTCCGCATCGCGGCGAACCCGAACCCGGGGGCGCGACGACTGCCAGTGGTCCGCTTCGAGTGCGCTCCCGAAGTCGACCGAGTCGTCCTCTTCTTGGTCTTGGCTTTCTTCCTTGAGGACACCCGACTCCGCCCTCCATTGCCCCGGCGGGTGGGTGTCTTCGCTGGCATGTGGTTGGAACGGTAGATGAAGTGGCCGACATTGACAACGACTGGGCAATGTCGGTGGTTACCGACGTTCAGATCACCCCTGCTGGTTGGGGTCGGCCTCCACGTCCGGTTCGGGGGTGTCGTCCATGCTGGTGATGACCTCGTCCGCCTTTTCCTCGGCGGTATCGATCTGGTCGGAGAACTTGCCACCGGTCTTCTCGTCAACGAAATCGGCGCCCTCGTCGACACCGTTCTTCATCTCGTCGCCGTGCTCGTCAGCGAGATCATCGACCTTGTCCTTGGTCCGGGTAAACGCGGCCTTCACCTTGTCCAGGAAGCTCATGCTTTTCCTCCGTGCTCGCGGACGAGTGATGGTACCGGTTCCTCACAGAATGTGCCGGTCGGACGTTGTCGTCATAGCCGCCATCGACGCGCCCATCTCATCTCAGGAGAGATCGAGGCGCTGGGTCATGGGGCTACCCGGGGCTCGGTGCCGATCAGACGTCGAATACGACGGGGATGATGACCGGCTTGCGGCTTGTTTCCGCCCGGATCACCTGGGCCGCCGCCTTGCGGATGGTGGACTGGATGACCTGGGTGTCGAAACCGTTGCCCGAGACCTGCTCGATGACGGCGGCCCGCACGGCCTCGGCGGCCTTGCCCAGGACTACCTCGGGATCGTCCATAACACCGTGACTGTCGAGGTCGGGTCCGTAGGTCAGCTCCCCGGTGCGATGTTTCACCGCCACCGTCACCACGACGACCCCCTCGTCGGCGAGATGGCTCCGGTCCCTGAGCACGCCCGTCTGGACGTCTCCGACACTCGACCCGTCGAGATACACATAACCGGCGGGCACGGCCCTCCGCTCGACGCGGGTGACATCACCGTCGAGCACGACCCGGTCACCGTCCTCGAGGACATCCACCTCGGGGACGAGCATCTGGCGGGCAAGCTCGGCGTGGGCATGGAGATGGCGATACTCGCCATGGACGGGAACCATGGCGCGGGGCCGGATCACGTTCAGGAACGTGAGCAGCTCCTCGCGATTGGCGTGACCGGAGACGTGGACCTGGGCGTTGCGACCGTGGAAGACACGGGCACCGCGACGGAGAAGCTTGCTGATCACCTTGGAGACGGCGGTCTCGTTGCCCGGGATCGGCGTCGCCGAGATGAGCACGGTGTCGCCCTCGTCGAGATCGACGAACTTGTGGCGGCCCTGCGCCATCAGCGAGAGGGCGGCGAAGGGTTCTCCCTGGCTACCGGTCGTGACGAGGAGCTGGCGGTTCTGGGGGAGCTTGAGAAGATCCTTGATGTCCACCACCGCATCCGATGGGAGGTCGAGGACGCCACTGCTGAAACCGATCTCGGTGTTGCGGTGCATCGACCGACCGAAGAAGGCCACCTTCCGCCCCGCGGCGACACCGGCATTGGCGATCTGCTGCACCCGATGGATGTGGGATGAGAAACAGGCGGCGAAGACCCGACCCTCGGCGTTGTCGATGATTCGTCCGATGGGGTCGGCGAGCGACGCCTCGGAGGGGACGAACCCGGGGTTCTCGGCGTTGGTGGAGTCGGAGAGGAGAAGTCGCACCCCCTTCCTGCCCAGTTCCCCGAAGGTCTGCAGATCGGTGGGTCGGCCGTCTATCGGGGTGGGATCGAGTTTGAAGTCCCCGGAATGGACAACCAACCCCTCCGGGGTATCGAAGACCACGCCAGAGGCGTCAGGAACCGAGTGGCTTACGGGGATGAGTTGAAAGTTGAACTTCCCGTGCTTCTTCCACTCATAGCTCTCCACCGGATGTAGTTGGGGGTTGTCGATCCCCATCTCCTCGATCCGCCCCCGGGCGAGCTCCAGGGTCAGTTTGGTCCCGTAAACGGGGACGTTGATGTCTCGCAGGAAATAGGCGAGGGCGCCAACGTGATCCTCGTGACCGTGGGTGAGAACGACGCAGTCGACCTTGTCGGACCGTTCCACCAGCCACGACCAGTCGGGGAAGACGAGGTCGACACCCAACATGTCCTCCTCGGGGAACATGAGACCGCAGTCGATGAGGGCGAAACGGCCGCCAATCTCGAGTGCGGCGCAGTTGCGTCCGATCTCACGGAGACCACCGAGGAAGGTAACTGAAACTGACATGTTGAGGGGACTCCTGGGTTATTAGAGGGTCTCGACGGCTGCGACCACGGCGGCGATGGTCTCGTCCGAAGGCGCCGTCAGGGGGAGACGTAGGTCACCGCATGACTCCCACAGCTTGGCGAGAGCAGCCTTGACCGGGGCCGGGTTCGACTCCAGGAAGCAAGCCTCACAGAGTGGGAGGAGGGCGTGGTGGAGCTCACCGGCCGCCGCGAAGTCATTGTCCACCGCGTTCTTCACCATGGCAGCAACCTGAGGCCCCGCCAAATGGCTCACCACCGAGATCACCCCTACGGCCCCCACCGCCATCATGGGCAGCGTGTAGGAGTCCTGGCCCGAGTACACCGCCAACCCGGGGACGTTATCAACCGTCTTGGATGTGAAGTCGAGATCCATCACGGCGTCCTTGGTGGCCACAATCCGGGGGTGCTCCCCGAGATCGGCGAGGGTCTGGACCTCGATGAGACGCCCCGTTCGCCCCGGGATGTTGTAGACGAGCATCGGAAGATCGGTGGCGTCGGCGATGGCGGTGAAGTGGGCCTTGAGCCCGTCCTGTTCCGGTTTCGAGTAATAGGGGGTGACCGCCATGATCGCATCCACACCCAATGCCGCGGCCCGTTCAGAGAGACCCACCGAGTGCGCGGTGTCGTAGGTGCCGGTACCGGCTACGACGACCGTCTTCTTCTCCCTGACCGCCTCGACGACGGTCCCGTAGACGGCAAGCTTCTCCTCGTCTGCGAGTGTCGGCGACTCTCCGGTGGTTCCCGTGACGACAAGGCCGTCGGATCCCTGATCGGTCAGATGACGGGCGAGATCCCACAACTTCTGGTGGTCGACAGCACCCGAGTCGTCAAAGGGTGTCACCATGGCGGTGAGCACACGCCCCAATGGCGCGTCTGGAGAATTGGCTTTGGTCATCTCCACCCAGGATACATCGGAGAGGGGGTATCCCGTCGTTGGATTCCACGTGCCTACCCACGACTGCGACCATGGGACACCCGAGCAAAGGAACCAGATGGCTCAGCAGTATGACTCACCGCCAGATCTCACCATCGAAGCCTCCAGGGCATATGGGGCAAAGCTGGATACCACCCAGGGACCGGTCACCATCGAGTTGGATGCCGCTCGGGCCCCCATGACGGTGAACAACTTCGTGTTCCTCTCACGTGATGGCTTCTACGACGGGGTGATTTTCCACCGTGTCGTTCCCGGCTTCGTCATCCAGGGTGGCGACCCTACCGGTACCGGCCGCGGCGGACCCGGATACCAGTTCCGGGATGAGACCGATGGCGAGGGAGACTACAGCCGGGGGACCGTCGCCATGGCCAACTCGGGCCCCGATACCAACGGGTCACAGTTCTTCATCTGCCTCGAGGACGCCCCGCTCCCCCATGCCTACACCATCTTCGGAAAGGTGACCGAGGGGATGGATGCCGTCGATTCCGTCGTCGATCTTCCCCGGGCGGGAGAAAAGCCGACCGAGGATGCCGTCATCCATTCGGTGGAGATCACCGAGGGGTGACCACGAACGGCGGATCCCCCACACGGGAGGCGGCCCCCGACACCGGGTTCCCGGCGATGGGCGCCCTTCTCGGCATCTGTCTCGTGGTGGCCGGGATCGGCCTCTGGCTCCTCGTCGGCGAGATCGCACCCCGGATCGGGTTGATCGCCTTCTACACGGGGGCCCCGGTCTCGGCGGTGTTCGGTGTCATCGGGGGTGGGCTGGTGCTCGCCTGGCCACTCGACCTCACCTTGATCATCGTCGCCGGGTTCGCCCTCGGTCGTCTCACCGTGGCACATGATCGTCCCTGGTGGCAGGGCACTCTCTTCGCATTGGCGATCTTTCTCGCCATGGCCCTGGTGGCGAACCTCCTGGTCACCGCCGACCCCGATTGGGTCCAGATTTGGACGTCGAGGGAAGGCTGAGCGACCAGGAGACCACAGCGCGAAAAAGGCTTGCCCGGTACCCCTCCGACTAACCTGACCGCATGGATGCTCTCGTTTCTACCCATTCCGGTATTCGTTGGTTGGTGCTCCTCGGCTTGATCGCCGTGCTCCTTTGGTCATTCGTGGGTCGGGATCGGCATCAGCCGACCTGGGTCCGGATCGTGGCTGGCCTGTTCTCCCTTCAGGTGCTGATAGGCATCGTCCTCTTCGCAGTCAACAGGGGTTGGGAACAGGGCGGCTTCATCGCGATATGGCACCCCCTCGCCATGCTGGCCGCCCTCACCGTGTTCCAGATCGGCACGGCGCGGAGTCGCCAACAGGCCAACCCCCGTCTTCTCGGGATTGCCACCGCCATCTCACTCCTCCTCGTGCTCAGCGGTATCCCCTGGGACCGGGGGATGTTCTAGCGGACAGGCGGTCGAGTGTGCAACCAGACCCACTCAGAGCGACCCACTACACACTCGACCTCCCAACCGGAGCCGCCATCGTCGAGTGTGCAACCAGACCCACTCAGAGCGACCCACTACACACTCGACCTGGTCAGATATGGCCGTCGAGATCCCCGTCCTCGAACGGACCGACCGCGGCTAGCACCCACGGCGCCGTGTAGACGTCCTCGGCGACCCGGCGGATGTCGTCGAGTTCCACCTCCATGATCTTGGCGAGCCGTTCGTCCACGGACAGGTGCGGCGACCCGGTCAGCTCGTCACGGCCGAGACGGATCATCCGACTGTTCGGGTCCTCGAGGACGAGGGCGAGACTCCCGCGCATCGCCCCCCGGGCCCGATCCAACTCCTCGGGTGTGATCCCTTCGTCAACGACC
>WHUC01000108.1 GCA_009377435.1 Acidimicrobiia bacterium
CATGGGCCCCTCCTCAACACTCTCGATATGTTGACGGACCGGATGATACGTCGTCGGGAGGCGAAACCGACTTATGGGTCGCGCTCAACCGATCCGACCTCCTCACCAGCCTCCTAGTGGTCTGTCGCTGAATTGATGCCGCGGTGTCGCCGAGCCATCGGCGCCGATGGCAAGGACGCAGGACGAAGGCGCACCCGGGGCGGTGCTTCGAGGACGAGGACGCAGCAAGCGGCGTCTAGGGCCGGCGAGACCGCGTAGCTATTTCGGCGACAGACCACTAGCCCTCGAAGGGACGAACCGAGACCACACTCACCGTGAAACTCCCCGCCGGGGCCTCGTAGCTCACCTCATCGCCCTTACTGGCACCCAGTAGGGACGAACCCAGCGGGCTGGTCGGAGATGCCAGGGCGATGCCCGGCACCTTGTTCTCCTTGGGGGCGACCAGATAATCCATCTCGTCGCCGTCGTCGTCGACCACCGTCACCACCGATCCGACCTCGACCCGACCGGTGTCCTCGACACGGCGAACCTCGGCCGTGTGAAGGATATGCTCGATCTGGCGGATGCGGGCCTCCATCATGCCCTGCGCATTCTTGGCGGCGTCGTATTCGGCGTTCTCCTTCAGATCGCCATGGGAGCGCGCCTCGGCTATCCGGTCCTCGATCTCGGGCCGGCCCTCGGTGGTCAATTGTTCCAGCTCCTCGACCAGCTTCTGATGGGCGGCCGGGGTGAGGAACGTCTTCTCCCCGGTCATGGGCGTCCTCCCATGGCGGGTGTGGGGGTGAGTGGAGACATCACGGTCACGCGCGGATCTCCGATAGTGAACACAGCATGAATCGTTCGAGGATAGACCACCGGCCGATGGCTGAGTAATGCTGTGTCGCGGAGACAGTCCTCGACGAGTCGTGGTACCCCTATCCGTCGGGTTGCAGGATCAGCACCGCCGCGGCGCCCTGTCATCGAGCATCGACAGGGTCACCGTCCCATCGATGGTGGGGAACGCCCGTCGGGTGAGATAGGTGCCCAGCGCGGCGCCGATGAGTGCCAGGACGAGTACGCCGAGGACGATCCGCTTCAGCCATCGCATGGGGGAAGCCTATGCCCGGATCCGGTAGGGTCGTGCTCGGATTGAGCGTATGGTGGCACTAGAGTCCCCTCTCGTAGATGAGTGACCTCTTGGAGGCGGCCGCCGCCGCCATGAACGTACCGGCCACGCTTGTCGAGCGGTCTGCCCAGGCTCGTGCAGATGAGTCCGGATCGTCCCTGGAGGAGGTGCTGACGGCCTGGTCCGGTGGTGGATCGGTGTCGACCGCGGCACCGGCAACCGAAGAGGCCGTGCCGGAGGCCCCCGCCGAGAAACCGGTCCCCGAGGCGGAGGCACCCGAGCCCACCGAGGCGCCGGCAGCGCCCGTGGCCGTGCCCGAAACGGCACCCGCCCAACCGGCGCCTACTCCGGAACCCGACGAGGAACTCGAGCCGGTAGCCCTCGGGCGCAGGATCGCCGTTGCCAGCCGGATCGGCGCCGTGACGGGCGCCCTCCTCGGCATCATCGGGTTCCTCGCCGCCTCGCCCTGGTTGTTCCCCCTCGCCTCGGTGGCGAGCGCCGGAGAGGGCGAAGAGACCTCCTTCAGTCCGGCAGTCGATGTCGCCGTCACGCCCACCATCGTCGGTGTAATCCTCTTCTCGATCGTGTTCGGCGTCATCGTTGCGGTCTTTGCGAGGACGGCAACGGGATGGACATCACGCTCCATGACGCTGACTTCCCGACCCATTCCCACCATCCTTCTCGGGGCTGGTCTGGGCGCCCTGCTGGGCGCCGGCGCCGGTGGTCTGATGACGGCCGCCTTCGGGACACCGATCGAGAATGCCGAGGGTTTCGTGACCATGGGCATCATCCCCAGTCTTATCGTCCTCCTCGTCGGTGGTGCCGTCCTCGGTGCGATCGTCGCCGCCGCGGTCGAGGCACTGGGGGTTCCCGGAGCGATCTCCGAAACGGAGGCCGAGGAGGTCAGTGCCGTGCGCAAACGTCTGGGCTGGGCCGTCGGGATTCCTGTCGTCGGCATCCTGATCCTGGCCCTTCTCGTGCTCCCGATCGCTTTTGTCCTGATCCGATCGGAGTCACTCACCACTGGTGGCGCCGCGGTGATCGCCATCTTCATCGCCGGTGGGGTTCTCGGGTTCTCATCGTTGTCGGCGTCGCGTCCCAACATGCGGGTCACTTTTGGTGAGGTGCTGGCGGCCATCGCCGGTATCGCCACGGTTGTCCTGATCGCCTTCTCCGTGTTGAGCGCCCAGGCCCCACCCGTTGCCGAGCAGGAGGCCGGTGCGGGGGAGCAAGGTGGCACCGAGGGCGGCGAGGGTGCCGTGACCAGCGGCCCGGCGACCGCCGGCCCCGTGACCAGCGGCCCGGCGACTACCGCCGCCGGCTGATCCGACCTCGCCGGGCGCCCGTCGTGGCGCCGATGGTGGTTGCGAACTGTGAGGATAATCCGCCCTGTGACGCGTCGAAAACCTTCACAGAATGGGTTGGTGGGAGGTGGGTGGGGTGTCAGCTGCGGAGGACGGCGGCGGCCATGAACCCGAGGACGACCGCATAGAGCGAGATGGCGAGGATGAACCCGCCGGTGAAGAAACGACTGAGGGAGGGCTTCTCGAACCTGAGGTGCATGAACCACCCCACCACCACGACGAACTTGAGGAGGGACAAACCGATCAGCATCGCGGCGTTGAGCACTCCCAGCTCCAGCGCGTTATCGATGTAATACAGGGACACCTCGAGAGCGGTGATCACCGCAAGTCCCAGGGCGATCTTCCAGTACTGGGATGTGGATGGGGTGTGGTGGGCGCCGTCGCTCATGATGTGCTGAGAAGATAGACGACGGTGAAGATGACGATCCAGATGATGTCGACGAAGTGCCAGTACAGGCCGACCAACTCGACGTTGAACCCCCTCTTGTCGGACAGCGCGCCCTGGGAGTGGCCGATTCCCCACAAGGAGAGCAGCATCAGAATCCCGATCGCCACGTGGAGACCGTGGAACCCGGTGAGGACGTAGAACGCCGATGCCACCGGACTGGTGGTCAGGGTCATGCCGTCGTGGGTGATGAACTCATAGAACTCGAACACCTGGCCACCGAGGAAGATCGATCCCAGCGCGGCGGTGGCGAACAGCCAGGTCCTCGTCTGGTGCTGATCGTCACGTTCCAGGGCGGCGTGGGCCAACACCATGGTCAATGAGCTCATCAGCAGGACGAACGAGCTCACCGAAGTGAAGGGGATGTCGTAGATCGTTCCCGGGTAAGGGTCGGCCAAGCCGGGGCGGTTCGAGTAGAGCAGATAATTGGTCATCAGCGCCCCGAAGAAGAGGAACTCCGACGACAGGAACACCCACATCCCCAGCTTGCGGGCATCCATCCCCAGCGATTCGTGTTCGTCGTGGTGATCCTCTGCGGTGACGTCGCCCTCATGGGCCAGATCCGTCATGTCAGCTCGTCTCCACCGGTTCGGTGGTGTCGGCTGATTCGGAAGCCCGACCGACGTCGGAGGCCCCCTCGGTCTCATGGGTCTCTTCGTCCTCGTCGGCCTCGTCGTGTGGATGGTCCTCTTCATGGGCCTCTTCTAGGGGCTCGAGGGCCCATCCGATTCCGCCACTGACGATGAGGAGGACACCGAGAACAACCATCCCCAGGCCCCACGTCGTCGTATGCCAGATGATGCCCCATCCGATGAAGGGCATCCCCGAGGCGAGAAGGAGGGGGAAATAGGACGGTGCCGGGAGATGGATCTCGGTCTTGGGGTTCCGCCCGTCGTATTCGAGGTCGGCGATCATTTGGTCCGCCTCGGGGCGGCGGACGGCGCGGCCCTCATCGTCGGTCGTGTATTTGCGGTGCCAGAAATCGTCGAGACGGGTGATGACAGGTGTGGTTGCGAAGTTGTAAACGGGGGTCGGGTTGGGGACGGTCCATTCGACGGTACGGGCATCCCACGGGTCGAGACCCGACGGTGCGCCGCGGCGCCTCGAGGACCACCAGTTGTAGATGAACACCGCGATCGACAGTGCGATGATGAAGGCCCCCACCGTGACGGCGATGTTCCACGGCTCAAGACCGGTGGCCGGGTCGTACTTCCAGGTGCGACGCACCATCCCCTGGAGGCCCAGCCAGTGCATGGGTCCGAAGGTGAGGTTGAACCCGATGAACATCAGCCAGAAATGGACCTTGCCCAGCCCCTCACCGAGCATCCGCCCCGAGATCTTGGGGAACCAGTAATAGATGCCGGCGAAGAGGCCGAACACCGAACCACCGAAGAGGACGTAGTGGAAGTGGGCAACGATGTAATAGGTGTCGGTCTGCTGCCAGTCGGAGGGGACGATGGAGTGGGTGACACCGGAGAGCCCACCGATGACGAACATGGCCACGAATCCGATGGCGAACAGAAGGGGCGTGCTGAAGCGGAGCTTCCCCATCCACATCGTTCCCATCCAGTTGAAGATCTTGATCCCCGTCGGGATGGCGATGGTCATGGTGGAGAGTCCGAACGCCGCCTGGGCGACCGGGGAGATACCGGTGGCGAACATGTGGTGGGCCCACACCCCGAAACCGAGAAACCCGATGGCTGCCCCGGCGAAAATCACAGCCGAGTATCCGAACAGCGGCTTACGGCTGAAGACGGGGAGCACCTCGGACACCATCCCCATGGCGGGGAGGACGAGGATGTACACCTCGGGATGCCCGAACAGCCAGAAGAGGTGCTGCCACAGGATGGGGTCACCCCCACCGGTGGCATCGAAGAACATGGCGCCGAAGTTGCGGTCGAATGTCGCCATGAACAGGGCGATGGCGATGATGGGGAGGCTGAAGAGCAACAGGAACTGGGTCACCATCGTCATCCACACGAAGACAGGCATGCGGAGGAGACGCATTCCCTTCGCCCGGAAGTTGAAGATGGTGACTATGAAGTTGACCGCGGCGACAAGGGATGCCACCCCGAGGATCTGGATCCCGAGCAGGGCAAAGTCGATCCCAGTCCCTGGTGAGAAGTCGGGTCCGGCGTTGGGTTGGTAGAGGAACCAGCCCCCGTCCGGCATATCGGCGAGGAAGTTGAGTCCCCCCGGTCGGCCACCCTCGGCGAGGTTGCCCACCACGTTCTCCACCCCGGTGGGGGCCAGGCCCGTTCCGAAGAAAAGGGCGGAGTACATGAAGATCCCACCAAAGAGGAAGGCCCACCACGACAGGGCGTTGAGCCGGGGGAAGGCGACGTCCCGGGCCCCGATCATGAGGGGGAGCAGATAGTTCACGAACGCCGCTGACGCCGGCATCACGAACAGGAAGATCATGGTGGCGCCATGCATGCTGAACAGGGCGTTGTAGGCCCCGGCGGTGAGGAATTCGCTGTTGGCCGAGGCGAGGTGGATGCGGAGAAGCAGGGCCTCGACCCCCCCGACTATGAAGAAGAAGAAGGCGGCGTAGCCGTACATGATTCCGATCTTCTTGTGATCGGTGGTGGTGACCCAGCCCCAGAACCCCTCCGTCGACTTGGGGCGACGGTAGATGGTCGTCGTAGGAGGAGCCTCTTCGACGACGCCGGGACGCTCCGTCGTCGTAGTCATCGTGTGCCCTCCTCGGTTGTGCGATGCATCGTGTCCATCGGCGTCACTTGTTGGTCTTCAACCAGGCGATTACGGCGTCGATCTCGTCCTCGGTGAGTCCGAGATCGGGCATGAAACTTCCCGGCTTCACGTTAGGCGGGTTCTCTATCCACCGTTTCAGGGCCTCGTCGTATGTCTCATCGGCCTCGGGAAGGGCAGAACCGGCGAAGGTGGTGCGGTACTCGTCGGCGAAATGGGTGAGATCGGGGCCGTTGAAGACGGGTTCTTCGAGGATGTTGTCGCTGATCCCGGCGTCGTTGTCGGCGAAGTCGACGGTGTGGCACTGGGTGCAGTTCTGGGCGTAGACCTGATATCCCTCGTATTCGGGGGTCCCCTCTTCGGGTACCGGCGCCGGCTCGTTCTGGCGGGCCGCCCACGCATCGAACTCGGGCTGCGGCACCGATCGGACTCGGGCCCTCATAAGGGAATGCGATAGACCACAGAACTCGGCGCATTGACCCCAATACTCCCCATCGGTGTCGGCTTGGAGTCGGAGGACCGTCGTCTGACCGGGGACGAGATATCGCTTCCCGTTGAGAGCCGGTACCCAGAAGTTGTGGAGCACGTCTTCCGACGTCATGGTGGCGCACACCTCGACGCCCGTGGGTATCACCATCGTGTTCGCCGTGGTGAACCCTCCCTGTTCGGGGTAGCGGTACTCGAACCACCACTGGTGTCCGATGACCTCGACGGTCATGGCGTCGTCGGCGCACTCGGTGAGATCGAAGACGGCGCTGACGGTCGGTACGGCGACGACGGCCAGGATCACCGCGGGGATGATCGTCCAGACCACCTCGAGCTTGGCGTTCCCGTGGATCTGCTTGGGTTCCCTGCGTCCGGGGCGGTCACGGAAGAGGACCATGGTTATGATCAGCCCGCCCTGGACGAGCACGAAGATCACGGTGGCGATCCAGAACACCATCCAGAACAGGTCGTCGAGCCGTTGCGCAAAAGGACCCGCCGGCTCGAAAATCGTCATCGGAGAATCGATATCGGCGAGTTGACACCCGGAGAGAATCAGGGCGAGGAGGCCTGCTCCTCCGACAGCGGAGAGACGTGAACGACGCATCGTGGAGCATCATAGATCGTTGCCAGCCTCCCGTTGTCCCCCCACGTAGCGGGGGAAAGGTTCCGTTGTTCCCCCTCCGGAGGAGGGGGAAAGGTCCCTGCCGGACCGAAGGTCCGGGAGGTAAGGGGGCACGGCAGGTAGGGGGGCACAATTCCACCGCGTTCCAACAGGACCTGCTGACTTGCCGTCGCCGATGTTGATGTCCCGTGATGATGTGTGGCTCCCGACTTCTGTGGCGGCACGGATCGGCAGTAGGATTGCGGGTAATGACTGCTTCCGTCGCCACCGGGGCGACTACCTCTTCCAATCTCGGGGAGCGCATTCGCGTCTACGTAGCGCTGACCAAGCCCCGGGTCATCGAGCTTCTCCTTATCACCACCATTCCGGCGATGGTCCTCGCCGCCCAGGGTTGGCCCGGCACCTGGCTGGTGCTGGCGACCCTCATCGGCGGCACCCTGTCGGCGGCTGGCGCCAACACACTCAACAGCTATC
>WHUC01000109.1 GCA_009377435.1 Acidimicrobiia bacterium
GAACCAGACTAGTCAGCGAAATCGATTGCAGCGTCGGAGAATCTGCGATGGTGGTTGGCCCTATCGCCCTGGTGCACTTAGTGCTCCCCACCGTAAATACGGTCGCATGTTTCGGCGAGCCAGAGGCGTCGCTCGCCAGGACGCAGGACGAAGACGCACCCGGTGCGGTGCTTCAAGGACGAGGACGCCGCGAGGGGCGTCACTGGCCGTTGAAACGTCAGCGTAATTGCGGTGGGGTGCACTTAGACCCCCACTCCGAGATGACGCCTCTTGACGTCCTCGTTGGAGTCCAGCTCGTCCGGGCCGCCGGTGAATACGACCTTGCCGTTCTCGATCACGTAGACGATGTCGGCGAGCTTGAGGGCCATCGAGTAGTTCTGTTCGACAAGCAGGATCGACAGCGATGTCTCCTTCAACGCCAGCAACCTCTCGTTGAGTTGATCGACGATGACGGGAGCGAGACCCTCGGATGGCTCGTCCATGATCAGCAGGCCGGGGTTCGTTGTCAGCGCCCGGCCGATGGCAACCATCTGTTGTTCACCCCCCGACAGGTGGGATCCCGTGTTTTTCTTCCGCTCGGCGAGTTGGGGAAACAGCTCCCACACCCGTTCCAGGTCCCAGACCTCACCCTCGTTGCCCTCGGCCGGGGCGCGCTGGGCCATCGCCAGATTCTCCTCCACGTCGAGCGAGCCGAAGATGCGGCGGCCCTGGGGGACGTAGCCGAGCCCGAGTCGGGCGATCTTGAAGGCGGCCATGTCAGTGATGTCCGTTCCGTTGTAGGCGACGGTTCCGCTGCGAACGGCGGGAGGATCGAGTCCCATGATCGATCGGCACAGACTCGTCTTGCCCATGCCGTTGCGCCCCAACAGCGCAACCAGCTTGCGATCCGGCACCTCAAGGCTCACCCCATTGAGCACCTCCGAATGCCCATACCCGCAATGGAGGTCGGCGATGGCAAGCATCAGTCTCCCTGACCGAGGTAGATGTCGCGTACCCGCTCGTTGTTCCTTATCTCATCCGGGGTGCCCTCAGCGACCTGACTGCCGTTGTGCAAGCAGGTGACGTAATCGGCGAGTCCAAGAGCAAGTTCCATGTCGTGTTCGATGAGCAGCACGGTCATCTCGGGGGGGAGTCCCCTCACCAAATCCCGCATCAGGCCACGCTCGGCTGCCGATAGACCTGCAGCGGGCTCATCCAGCAGCAGAAGCTTCGGTTCCTGTGCGAGCGCGATGCCAAGCTCCAACTGCCGTTGTTCACCGTGGCCCAGTTCGGACGCCGGGGTCTTGGCGCCGCGGCGCAGACCGACCGTGTCGATCGCCTCCTCGGCCTGATCGACGATCGACTTGCGGCCCATGGCGGAATTGAACATCTGGAAACTGCCGCGACGCAGACCCTGGCACGCCAGGACGACGTTCTCCAACACTGACAGCGAGGGAAACACTCGTGTGATCTGGTAGGTGCGCGAGAGCCCGAGCCTTGCCACCCGGTGGGCCGGCGTCCTCGTGATGTCGTGCCCCAGGAATTCCACCGAGCCTTTCGTGGTGGGCTCCTCGCGGCTGATCATCTTGAACAGAGTCGTCTTTCCCGCCCCGTTGGGCCCGATTACCGCCCGACGCTCACCCTGGGCGACGTCGAACGACACCTCGTTGACCGCCCGGATCCCACCGTAATGACGGGATACCTCACGAAGGCGGAGCACGGGTGGGCCGTCATCCCCACCCGTGTCGGTTCGGTCAGACTCGACGTCCAACAATGCCTCCTTCGTGGGCGTCATCAACCCTCAAGCGGACAATCGGAGACGAACTGGTCGCAAGACTCCGGCCAATCCTCTCCGAGATACTCGCGGGTGTAGACCGGCTGGGCGAGGAAGGCCTCCGGGTCATAGTTCCAGAACTGGCTGATCCCGGGAAACTCCTCGACAACCGCATTGTAGAGCCGTCCCTCGTCGTCCTGGGCAACCTCACGCAGGTACATCGTGGCGATGGTGCCGCCATACTCGTCGAGCTCCATGGGACCGAAGGGCGAGTTCTCGACCTGGTAGGCCTTGAGCGTCTCGAGGAACGCCGGGATGTCACTCATGTCACCATCCTCGGTCTCGAGTGTCTCGACGAACCACTGAGCCGCGGTATAGGTCGAGGCCGCGTAATAACTCGGAAGAAGGTCGTAGGCCTCGAGATAGGCGTCAACGAACTCCTGGGTAGCGGCGTCTTCACGACCCTCGGCGTAGTGGCCAAACGACTCGAGTCCGATCGCCTCGTCCCCCATCGCCCTCAGCAGCGACTGATCGAGTGTCGTCTCTCCGCCAATGAGCGGCAGCTCGTCCTTGAGACCGAAGTCCGACCACTGCTTGACGAAACGGCCGGAGTCGGCGCCGACGGTGAGCACGAAGGCGGCGTCTGCAGACTGCGGATCGATGTCGGACAGATAGGAGCTGTAGTCGGGTGTTCCCAGCGGTGCCCAGAGCTGCTGTACGACCTCGCCACCGCGGTCGGTGAACGTGTTGATGAACCCACCGCAGTTCTCGTGACCGAATGCGTAGTCCTGACACAGGGTGATGATCCTGCGGTAACCCTGGTCGTAGGCCCAGTTACCGGCGACATGGGTTGGTGAAGAGCTCTGCCAACCGCCGGCGCGCACGTAGTTGTCCACGATCCCCCGCTGGCTGAGATCGTCGGCGGACCCGGCCGGATTCAGCCCGATCACGTCGTCGAGGGGGTCCACGTACTCGGCGAGAGCAAGGGCGGTGTTGGCGAGCAATGTTCCGACGATGACCGACGCACCGTCCTGTTCGACAAGCTTCCGCGCCTTGGTGAGGGTGTTGGTGGGTTCTCCTGCGTTGTCCTCGTGGATGGTCTCGATGGTCCGTCCGGCAACCTCGTTGCCGTTGAGCTCCCAGTACAGGTTCCAACCGTTGAGCATGTCTGTTCCCGCAGCCGCAACCACGCCGGTCGTCGGCACGATGACACCGACCGTGATGGGACCTTCGTCACTGCTGGCCTCGGAACCACCCGGCGCTCCGCAGGCGGCGACGACGAGCATCAATACAAGCGCCAGGGCGATGTGCGCCTTCCTCAGATGAAATGCATTCCTGTTGGTCATCCTCATTCTCCTTTGTCCGGTGGGCCGTTTGTGTCCGGTCCCATCCGTCTGTCTTGTTGTTGCCATGTCGACCACTCCAAAGTCATTGCCGAGATTGTCTCTCCGCGGTAGATTCCGGGGTCACAGATGTCACCGAGTCGGTCTCCGGGTCGGGCCGCACCCCCTTGGCCTCCCCACCGGTCAACAGACCGCCTCCACCCGCTTCGATCTCGATCAACTCGGCCGCCTCGGCATCACCGAAGCGCCTGAGCAACGGGGCCCACACCAGCCTCTGCCACGATCCAACGATCCCGTCGGGGGCGAAGAGAATCGTGAGCACGAAGATAAGCCCCAGGAGGGTGGGCCAGCGCTCGATGAAGCCGCTGACATAGTTGGTGACGAACACGAAGACACCGGAACCGACGAAGGCGCCGGTGATGGTGCCGACACCACCCAGAATCGACATGAGGAGACCCTCGGCCGATGCCTTCACGTACACGGACGGAGGGCTGAAGAAGTTGTTGTACATGACGAGCAGGAGACCGGCCACACCGGCGAACGTTCCCGAGACCACGAAGGCGAGCAGCTTGATGCGCCTGACGTCGTAGCCAAGGGCGGGCATGCGCGTCTCGGCCTCCCGGATTCCCTTCAAGGAGAGCCCGAAGGGTGATCGTACGATGCGGAAGATAAGGAACACGCACACCGCCACCACGAGCAGGGAGAAGTAGTAGTACGCCCAGTACTCGGTGGCGAAGGGTGGCCGGGAGATGCCCCGCAGACCGTTGTCTCCGCCGGTCAACACCGTGAACCGCTGGGCCACACCCCAGACCACCATTCCCTGTGCGAGGGTGATCATGAGGAAGTACACCCCGGTGGCGCGCACCAGCAGCAACCCGAAGAACGCGGCCACCACGATCGTGCTGAGGATTGCCAGTAGGGCCGAGACCCCGAGGGAGAAGTCGAGGCGGGAGTAGGCGATGGCTATGCCGTAGCCGGCGATGCCGAGCACCCCGGCCTGTCCGAGGGTCACCATTCCGGCATAGCCGGCGATCAGGTTGATCGAGAGGGCGAACAACCCCAGGAAGAGCATCTGGGTGGCCATGTTCACAAAGAACGACGGGACTATGTAGGGAAGGGCGATGGCCACCGCCGCCACCGATGCGAGACTCAGCCACTTGCCGATCGTCAGATTTCTCATCTGCTTTCCGTAACCCGGCCGAGCAGCCCCTGGGGCTTGAAGATCAGGATGAGCGCCATGGGAGCGAACAAGAGGAAGTAGGACAGTGATGGTGTGAGCGATCGCCCGAACGCGTCTATGAGGCCGACGAGCAGACTCCCGATGATGGCCCCACGCAGGTCGCCGAGCCCACCGAGGATCACCACCACGAGGGCGAAGTTGAGGATCTCGGCGTCGGCCCCCGGATAGAGGCTGAGAAAGACACCACCGATAACACCGGTCATACCGGCCAGCAGCGCCCCGAACACGAACACCCCGGTGAAGATGGCGTTGACGTTGATTCCCAGGGCCGCGACCATCTCCCGGTCGTCGACACCGGCTCGGATGATGGCCCCGATCCTTGTCTTGGACTGCAACAACCACATGAGCGCGGCGATCACGATCCCGAGACCCAGAACGAACAACCGAAACGTCGGATAGGTGACCTCGCCGAACTCGATGGTGCCGGCAAAGAGGGGGGGCCGGGGCAGCAGGATCGGGTCACCGCCGAACTGTGCCAGGGCAAGATCGGCAAAGATCAGGGATAGGCCGACCGTGAGCAAGACCTCCGGCATGGTGCGGCCACGGACTCGTCGGAGAAGCCCACGCTCCACCACGAAGCCCAAGCCCGCGATGGCGAGCGCACCACCGATCATCGCCACCCAGAAGCTCTGTCCGGCCTGGATCAGGGTCAGCCCGACGTAGCCGCCGATCAGATAGAAGGACCCGTGGGCAAGGTTGACGATCCGCATGAGTCCGAAGATCAGGGTGAATCCACTGGAGAGGAGGAACAGCAGTGCTCCGAAGGAGACTCCGTTGAGCGCCAGCAACACAAACTGTCGGGAGCTCATCTAGTGCCCTGGCCGGGGGCGGTCGGGGCACTAGCCGCACCCCGGCCGATCATTTCCCGCCTTCGAGGGGACGCGGCTCGGTCGGGAGGGAACTGACCCAGGGGTTTGGACATGCCAAGATCATACATTGTCGATACTATCGAGTGAGCCCCGGGATGCCGTCGTCAACTCGCAGGGTGGTGGCAGAGGTCAACGATACGCATGAGCCGTAACGGAAAGTTGCCAGAGTTAACGTGATGCCTGGTAACTGCCTCCCCTACTTCATCCAGGAGTATGGGAGTGCCACCTGGCGGGCCGCTGTCGACAACCCGATCAGTGTCGCCGACGTGGAACGGGCCGTCCCCCTGGCGGGCGAGGCGATCGACAGGTTCTACCGCCAGCGTCTTTCGGAGGCTTCCGACCGGGAGGCCGACTACCTGAGGGCCCTCGCCCGGCTCCCCGAAGCGCCACAAACGTCATCGCAGATCGCAGCCGAGCTGGACGCCACGGCGGCGTCCGTGGCGTCCAGCGACAACGCCTCATACGCGACAAGGGACTGCTGATTGAACCGAAACGGGGACTGGCCGAGTTCGCCCTCCCCGGCATGCGCGCCTGGCTCAACGAACAAGCCTGAAGACAACCAGGGGCGCCGTCCACAGTATGTCGCCCGCAATCGGTGCTCGGCGCCAGGGTTTCGGCCAAACTCGCCGTGTTGACGGGGACCGATCCCGACATTACACACCATATTGTACATTTCCCTGGTCCCATGGCGGGACCAGATTGGTCAAGGAGAGTCGATTTTGAGGTACACGAGATGATGGACGTCGAGGGATACCGACTCCATTCCTGGGGCGGGGAGCCACAGTGGGAGACATTTGTCGTGCCCACACCCGGACCCGGGGAGGTCGGGGTCGAGGTCGAGGCGTGTGGTGTCGGTCTCACGGTGCTGAACTGTATGAACGGGGATCTCGACAACGACGAGTCGCTCCTCCCCTTGACCCCGGGCCACGAGATGGTCGGTCGAGTCGTCGAACTCGGCGAGGGGGTCACAAGTCTTGCGGTGGGCGAACGCGTCGTAGCGTATTTCTATCTGTCGTGTTGGCGGTGCCGCGCCTGTCTGTCGGGGAGGGAATCTCGTTGCGAGCGACTCGCCGGCTGGTACGGAGTCCATCGTGATGGCGGATATGCCCCGATGACGGTATTACCCGCGGGCAACGCGGTATTGGTGCCGGAGGGGATCGACGCCGCCGCCGCGACCGCCATACCCGATGCGATCGCTACACCGGTCCATGTCTGTCACACCAGACTCGGGCTTCGCCCGGGTGACCGAGTTGCGGTGATCGGGGCGGGTGGGGGTGTTGGGATCCACATGCTGCAGGTGGCATCCGCCTACGGGGCGTCTGTGGCCGGGCTGGAGCGAGGCGAGCGCAAGCTCGAGGTCATCGAGCGATTCGGTGGCATCCCCCTCGATTCGACGGACTTCTCGGCGGTCAAACTCTCGGACTTTGGTGGAGAGGCCGATGCCGTCATCGATCTGGTCGGGACACCCCAGAGCCTCGCGTGGGGCTTTGAGCACCTTGCGACGGGTGGCCGTCTCTGTGTTCTGACCACCTTCCGCGATGTTGAGCTGAGAGTCGATCCTCGTGAGCTTGTGTTCCGCGAATCCTCCGTCATCGGCAGCCGATACGCATCTCGTTCCGAGCTGTTGGAGGCGGCCGCCTTGGTGCAGAGCGGTCGGGTGACGCCCGTCATCGGGGCTACCGCGGCGCCGGCCGATGTCGGGGATCTACACGAGGAGTTGCGCGCCGGGAACCTCGATGGACGCGGTGCATTGGTCTGGACCGGATCTTGATCGTCCCGTCTATCAGAGAGGAAGATCATCATGAAGACGTCTGAAGCCCTCCGCGAGACCGATGTCGTGGTCATTGGAAGTGGGCCGAACGGGCTCATCTGTGCGAATTATCTCGCCCGGGCCGGTCTCGAGGTCGTGGTAGTCGAGTCCGCCCGGACGATCGGTGGTGGGTTGAGTACCGAAGAGGTCACCCTGCCGATGTTCAAGCAC
>WHUC01000110.1 GCA_009377435.1 Acidimicrobiia bacterium
TTAGATCAGCAGACTGATCACGGTGCCGATGACCCCCGTTACCACCATGAGAACTATTAGGGCCGCCAGCTCGGCGCCAAGATAGATCAGCGAGCCCTTTACGTCCTCACGATCGAAATCCCCGCCGAGGACATGCACCACGAGTTCGTTGAGTCTTTTCATGGGCGATCGTTGTCACCGTCGACGATGGCCTCGCGCACCTCGTCCTGACGGTCGCCAAGGGTGACCACCACGACACGGTCGCCACCCTCGACAATGGTGTCGCCCCCGGGGACGATCACGGAGCCCGCTCGTATCACCGCGGCGATGATGGTGGAGTCCGGCATGGCCAGCTTCGTCACCGGAACCGGCTCCCTCTCCTTGGGCACCTCGACCTCGACGAGACGCGCCGTCCCATCGCCGAGGGTGGCCACCTTGACCAGCTCGCTCACGTCCATCTGGTCGCTCAGGTACTGGACCAGCATGTCGGTCACCGAGACCCAGGGGACCCCGAGCGCCTCGAAGGTTCTCCCGTTGCGCGGATCGTTGACACGGGCCAGGACCTGCCCGCAGCCATGGGCGGTGCGGGCAAGCTGACAGGCCACGAGGTTGTCCTCGTCCTTGCCGGTGACGGCGATGAGATACCCCGCTCGGGCGACGTCGGCCTCGCCGAGTATCTCCACGTCGGTGCCGTCCCCCTCTATCACCAGCGCCCCCGTGTCCTCGGCGACCCTTCTCGCCGCCACTGGATTGCGCTCGATCACGATCACGGCGTTGCGACTGCGGCGGAGCTCGCGGGCGAGGAATGACCCCACCTTCCCACCCCCGACGATGACGGCTTTCACTCGACCTCCTCGAGGAACTCTTCGATCTGGTGGCGGATTCCCTCCTTGGTCGCGGCCACCACGAGATCCCCCGGGGCGAGAACGAATGCCGACGTCGGGATGATCGTCTGGTTGTCTCTACTCACCGCGGCGACCCGGAGGGCCTCGGAGATCTCGAGCTCGCCCACCTTGAGTCCGGCCACCTCCGATCCGAGAACGAACTCGACCACCTCGACATCACCACCGCTGAAGGTCACGTGAACGGCGAACTCCTCGGAGACGATGCGCTCGTATACCACCGAGGCGATGAGGGCGGTCGTCGACACATAGGGGATTCCCAGGGCACGGTAGGAGTCCTCGCGGGCCGGGTCGTGGAGACGAGCCAGCACCCTCGGCACGTCGAAGACGGCCTTGGCCACCTCGACGGCCATGAGGTTGATGTTGTCGGAGTCGGTCATGGCGGCGAAGACGTCGGTCTCGTCGATGGCCGCCTCGCGCAGGGTGCGGACGTCAAAGGCCTCTCCCTGCACCGCGATCCCGTTGAACGACTTCCCGAGGTCTTCGAGTGCGGCGAGTCGGTTGTCCACGACGACGACGTCGTGACCGTCGTCGGCGAGTGCCTCGGCGAGTGATCCACCGACACGCCCCGCCCCTGCGATGACTACGTGCATGAGAGGTCAAACATTGGTCAACGGCGGATGATAGGAGCCTCAATCATTGGTGCGAGCTTCTTCTTCCGACCGGGTTGGTGGTGTAAGCCACGGGTTTGGCCTGAACGTCGGTTTCTCGTGGCCGGACGAAGAACAGACGCTGGCTCGCACGTTTGCCCTTCACGCCAGACAAGGTCGTCGCCACGATGGACTGCGTATCCCGTGGTGCCAACGGCGGAATGCGTTCTCGCGACGAAGGGTCGCAACCGGGTTAGACGCCGGCTCGCAGTTTTGCCCTTATCGCGACCCGATCCTGTCGCCACCATGGACCGCGGTGTCCCGTGGTCGTTGGTGGGGCTGTTCTGTCGCCGTGTTCGACCATTCCTGGCCGTTCCTACAATTCGAGCATGATCGATGAACTGGGACGTAGGGCGCGTCACGCCGCGGGTCAACTTCGCTCCGCCACCGCCGCCGCCAAGAACGCGGCCTTGGAGATGGCGGCCGACCGACTGGAGGAGGCGACCCCGACCATTCTCGAGGCCAACGAGGCCGACATGGTCAGGGCTCGTGACGACGGAGTCACCGGGGCGCTCCTTGATCGACAGCTCCTCAATCCGGACCGCGTCAGGGGAATGGCCGATGGACTACGCGTCGTCGCCGCCCTCACCGATCCGGTTGGCTCGACAACCGCGGGGTGGACCCTTCCCAATGGGGTGAAGGTGGCGCGTGTGCGGGTTCCTCTCGGAGTGGTTGCAGTCATCTATGAGGCCCGGCCCAATGTCACCGCCGACGCCGGTGGGCTCTGTCTCAAGGCAGGGAATGCGGCGATTCTCCGCGGATCTTCGTTCACCCTGGCGTCGAACATGGCCATTGCCGATGTGATGCGTTCGGCGGTCGCCGCTGCAGGACTTCCCGCCGACGCCATCCAGATCGTCGAGGACACCTCGCGCCAAGGGGCGAAAGCCCTCATGACGGCACGCGAACACATCGACCTCCTCGTTCCCCGGGGCGGGCCGTCACTGATCGCCGCCATGGAGGCCGATGCCACCGTTCCCTTCGTGGTCGACGGGGCGGGCAACTGTCATGTCTACGTCGATGAGCACGCCGACCTCTCCAAGGCCGAGGCCATCGTGCTCAACGCCAAGACCCATCGACCGGGTGTGTGCAACGCCGCCGAGACACTGCTGGTGCACCGGGCGGTGGCGGATGAGTTCGTACCCACCATGGCCCGCACTTTGGGAGACGCCGGTGTCGAGATCCGTGGCGACGACACGGCGCGTCATCTGGTGCCGGAGATGAAGGCGGCCAACGACGACGATTGGGAGACCGAGTATCTCGATTTGATCATGGCTGTTCGTGTCGTCGACTCGGTGGACCAGGCTGCCGAACACGTGAACAAGTATGGAACGGGGCACACAGAGGCGATAGTCACCGAACGCATCGACGCCGCCGATCGGTTTGTCGCCGCCACCGACTCGGCCGTGGTCATGGTGAACGCCTCCACCAGATTCACCGACGGTGGTGAGTTCGGTTTCGGTGCCGAGATCGGCAACTCCACCCAGAAACTTCACGTCCGTGGTCCCATGGGGCTGGAGGCCCTGACCTCGGAGCGCTACATCCTCACCGGTGACGGGCAGGTGCGCTCATGACCGAGACATTCTCATCACCGAAAGAACTCAGCGACTCCCTGGCCGAGGTGGGGTATCTTGCCGATGACCACATCGCCCAGGTGGCCTATCTGGCCGGTCGGTTGGAGAAGCCGATCCTGGCGGAGGGTCCCGCCGGGGTGGGCAAGACCGAACTGGCAAAGGCCCTGGCCGCGATCACGGATCGGCGGCTGGTCCGGCTCCAGTGTTACGAGGGTCTCGATGAGACCAAAGCCCTGTACGAGTGGAACTACAAGAAGCAGTTGCTTCGCATCCAGGCCGACGAGGGTCACGACTGGAGTGAGATCGAGTCGGACATCTTCGCCAGGGACTTTCTGCTCACCCGCCCTCTGCTCGAGGCGATTGCATCACCCGAGCCCGTGGTCCTGCTCATCGATGAGATCGACCGCGTCGAATTGGAGACCGAAGCGCTCCTCCTGGAGGTCCTCTCCGACTTCCAGGTGACCATCCCCGAGCTGGGGACGGTGACGGCATCATCGACGCCCCTGGTCGTGCTCACGTCGAACAACACAAGAGAGCTGTCGGAGGCCCTGAAACGACGATGCCTATTCCTCCACATCCATTACCCGACACCGGAGCGGGAGCGGGATATCCTGCGGTCCCGCGTTCCCGGTCTCGAGGCGGCCTTTGCCGGTCGAATCGCCGAGGTCGTCGGATCGATCCGCAACATGGATCTCCGCAAGCCGCCCTCGGTCTCGGAGACGATCGACTGGGCAAGGACGCTGCTGGCGTTGTCGATCGACACGATCGACACCGACTCCCTCGAGGGGACGCTGCACGTGTTGTTGAAGTATCAGAGCGATATCGAGAAGGCGAGGGGGAGTCTCGGGGCCACCGTCTCCGGTCCGGCCAGGTGAACCGACTCTTCGTCGAGTTCGCCGAGGAGCTCAGGGCCGCCGGGGTCCCGGTGTCGATGGTCGAGACCATCGATGCCGTGCGGGCCGTCACCGAGATCGACCTCTCGGACCGATCGGCGCTGCGGAGCACCCTTCTCGCCACGATGGTCAAGGACGTGAAACATCTCCCCGCTTTCGACATCGTGTTCGAGGTCTTCTTCTCCAATGCCCCCCCGGTTGGGACCGACGACGAGCCCGGGCAAGACGAGGGGTCCTCCGCCTCCGACACCGCCCAACCTAGGGACACCGGTGACATCGATGAGCTTCTGAGAGAGTCCCTTCTCGAAGCGCTGGAGCGACTGGATCTCGAGGAACTACGTCGCCAGATATCGAGGGCGGTGGACCGCTATGCCGGTATCGAGCCGGGTCGGCCGGTCGGTGGCACCTACTACCTCTACCGCACCCTGCGGCGTCTCGAATCCGACTCGATGGCGCAAGCGCTCAGGGATGCCCTCGGCACCGGACTGGATGAGGATGGGGATCCCCTTGATGGGCGACTCCTCGACGAGGATGTCGAGCGCCGTATCGAGATGCTCCGAAACGAGATCGAGGCCGACATTCGACGTCGCCTCGTTGCCGATCGGGGTAGGGACGCCATGGCCCGCACCCTCCGGCAGACACCTGTCGAGGATCTGGATCTGATGCATGCCAGCCGCCAGGAACTCGACGATCTCGAACACGCCATCGCTCCCCTCGCCAGGAAGCTGGCTGCGAGACTCACTCGACGGCGTCATCACCTCCGGCAGGGCCGACTCGACTTCCGCCGCACGGTTCGGGCATCACTCGCCACGGGAGGGGTTCCCGTCGACCCTCGATTCCGACGAAGACGGCCCCACCGTCCCGAGGTGTTCCTCGCCTGCGACGTCTCGGGGTCGATGGCGACATTCGCCCGCTTCACCCTTCTGCTCACCTACTCGCTCTCCACCCAGTTCTCCAGACTCCGATCGTTCGCATTCGTCGATTCGATGGATGAGATCACCGAGTTCTTCGGTCCCGGTACCGACGCCGCCACGGCCATCTCCCGGATCGCCACCGAGGCGAAGGTGGTCAGCGCCGATGGTCACTCCGACTACGGGGCGGCGTTTGAGTCATGGAACCGTCTCATCGGCGGTGACATCACCTCACGCTCGACGCTGATCATCGCCGGCGATGCCCGCAACAACTACCGACCGGCCCGCGATGAGACCCTCGGTGTCCTCGGCGACGAGGCCCGTTCCGTCCTCTGGCTCAATCCCGAGCCCCGCAGTTACTGGGACTCCGGCGACTCACTCATGTCACGGTACGGCCGGCATTGCGACAAGTCATACGAGGTGAGAACCCTCGCCCAACTGGAGCATTTCATCGAGGAACTCGTACTGCCCTGACCGGGGGCTATCTGCCGGGATCGAACCCCTTCTACTGGGCCAACCGACTGCGTACGTTATCCCCATGAGATCAACTTCGAAAATGGTGGGTGCCCTCCTCCTCGGGTTGGCTGTGATCGTCTCCGCGGTCACAGTGGCGGCCCTTGGTGCGCCGACCCGATGTCTCGTCCCCCCGGTGCCGGGCCCGGTGGTGGGGGAGTACGCCCCGGAAGGGGTGTATGCGGGGCACTGGGGTGTCGATCTGGCGGCCAGGGAGGGCTCGGCTGTCATCGCTCCCGTTGTCGGGGAGGTCACCTTCTCCGGTGACGTGGTCGGAACCCGGGCTGTCACCATCCGCACCGAAGACGGACTCCGCGTGAGCGTCTCGTCGCTGCAGAGTGTCGCTGTTGGTGCCGGAGAGACCGTCGAACCGGGGGATACAATAGGTCGATCGGGCAGACACAATGGCGACTGGGCGGTGCATCTCTCCCTGCGGGGCGGAGAGGGCTACCGCGACCCGGAGCCGTTCCTCGGCTGCGCCGGCCCTGGCGAGGTTCGGCTGATACCCGTGCCTGACTGACTTATGCTTGTCCTGTGCGTATCGGGATTCTCGGCGGGACATTCGACCCGCCTCACATCGCCCATCTCCACGCCGGCGAGGTTGCCTACCGTCAGCTTGACCTCGACGAGGTCAGGTTCATCCCTGCCGGGGCGCCCTGGCAGAAGGCCGGCAAGGAGGTCTCGCTTGCGGAGGACCGCTTTGCGATGACCCGTCTGGCAACAGCCGAGGTCGAGTACTTCCTCGCCGATGATCGGGAGGTCCATCGTGACGGCTGGACCTACACCGCCGACACCCTGGCGACGTTCCCCGACGACGACGAACTCTTCCTGATCCTTGGTGCCGATGCCGCCGCGAAGGTTCCGACCTGGCACCGATCCCACGAGGTCACCAAGCGGGCAACCATCGCCGTCGCTCCCCGATCAGACACGGAGAGGTCAGCGGTTGACTCGGTCCTCGGGGACCACGTGTGGTTGGAAATGTCGCGTCTCGAGGTATCGGGGACCGAGCTGAGGGCCTGGATAGCGGCCGGTCGCTCCGCGAGATTCCTGGTAACCGACCCTGTGTGGCGGTATCTGGCAGATCATGATCTGTACTCCTAGGATCAAGACTCCTCGGATTCGTTATGCTCCGGGGGACCGTCAATCTGGAGGCCCGCAACGGGAGAAGAGTTCATAGAAGCGTCAGCCGGTAGTCGAATGTCCACGGGTCAGACCATCGAAGAGGTGAGGGATGCCGCCAGGACTGCCGCCGATGCAGTCTCCGAGAAGAAGGGGGTCGGCATCGAACTGCTCGATCTCACCGAACTCACGCCAATCGCAGACGTTTTCGTAATCGCCACCGGCACCTCCCAGACCCATGTCAGGACACTCTCCGATTCCGTGAGGGAGAAGATGAAGGAGAGCTACCACCGACTCCCTCTCAGGGTCGAGGGGAGCAGCGAGGGGGAATGGCTGCTCATGGACTACGGCGACGTGGTGGTTCATCTCTTCCAACCCGAGCAACGGGAGTTCTACGGGCTGGAGCGGTTGTGGCGCGATGCGAGGACCCTCGAGTATCACGAGGTGGGTGTCGGCGACGACTGATTTACCCCACCCCTCGGGGTCTTGGTATCCTTCTCGGGTCCCGGGGCTGTAGCTCAGCCTGGCAGAGCACTTGCATGGCATGCAAGGGGTCAGGGGTTCAAATCCCCTCAGCTCCACCCGCGAACCC
>WHUC01000111.1 GCA_009377435.1 Acidimicrobiia bacterium
CATCGCCGAGCACTCGATGTGCCATCCCGGGCGTCCCCGACCCCATGTTGAATCCCACGAAGGCTCCCCCGGCTTTGCCGCCTTCCAGAGGGCAAAATCGAGAGGATCCTTTTTGAGGCCACTGACCTCGACGCGGGCCCCCGCCCGCATGTCGTCGAGGTTGCGACCCGACAACTTCCCATAATCGGCGTCACTCCGCACCGAGAAGTAGACATCGCCCTCGGACTCATAGGCGTGACCTGTAGCGACGAGACCGAAGATCATCTCACGCATATCGTCGACGTGGTCGGTGGCATGCGGCTCGACATCGGGGGGGAGGACCCCGAGGGTGGAGTACATCTCATCGAACAACTCCTCCATCGCGGCCACATGCTCCGGTATGGGCCGTCCCGCCTCGTTGGCCCTGGCGATGATCTTGTCGTCGATATCGGTCACATTGCGGACCATGGTGACCTCATGACCCCGCCACTGGAGATAGCGGCCGATCATGTCGAAGACGACACCGGAGAAGGCGTGGCCGATGTGGGGTTCGCCCTGCACCGTCGCACCACAGTAGTACATGCCGACCTTGCCCGGCTCCCGGGTTTCGAGATCGACCATGCCGCGATGAAGGGTGGAGTAGAGACGCAACATGTCGGGAATGTTAGGAGGCTGTTGGGGAACGCCGTCCTGCGAAACATTTCCCGGACTCTTCAGTAGCTACTTGCCCCTGAAAAACTCGATTGGTGGGGGTCCTCGCGATTTGGGTGCGGGTCTGTGATGATGGCCTCAACTCCTTTCTATGGAAGGAATCGAGGCCATCATGTTGCGTACCGTAAACGCTCAACCGACGTTGTGGGAGTCGATCCTGCCGGAGGTGTGTCTGGGATTGCCGGCCGAGTTGGAGGCGGTGGATCGGCTGTTGGACGACCCGGTGTTCTTCGAGCCGTACCGGCGTCACTTCCATGAGGTCCTGGGCCGCCCGTCGATCCCGATCGAGACGTATCTGCGGCTGATGTTCTTGAAGTTCCGTTACCGGATGGGGTTCGAGCCGTTGTGTCGGGAGACCCAGGATTCGATCTCGTGGCAGCGGTTCTGTCGGATACCTTTGGGAGCGGCGACGCCCCATCCGACCACGTTGATGAAGATCACCACCCGTTGTGGCACCGAGGCGGTGGAGGGCCTGAATGAGGCGTTGTTGGCCAAGGCCGTCGCGGCGAAGGTGTTGAAGACGAACCGGGTGCGGGCTGACACCACGGTGGTGGAAGCCAACGTCGAGTATCCGACCGATTCGGGTCTGTTGGCCAAGGGCGTCGCCAAAATGGCTCAGACGATCAAGAGGATCAAGGGGGCGGGGTTGGCTGTGCGCACTCCCGCTCGGGACAGGACCCGTATGGTGCGGTCTCGGGCCCGCGACATCGGAGCGAACCTGCGGCGACGCAGCGGTGAGGCCAAGGACAAGGTCAAAGAGATCAACGCCGACATGGCATCTATCGCCGAGACGGCAATAGGCGAGGCGCATGCGGTGGTCCGCAACGCCCGCCGCAGCGTCACCGGGGCGGGCGTGCAGGCCTCAGGCAGGGTGCGGGCGTTGATCGACACCCTCGAAGAGACCGCCCGCCGGGTGGGACAGGTCGCTTCTCAGACCCGGCGGCGGCTGTCCGGTGTCACCCCCGACGGGTCGACCCGGATGGTGTCGCTGCACGACCCCGACGCCCGTCCCATCGCCAAAGGACGACTGGGCAGACCGGTCGAGTTCGGATACAAGGCCCAGGTCGTCGACAACGAAGACGGCGTCGTCTTGGACCACACCGTCGAGGTCGGCAACCCCCCAGACGCCCCCCAACTCGCACCCGCCATCGAACGGGTCAGCGTCCGGGCCGGGAAGCCACCAAGAGTGGTGACCGCGGACCGGGGCTACGGCGAAGCCACCGTCGAGGACGACCTCGTCGCCATCGGTGTCGGCGCCGTGGTGCTGCCCCGCAAGGGCAAACCCTCAGCCGCCCGCCGAGCCGTCGAACAGAACCCGTCGTTCCAAAAACAGGTCCGATGGCGAACCGGGTCAGAAGGACGGATCAGCTGCCTCAAACGCGACTTCGCCTGGAACCGCACCCGCATCGACCGAATCGAAGGCGCCCGCACCTGGTGCGGACACGGAGTGTTCAACCACAACCTGGTCAAGATCGCCGGGCTCACCGCCTGAAAACCGGGCCGCGACCGAACCGACCCTCCCCACACGGCCACCCCACCCACCACCCCACCCACAACCGACTATTTCAGGGGCAAGTAGCTAGGAACGCGTCGAAACGGTGACGACGGCGGTGACTGCTATGCCCTTGCTGGGATCGACCATGCCATCGGTCGTCGTTGCCTTCACCGAGACCGCGTCGACGTCGATGCCGAGGGCATCGGCAAGCCGCCGGCGCATCTCGTCACGATGGGGGGCGATGCGGATGTCCTCGCTGATCACGGTCACATCGACGTGGACTGGCGCCCAACCGGCGTCGTGGGCGATGGTCAGTGCCCTGGCGAGCAGCTCGAGGCTGTCCGCATCAGCCGATCGCTCATCGGAGGAGGGGAAATGATCCCCCAGATCACCGGCGACGACGGCGCCGAGCAGGGCGTCGGTGACGGCGTGGGCGACGACGTCGCCATCGGAGGTGGCCTCGACCCCCCGTGAGTCGTCGACGACGACACCACCCAACACCAGAGGGGGCTCACCTCCGAAACGGTGGGCGTCTAAGCCCCAACCGACCCGCTGCAAGACGGGCTCCTAGTCTTCCTCGGGTGGTTCCACCACGGGGATCGCCCGATCCAGCCTTTTCTCCGCCTCTTCCTCGTCGACCTGGAGCGAGAAGGCGAGCTCGGAGGTGAGGGTGATGCGCGCCTTGGAGAGCATCCTCTTCAGCGCCGGTGAAATCCCCTTCCTCTGCTGGGCATAGGAGAGATCACGGACCACCTCGGCCACCTGGGAGATGTCACCCGAGGTCATCTTCTCGTTGAGGACCTTGTACCAGCGACTCCAGTTGGATCCGGCCTCCTCGGGCTCGTCCTTCAGGGAGCGGAGGACACGACGGGCGGCCGTCTTGCTGATGACGGGCCGGATCATCTCCTCCATCTTGTCGACCGGAACCATCACAGTGAGCTGCTCGGTGGCCACCTCGAGCACGTAGTACTCCTGCTTCTCACCGTTGAATTCCCGTTTGACGGCTTCCCTGATCGTCGAGGCCCCGTGCTGGGGATGGACTACCTTGTCACCGATTTCGTAAGCTGTTGTTTTCGCCATGCAGACCCGTGAGTGTAGGCGATCGGGAGGGCGATGCCCGAACAGGGGGGACGACGGCGGAGACCGCTACGACAGGTCGGGGTCCCAGTGCTGGGCCGCAATCAGAATGCGGTCGAAGAAGGCCCGAATCTGAGTGGCGCGGGAGTGACCGATCCCGTCGACCCGCTCGAGACGTTCGGGTTTGGCGTGGAGGAGACGGTCGAAGGTCCGGAACTGACGGATGAGTTTCTCCCGCACCCCCTCGGGTAGACGGGAGACCTTGGAGAGAAGACGATGACCCTTGGGCATGGTCGACCCATCGATGTCGTCGAATCCGACCACGGCCGCAACACTGTCGACGTCCTCCAACTCGGCGTCGGAGAGGTCGATGAGACCCTCGACCGCGGCCTTGATGGCGGAATCACGAGCCGGTCGTATGTGGTCACGCAGGGTGAGGTCACGAAGTGTCTCGACACCGCGGAGCAGATCGGCGAGCTGCACCCAGACGAGACGACCTTCCTCGCCCAGTGTGATCGTCTGACGCTCGATGACACGACCGACCCGTCTCACCAGCTCGGCCCGTTGCAGGACGGTGACGACGGTGCGGAAGTCGGCGAGTCCGCCCACCTCGAGGATGTCGAGGCGGTTCTCGGCGGCGTCGAGTCTCCGACGGAGACGATCGAGCGATTGCAGGTCCTGATTGACCCGGGCGGCCACCTCGGTGGGACGGGCGAGGGCCACCTTCTCACCGTCGTAGAAGAGGGTGGCCACGCTCCGGGTCTCCGACACCGATACCACCGGTTTGCCCGTTTCCACCGCCATCCTCTCGGCGGTGCGGTGGCGTGACCCGGTCTCGTCGGTGGGAATACGACCGTCGGGGACGAAGTGGACGTTGGCGGCCAGAATCATGTCCCAGCCTTCGCCGAGGACTATCCCGCCGTCCATCTTGGCCAGCTCGGCGAGCCGGGCAGGGGTGAACGTGCAGGAGTCGAACCAGAAACCACCGGAGCTCGCCGCCTGCACCACCATCGACGATCCCAGCACCAACAGGGCCCCCTTCTCCTGTTGGAGAATCCTCTCCAGGGCGTGGCGCATCGGGGTTCCCGGCGCCAGTCGCTCCAGGATCTCCAGGATGGGACGTCGCTGACCGCTCACGAAGGGCACACTAGTAACTAATGGCCCGCGGCTCTCACATGACGAGACCGGATCGGGTCATGGCGTCGGCGAGACGGAGGCGTTCTCCCCGGCTGGGGGCAACGAAGGTGTCGATCCCCAGCCGTGCGGTCTCCTCGCGGCGGCGCAGATCGAGCGGGACCGCCCTGACCTCGCCGGCGAGACCGATCTCGCCCCAGGCAGCCAACGAACCGAGGGGGCGGTCGAGGGCCGAGGAGGCAATCGCCAGCGCCACCGGGAGGTCACATCCCGGCTCACCGAGACGCCATCCCCCGACCACGTTCACATATACCTCGCGGGTGGCCACCTCGAGGGAGCAGTGACGGGTGAGAACGGCGAGAATCTGATGGACCCGTGAGGTCTCCACCCCTCGGAACGAGCGCCGGGGTGGGGTTTGCGCCGATTCGGTTACCAGAGCCTGCATCTCGACCATCACCGATCTGCTCCCCTCGACGGCGGGGAAGGCGATCGTCCCGGGGACATCCATGTCCCATTCGGAGAGAAACGCCTTCGACGGATCGAGAACCTCGATGAGACCGGTGTCCTGCATGTCGAACATGCCCACCACGTGGGTGGCGCCGAATCGGTTCTTGAAGCTCCGCAACGCCCGGAGTCCCCGGTCGGGATCCCCTTCAAGGGACAGGACCACATCGACGATGTGCTCCAGGGCCTTGGGCCCGGCGAGACCCCCCTCCTTGGTGACGTGACCGACCAGCACCACCGATGTTCCGGTCGCCTTGGCGATCCGCACCAAACGCGCCGCACACTCCCGGATCTGGGACATCCCCCCGGTGACACCACCGATGTCGTTCGCCGACAGTGTCTGAATCGAATCGACGACCATGACGTCGGGGCGGGTCTTGTCGGCCACTGCGACGACCTCGTCCACATCGGCGCTGGTCAGTAACTCGATCCCCGACGAGTGCACACCGAGACGGTCGGCCCTGAGGCCTATCTGCTGTGCCGATTCCTCGGACCCGGCGATGAGGACTCGCCCCCCGCCCGAGGAGAGGGCACCTGCCGCCTGGAGGGTGAGCGTCGACTTGCCGACGCCGGGCTCGCCTCCGAGCAGGACGACCGACCCAGGGACGAGACCGCCACCGAGGACACGGTCGAACTCGGTGATGCCCGTCTCGAGCCGATCCCGACCATTGCCGCTCCCGGCGGTGGCGAGAGGGACGGATTCGGTGGTTATCCTGGCACGCGGTGTTTCACCGGCGTCTCGGAGCGGCTCGGCGGAGTCGCACTGAGGACAGAAGCCCATCCATTTGGGGCTGGTGTACCCGCAATGGTCACATCGAAATCTCATCGTCTGCGATGGTAGGAGGCGTCAGTGACACTTTGGAAAAGTGGACGCGACTCCCCATAGACGACCACAATCCCCTACGGTATCCCCAGCGCGCGAAAACACAGTCAACAACACGTACAGAACACTGCCATGTTGGGAGAGGAGGACCGTGTCTACACGCATATGTCCAAACTGCGGTTCCGGCGTCGAATCCGACGAGGAATTCTGCCCGACGTGCGGCGAGTTCATCGGAACGGAGGAGGAGGCGGCCGACGATCCCGAACCGGAGAGATTCGAGTTGGGCGCCGCTCCCCCACCCGAGAGCGGGCCACCCCAGGTCGAGCCTCATCCGGAAGCCTCGGTCATCTGCTCCATCTGCGGCACCGCCAACCCACCGTCCAACCGACACTGCGAGGAGTGTGGCGCCCGACTCTCCCAGGGGCCCCTCCCCACCGCACCGCGACCGTCGGTCCAGGTGACCGCGGGTGTTCGGGCCGTGATGGCCCTGGGTGCGCTCATTGTCGGCGTTCTTTTCATCGTCCTGCTTTTCCAGCTCTTCGGCGGTGAAGACGAGATCACGACGGCGACGACCCTCAGCGAGGAGGCCCAGGCGACCTCAACGATCGCGCCACCGACGTCTGTGGCCATCGTTGCCGCCATCGATGTGGCCAACGCCGAGTGCGACCCCGCCGGTCTCGGCGACCTGACGTGTGCCAATCTGATCGACGGGGATCCGAGCACCGAGTACCAGATCGACTACGAGGAGGTGCCCGATGGGGCGCCGGTCACCATCACCCTGACATTCCGTCAACCGATGACGGTTACCCGTATCGATTGGGTCAACATCCCGGCCACAGACGAGACCCGCTTCCGGAGGAACTGGAGGGCACAGAGCATCTCGGTGACATCGGACTCAAGCCCGGCCGAGGTTCCCATCAGCCTGGACAACATACCCCGAGCGCAGAACCTCACCTACTCGGCGATGAGCACCAACAAGCTGGTCATCCAGGTCACCGCGGCCTATCCCGGTGAGACCGTCGACGGGGAGGCCCCCTTCACCGAGCTCGCCATCGCCGATATCTCGGTGATCGGTCGCCCCGCCCCTGCCACCGGGATCACTACGGCGCCGCCCCAGACCGGAACCGGGGTGACCACCACGACCGCGGCGCCCTAG
>WHUC01000112.1 GCA_009377435.1 Acidimicrobiia bacterium
GCGGGGCCCGACGGAGTCGATCCGCATCAGATCGGCGAGATTGCCGATCCGGTTGACCTCGTCCTCGTCGATGCCCGTGATCGAGGCGAGCCCACGACGGCCAGGACGATCTTCGGTGGTCTTGGCAAGCTCACTGACCGAGGTGATCCCGGCGGCCCGAAGCCTCGAGGACACCTGGGTGCCGACGCCCGGGATATCGGCGACCGAGTGGCCTCCGGCGCTCTCGGCGTCGACGAGATGGGCGGCACCGGGGATACGACCGACCAGCTCACGGCCCTCGACGGCGGCGGTGTCGACGAACTCGGTGAAACGACGGGGGAGGTCGAAGTCGGTGAAACGCTTGGTGAGGTCGTCACGGACCCTCTCGGCGGTGGTGGTGGCATTGCGCAGCACCTCGGCCGATGCGCCGACGGCGGCGTAGGGAAGTTGCTTGATACGGGTCATTTGTTGCGGCTCCTTGGCTGAATGGTGTTGGCGTCTGTAAGCATTATCTCACCCCGCGCTAGCAAAAGCCAACTTAGCGCTTGCAAGAGTATGTGTGTCAGCTTCCGACCCCGACGTCTCAGAACTGCGGCTCATCGGTTGCGCGCGACAATCTTGTTTCGGGTTGGTGGGTAGGTACCGTTGCCTGATGTTCCAGCCCCTTACCGACAGTCGGATCGCCTATCTGGGTGCGGAGTTGATCTGCCGTTTTTTCGAGGAGTTCGAGACCCGGTTCCGCATCATCACCAGAAGGGCGCCGATCCGGTTCGCCGAGCGCGACTGGGACGGGTTCTCCAGGGACGCCACGGAACGGCTCGATCTGTACGAGCAGAGTGCCGCTGGGGCCAAGTCTGAAATCGAAGCGCTTCTCGCCGATCGGGTCGAGGATGCGGTGGTATGGGCGAGCATGAAGGCCGTCTACTCGGGGCTCATCGCCCGGCGTGACGATTGGGAGCTCGCCGAGACCTTCTTCAACTCGGTTACCCGGCGGATCTTCTCCACCCAAGGTGTCGATCCGATGATCGAGTTCGTCGATACCGATTTCGACACTCCCCCAACGGCGAGCTCCCAACCGGTGTACACCTCGTTCGAATCCATCGCCACCACCGAACAACTCGTCGATGAGGTCCTCGACGCCGTCGAGATCGGCGCCAACTTCCGCTCGAGGAATCGGGACGTGGCCGCCGCGGCCCGCGCCGTGGAGGGCCACCTCCGATCGGTCGGGGCGTTACGAACCATCGAGCGTGCCGAGTTCGTCATCACCCCGTTCTTCAGGGGTAAGGGCGCTTACGTCGTGGGGCGCATCTTCAGTGGCTCACACGTCCTTCCCATGGTCCTCGGTCTTCTCCACCCCAGAGAGGGAGTGATCATCGATACAGTCCTACTCACCGAGAACCAGGTGTCGGTATTGTTCTCGTTCGCCCGCTCCTACTTCCACGTCGACACCGCTCGGCCCTGGGACCTGGTCCGGTTCCTCCGCTCGTTGATGCCCCGCAAGCGCGTCTCGGAGCTGTATATCGCCATCGGGAGCCACAAACACGGGAAGACGGTCCTCTACAGGGAACTGCGGGGCCATCTGATCGGGTCGGGGGAGCGGTTCGATATGGCGCGGGGCATCCGTGGCCTGGTGATGGTGGTATTCACCCTCCCCGGGTTCGATGTCGTCATCAAGGTCATCAAGGATCGGTTTCCACCGCAGAAGTCGATCACCCGCTCGCAGGTGAAGGCGAAGTACCGGATGGTGTTCCGTCATGACCGGGCGGGTCGGCTCATCGACGCCCAGACGTTCGACCGTCTCGAGTTTCCCCGTGAACGCTTCTCCGACGAGGTCATCGCCGTGCTGGCGTCGGAGTGCGCCCGGTCGGTGACGATCTCCGACGACGTGGTCGTGCTGGGGCATGCCTACGTCGAGCGCCGGGTGATCCCGCTCGATCTCTATCTGGAGAACGCCGATCCGAGATCGGCGCGCCATGTCGTCATCGATTACGGGAACGCCATCGGCGACATGGCCGCATCGGGGATCTTCCCGGGTGACCTACTTCTCAAGAATTTCGGCGTGACGCGTCACGGGCGGGTGGTCTTCTATGACTATGACGAGTTGACCGACCTCGGGAACATGAAGTTTCGCGAGCTACCCGAACACGACGACGGGCTGGCGCCGGGTGGGTGGTTCGCGGTGGGGCCCCGGGATGTGTTTCCCGCCGAGTTCGAGACGTTTCTCGGCATCCAGGGGGAGTTGCGTCGCATATACAAGATCCACCACGGGCGGCTGTTCGACCCGCGGTGGTGGAGATCCCTCCAGGAGCGGGTCGCCGCGGGGGAACTCATCGAGATCTATCCCTACGAGTCGACGGCAAGGCTCCCCGGCGGGTAGACGCCCGATTCAAATCCCGGGGCCGACCGCGGCATGGGCGACGTCGTGACCGCGGCGTGCCTTTCGACAGTCATCCGGTGGGCCGATCCTCTAGGCTCGCAAATGGCGTTGGTGCATCTGGTCACCCTCGCCGAGGTCAAGTGCAGAGACGGCCAAGTACGGGGTGTCTCGCAGATAGGGAGAATGTTGTGAAAGGTTCTATTCGCGTCCCGATCCTGGTGTCGGCAATGGTCGCCTCGATGTTGATGGTGCCGGTGGGGGCGACGCAGGAGACGTCTGCCCAGGCACCCGACCCCGTATCCAAGTCTCGCGCTGACCTCGAGCCCGCCGCCATCGACCGGACCATCGACACCGAATGGGTGAACGAACTCGGTCGAGGCGACGAGAGAGAATTGTTCCTCGTCAGACTGAAGAAGCCGGCCACCCCCTCTTATCGGGGCGGGATCGATGGTTTGGACCGCAGCGCCCCTGCCGCAGGGGAGAAGTTCAACCCCCGCTCCCGGGCCGCTCGCGAGTACACCGCCGCCATCCGGGCCGATCAGGCCGAGGTGATCGAGCGCGCCGGGAACGCCTTCGGCCGCAGCCTCGATGTCGAGTTCCGTTACACCTATGCCGCCAACGGCTTTGCCGCCGTCATGAGCCCCGACGAGGCCCGTCAGCTCGCCGACGACCCCGCCGTCGAGTTCATCTCGCGCGATCTGGAACGCGAGCTCCATACCGATAGTGGACCCGACTGGATCGAGGCCGACCGGGTGTGGAACGCCTCCACCGAACTGGGACTTCCCGCCGACTACATGGGTGAGGGAATGGTGATCGGAGTCATCGACACCGGGATCAACCCCTCGAACCCCTCGTTCGCCGATGTCGGAGGTGACGGGTACGACCACACCAACCCCCGCGGTCGGTTCTTCGGAGCGTGCGATCCCGACAACACCGAACAGTTCGATCCCGATTTCCCCTGCAATGACAAGCTCATCGGCGCCTACGGCTTCGTGGCCGGGGAGAGCGCCCTCGACTATAACGGTCACGGCAGCCACACCACGAGCACGGCGGGTGGCAACTTCGTCAATGGCGCCGAGAAGGTCTCTCCTACCCGTACCGACACCTTTGACATCTCCGGTGTTGCCCCTCACGCCAACATCATCTCCTATCTGGGTTGCTGTTCTTTGTCGGGCCTTACCGCTTCGATCGACCAGGCGATCGCCGACCAGGTCGACGCCATCAACTACTCGATCGGATCCGCGGCGCCGTCGAGTCTGTGGTCCGACTTCGACACCGTTGGATTCCTCAACGCCCGTGCCGCCGGGATCTTCGTGGCCACGTCGAACGGCAACAGCGGACCCGGGTTCGCCACCACCGGCTCACCGGCCGATGCCCCCTGGATCACATCGGTGGGCGCCAGCACTCACGACCGGGCCAATCTCAACTCCGTGATCGACATGGCGGGCGGGGACAGCGAGCCACCAGCCGACATCATCGGGAGGTCGGTGACATCCGCCTTGGGCGCGACGCCGATGGTCTACTCCGGTGATTTCGGTGATGCCCTCTGTGAGGAAGACACCGGCAACGAGGCCAACTTCGCTGGGAACATCGTGGTTTGTGACCGTGGGGTGACTGGCCGAGTGGAGAAGTCGTTCAACGTTGCCGCGCAGGGCGCTGCCGGGTTTGTTCTCGCCAATGATGCCCCCAGCGGCGGCTCACTCAACGGCGACGCCTTTGCCGTGCCCGGTGTCCATATCACCTTCGAGGACGGCATCGTTCTCAAGGACTGGCTCGCCACCGGGTCGGGACACACGGCGGCTATCGCCGGAACCACCTTTGCGGTTGATGACCAATTCGCCGACCAGCTTGCCGGATTCTCGTCGCGGGGCCCCAACCGGGCCGTTGACACCATCGTTCCCGACGTGGTGGCCCCTGGCGTCGATGTCCTCGCCGCCGCGGGCGATGCCGATGGCGCTTATGACGTCGTCGAGTACGACTTCATCTCGGGCACCTCGATGGCCTCGCCCCATGTGGCCGGGACCGGTGCCCTCATGATGCAGGCCCACCCCGACTGGACACCGGCCGAGATCCAATCGGCTCTCATGACCACGGCAGTAACAGACGTCATCGACAGTTTCGATGGTTCGATCACCGATCCATACGGCATCGGCGCCGGCAGGGTCGACGTGGCCCAAGCCGCACTGGCCCAGCTCGTCTTCGATGAGACGCACGAGGATTATCTCGCGGCCAACCCGGCCGAGGGTGGAGACCCCAAGACCCTCAACCTCCCGTCCTTCTCAGACACCCAGTGTCTGGCCACATGTTCGTGGACCCGCACCGCCGAGGTCCCCGCCGATGTGGCGGTGCCCGGTGATATCACCTGGACGGCGACCGTGGACGCCGACCCCGCCTTCAACTCGTTGACGGTGTCCCCATCGGAGTTCACCGTGGCACCTGGTGACTCCCAGGAACTCACCGTCACCGCCGACGTGCTCGGCGCCACTGACGGGGAGACGATCTTCGCACGGATCACCCTCACCCCGTCCAATTCCGATGTTCCCGCGGCGACCATGCCGGTGGCTGTGGTGCCATCGTCGAGCATCCTCCCCGACGAGGTGAACCAACAGACCCGGCGCGACGCCGGTTCCTTCACCATCGAGGATCTGCAGTCGATCGAGATCACCGAGTTCACCGGATCGGTGGCCGGTCTGGTCAAGGCCGACACCCAGCAGGTGGAGTTGTTCGCCGATCCCACCAACGGCGACCCCTATGACAACCTCGACGACGTCGCGGTGTTCCTGGTCGACGTCGGTTCCGACGCCACCAGGCTGATCGCCGAGCTCTCCGACAGCGAGGCCCCGGACATGGACCTCTACGTCGGTCGCGACGACGACGGAGACGGCGAGGCCGAGCTGGGCGAGGAGGTCGCCAGCTCGACGACCCCCACGGGTGACGAGTTCGTCGACATCTCCGATCCCGAACCGGGCACATGGTGGGTCCTCGTCCAGAACTGGGCCGGCAGTGACGACCAACCCGACGCGGTGACCCTCGGAATTGCCGTGGTGGGTGACGAGGTCGGAAACGCCGCGGTCCATGGACCCCCACCCACCCCCCAGGAAGAGCCATGGGATGTGACCATATCGTTCAGCGAGCCTGCCATGGAGCCGGGGGACAGCTGGTTCGGCACCGTGATCCTGGGGTCGTCACCGTCGACACCGGGCGACATCGGTTCGATCCCGATCAGGATCGACCGCGTCGACGACGACGTCACCAAGACCGCCTCGGTGGAGGAGGCCGCACCGGGTGACACCGTGTCCTACGACATCACGGTGCAACCGAATGTTACCGATGACACCCTCGTCTACACCGTGACCGACATCGTCCCCGACGGTCTCACCGTGGACGAGAGCTCGATCACCGGTGGTGGTGTCCTCACCGGGAACACCATCGAGTGGACCATAGAGATGCCCAGCGTTGCCTCGAACCCTGCGATCTGGCAGGAGACGACCTGCCCGTTCGGCTACACCGATCTGGCTGGATTCGGGATATTCCCGAACTCGGCGTTCGACGGTGACGGTCTCGCCTTCAGTGTGTTCGGGGGTATCGGACCCTTCGAGTTCTACGGCTCGTCGGGTGATTCCCTGATAGTCACGGAGAACGGCCTGATCACGCTGCCCGACGGCTTCGGAGGCGACTTCCAGACGCAGCAGACGATACCCGATGCGGCATTGCCCAACTCGGTGATCGGGGTGTTGTGGACCGATCTGATCGCCGAGTTCGTCGGCGGGCCGGCCGGCTCGGAGTCGGGTGTGTCCCTGGCCACCGCCGGTCCCGTGGCCGTCATCGAGTACGACAACATGCGCCTCCCCGGTGGTGAGGTGGTGGGTGACTTCCAGGTCTGGGTGCAGGCGGACGTCACCGACGAGAACCCCGAGATCGAGTTCCATTATCTCGACAATGGGGATGTGTCGTGGTCGGAGTTCGCCGCCACCATCGGGTTGGAGAACGCCGACGGTTCCGATGCCTTCGCCCTGGTCAACAATGACAACCCGTCGACCCTGATCGACGGTGACACCAGTGTCTGTCTCGACTGGGCGGCGGAGTCCCTCGACCCGGTGACCGTGTCCTATGACGCCACCGTCGACGAGGACGTGGCGCCGTCGGAGCTGACCAACACGGTCGAACACATCACCGACGACCCCTTCGCCGAGACGGTGACGGTCACCGAGACGGTTACGGTCGTCGAGGAGGACCTGGAGGCGGTGTTCTCGGTGGACCCGAATCGTCTCCGGCCCCCCAATCACAAATACCGCGAGGTGACGGTGTCGGCGGTCGACCAGGATGGCGATCCGCTCGACGTGCAGATCCTGTCGGTGACGTCGTCGCAGCCCGATTCGGGTTTGGGTCCCGATGACCTGCCCAACGACATCGTGATCACCGGACCCGACACCGTCGATCTCCGGGCGGAGCGTTATGAGGAGTCCCGGATCTACACCATCGAGGTGGAGGCCAGCGACGGTG
>WHUC01000113.1 GCA_009377435.1 Acidimicrobiia bacterium
GTCTCGAGCACGGGGCGGTACGACGGGGTGGATGCATAGAACGCCATCTGCTGTTTCACCGCTCCCATCCGTTGCTCCATCTCCGCGGTGTCCTCACCGGTCACCACGAACACAGTCGTGACCCGGGTGACCTCACCAACGGTCCGCCCCGTCAACGAGGCACCCTCGGTGATCCCGGGAATCACCACGGAGTCGAGATATGCCCGGGTGTGGAAGGGGTGGATATGGAAGCCATCGGCGATCTCGCCAGCCAGTTGGCACAACACCGGACCCACCCCGGCGATGTACACCGGTAGCCCGGGGTGGCCGATCGGACCAGGGTCGAAGAAGGGCGTCATCAGCGAAAGCCGGTAGAACTCGCCGTTATACCGCAGCGGGACGCCGGTCTCCCAGGTCTTCCAGATGGCGCGCAGGGCACCGATGTAGTCGCGCAGCCGTGCCGCCGGCCGGTCCCATTCCATCCCGAAACGACGGGTGATGTGGGCCTTGACCTGGGTCCCGAGACCGAGCAGGAACCGCCCACCGCTGAGACGGGCGAGATCCCATGATGTCATCGCCGTGACCATCGGTGAGCGGGCGAAGGCGACGGCGACGGCCGTCCCCAGATCCAGGTCGACACCGGAACCACCGGCGAAGGCAAGGGGTAGAAACGGATCGTATTGGGTCTCGGCGGTAAAGAACCCGTCGAACCCCATCGCAGCGGCGGTGGCAGCGGCCTCGGCTGCCCCTTCCGGTGGTGAGGGTGGAAAGTAGGCGTCGACCTTCATCGGGGCCACGATAGGAGTAGCCTCTGCAACAAGATGCGAACACTCACCAAGATCGTCGGGACGATCGCTGCCATTGCGGTCGTTGTGTGGTCGGCTCGGGACCGATTCGTCCAGGTTCCCACCACCGGGGAGCGGGAAATCCGTCCGTTCCGCATGGGTGGGTCCACCGCCCCCGTGACCGACATAACCGGCATCGGCCCGACCTATGCCGAGCGTCTGGCTTCCCTCGGGATCGGGGATGCCTCCGCCCTGGCCACATCCGACCCCAAGATGGTCTCCCGGGAGGTCGGGGTGTCCTTGGAACGGGCCCGGCTCTGGACCGAACGGGCCCGCGAGCTGCGGTGACAGACCGGCGGGACACCCTGTAAGAGACACGCCGTTGGTCGATTCCACGGCATCTTGCCGACGTGGTTCTCTGCTCGTCTGCGACCATTTGGGGATGTTGCGGCCAGAGACTGGACAAGTCCACTGGATCGCGCTTAACGTAGTCGGGTACCTCGGGCGGAATCAGGGGCCGAGGAAGGCTACCCATGAACTCGTCCGAACGTGTACGCCTCCGGCGTGGCGTCCACCTCCGCACCACCAGAAGTGGTCGGATCAGACGCGCCATCGCCGTGGGATGCTCCTTGGCGCTCACCCTGTCGATGGCCTCATTTCATTACCAGGTTGAACCTGGCGACACCCTCTCGGAGATAGCCCGAGACCTCGGATTCGAGATCGACGAGCTGGTCAAGATGAACGGAATCGAAGATCCTGACCACATCGTGGACGGCACGGAGCTCAATACCGACGGTCCCGACTCCGACGATTCCTCGTCGGGTGGGGAGACCTACATAGTTCAGGCCGGTGACACCCTCGGTGACATCGCGTGGGAGTTCGGGGTCAGCACCTCGGCCCTGCGTGACGCCAACGGTCTCGACGACGCCGACTACATAGTCGAGGGGATGACCCTGGTGATCCCCTCCGGTTCCGGCGGCGGAGACGACGGCTCCGATGACGACTCCTCCGATGGTGGTGGTGATTCGGTCGACATCGGCGAGATCTTTGGGTACCACGTCGTCCAACCCGGTGAAACCCTGGCCGGGATCGCCTCTCACTACGGGACAACGGTGCGGGCGATCGCAGCCGCAAACGGAATCACGGACACATCGATCGTGTACGTTGACGCTCGGTTGGCCCTGGCCGAGGAAGTCGACTCCGGGTCCGACGACGACTCCGACGATTCCCACGGTGCGACCCACACCGTGCAGAACGGGGAGACCCTGCTCGGCATCGCCCTCGAGTACGGTGTGTCGGTGTCCGCTCTCGTCGAGATCAACGATCTCGCCGATGGCGACGACATCGTCATCGGTGACGTTCTCACCATCCCCGAGGGTGGTGGTTCCGGTGGCTCGGAGGACGGCGGTGCGGGTGGCGCGGGCATCGTGTGTCCCGTGGCGGGTCCTGCCGACTTCGTGAACGACTGGGGCCTCCCCCGTTCTGGCGGGCGGTACCATCAGGGCAACGACCTCTTCGCCGCCGCAGGAACACCGGTGGTCGCGCCGGTATCGGGCAATGTGATTCTGCTCACCGGTACCATCGGTGGCAAGCAGTACAGCCTTTACGGCGATGACGGAAACACCTACTGGGGAACCCATCTTGGCGGATTCGGCAACAGCGGCGTCGTCAACGCCGGTGACGTCCTCGGTTATGTGGGCGCATCGGGCAACGCGGTGGGAACCCCACCTCATCTGCATTTCGAGATCCACCCCGGTGGTGGCGGCGCGGTCAACCCCTATCCCACTCTCGTCGCCAGCGGCTGCTAGTGGTCTGGGTCACTGACACCATCGAGGGGGCCCGATACGGGCCCCCTCTTCATGTGTGACGACGGTATCCCCAGAGACTCGCCACATCCTCGGTGAGGTCCTCCAGCCGGGTGGCCGTGGCGTGATCGACAAAGTCTTCCCAGGACTTGGTCTTCGCCGTGATGGCACCGAAGAGGTGGGGATCGTGGGTGCCACGGCTGAGATCGGGTGCCGCTTCCTCGACGATCTCGGATTCGAAGGGCTCGTCGAGGAAGGTGCAGACCCGCCCGACCTCCCCTGCGGGGTCGTTCACAAAGGAGTCGTAACGGACATTGAGAAAGCGCTCGGGTGCGCCGGCCGCAAGATCTCGGGCCCGTCGGGATTGCCGCCGGTAGGTGTCGGCGAACTCGTCCGCGGAGAGCTCCGCCCACGCGCCGACCCTGTCGTCGACCGCGGCGCGTCGAACATAGGAGGTGTAGGTGTCGAGAGGATGTCGGCAGACGAACAGCAGCTTTGCCGTGGGTAGTGCGTCGAGCAGCCAGTGGGCACGATCGATGTGCGTCGGCGTCTTCTCGAGCAGCCGCCGACACGAGCGTGCCTCTTTCGCATGGGTGACGAACTCACCCAGCACATCGCCGGTCCAGGGAGGGGCGACATGGGACGGGCCCGGTGGGCCATCGGCGAGGGAGTGGACGCGCTCGACAAACCTCTCGTAGACCTCGTCGTTCTTGAGAAAGAACAACCACAGCCTGGGGGGGAGCCGGCGCTTCCAACGAGGTGCCAGATGGAGCTTGTCGAGGATGGCGGACTCTGCGAGCTGGAGGGCCTCATCCCCCACGACGGCGAAGCTGGGGTGTTTGAGAAGGGTGCGGTAGAGAATCGATGTTCCCGAGCGGGCTGCCCCCACGATGAAGACGGGTCCTGGAGCCGTCACCGTCTGTCCGGTCGCTTGATCGGTCTCCGTGGAACGGCGATCACAGCATGCGCTCACGGAGATAGTCGAGGCGCATCTCGCCACCGACGAGCAGCCTGGTGTGGAACTCCTTGAGGTCGAACTCGCCCCGCTTCTCCAGCTCCCCGCGTATCCGCAGGATCTCGCGTTCGCCGATCTTGTAGGTCACAGCCTGAGCCGGCCAGCCGAGGTAGCGCTTCACCTCGGAGACGGAGAGCGGGTGATCCTGGAGCCCCACCTCGTTGAGATACCGCACCGCGGTGTCGAAGGACCACTCCTTGCCACCGTGGAGCGGTGCCGATTCGGGGATGGTGTAGCCGAGATGGAGACCGGTGTCGACGACGATACGAACGGCGCGAAACAGCTGATTCGCCAGCATGCCGAGTAGGTACTCGGGTCGGTCGAGAAAGCCAAACTCTTCCATGAGACGTTCGGTGTAGAGGGCCCATCCCTCCCCGTATCCGGAGTACCAGATGAGCAATCGGTGGGCACGAGAGAGATGTGCGGCCTGGTCGAGGACGGTGGCGACCTGGAGGTGGTGTCCGGGGAACCCCTCGTGGTAGGCGGTGGAGACGGTCTGCCACAAGGGAACCCGTTCGACCTCACCCAGCGAGTACCACACCGACCCGGGGCGACTCCAGTCCTCGGATGGGTTGATGTACCAGGCCCCCAATGCCCCACCGGGGGGCGCCAGGTTGACCGTCACCGTGCGCGCCCGTGGGGGAACGTCGAAGTGGACACCGTCGAGCTGATCCACTGCGGCGCCGAGACGGTCCTCGACAAAGCTGGCGAACTCGTCTGTGGACGCCGACATCCTGCCCGGATCGGTCTCCAGCATGTCGATCACCGCGGTGATATCGGCGTCGGGGTCGATCTCGGCGGCGACACGCGTCATCTCGGTACGGAGACGGTCGACCTCTCCCCATCCCCACTCGTAGGTTTCGGCGGGGTCTATCTCCATGCCGATGAGACCGTCGGCGTTGCGGAGCCATCGCTCCTCGCCCACACCGTCCTCTTGCACGCCACTGGGGAGATACTCGGCCTCCATCCAGTCGGCGAAATCCGATACCGCCGTCTTCGCCGTGTCCACGGCGTCGCCCACCGCCGTGGTGTCACCACCCGACCCGGAAGCCGCCTCGGCATAACCATCCCATGAGGACTTCTCACCGGCCAGATTACGGGCCTGCTCCACGATCGACTCGATCTGACGGCGGGCCGGCATCAGGCCCCTGGACCTCCCCAGTTCCAGGGTCCTGCGATACCCGTCCAGGGGTTCGCTGATGGTGCCGAGCCTGCTGGCCACCGCAGCCCAACCCTCGGCGCTGGCCCGGTCCATGATTTCGAAGATATCGCGGATCTCGGTGAATGGGCAATAGATATGGGCTACATCGCGCAGGTGATCACCGGTCTCGAAGGCCGCGATTCCCTCGACGAGCCGATCGTGCAGCACCCGGGCGGCATGCCTCTGATCGGGCTCGGTATGGGAGAGGTGGCCGGCGAGGGAATCCCTCGTTCCCACGGCAAGACCGTGCCTCTCGTCATGACCCGTCGGCGAGAAATCGTCCCACTCGCCGTCGGCGCCCTTGATCCCGAAGGTAGTCCGGGCCATCGGGCTCAATGCGAACACGCCCTCGACGTAGTCGTCGCCGATCTCAAAGGGTGTTGTCATCGAGTCTCCTCTCGGATGGGCCTAGGTAAAACGCATGTCGCACATCTCGACGCCCAGCCGCTCGCGGCGTCCTCGCCCATTGAAACGTCAGCGTAATTGCGGTGGGGTGCACTTAGTATCCGGTCGATGACCGAGGTGATCGAGGTCCGGGAGGACGAGCGTTTCGACGAGACCCGTCTTGCCGAGTGGTTGGCCGTCAACGTCGAGACCGAGCTTCCGGTGACCGTGCATCAGTTCGGAGGGGGCCGAGCCAATCTCACCTATCAGCTCACCTTCGACAACGGAGAGCAACTCGTCCTACGGCGTCCGCCGCTGGGGCCGGTGGCCCCCGGATCCCACGACATGGTGAGGGAGTACTCGGTGTTGTCACGGTTGTGGGAGGGATTCCCCCTCGCGCCCCGGGCGTTGGCCCTCTGCGAGGATGAGGAGGTCATCGGCGCGCCGTTCTTCCTGATGGAGCGTCGCCACGGGGTGGTGGTCCGGGAAGAGGTGCCCGATGTCTTCGGAGGGGGCGACAATGTCGACATCAACCGTCGACTCTCCGAGGTGGTAGTCGACACCCTCGCCACCTTCCACACCGTTGACCCCGACCATGTCGGATTGGGTTCACTCGGACATCCCCAGGGTTTCGTCCGCCGACAGGTCGAAGGTTGGATCGGGCGACGGGAGGGAGCGATGGACGAGACCGATCTCCTCGCCGACGAGATCGAGCGGTGGCTGCTCGATCGTATCCCCGACGAGACTCCCCCCACCCTCATCCACAACGACTGGCGACTCGACAACATGGCCGTCTCGCCCGATGACCCGTCGACCGCGGTCGCGGTCTACGACTGGGACATGTGCACCAGGGGCGACCCCCGATGTGACCTGGGGACACTTCTCGCCTCGTGGCATGATCGGGATGAAATCGACGACCGCACCACCTCCCTGATGCCGGTGGGAGTGCCCGGTTGGGCCCAACGTCACGAGGCGATCGAGCGATACGTGAACCGGTCCGGTGTTGCGGGAGATGGCATCGGCTGGTTTGTGGTGTTCGGGACATGGAAGATGGGTGTCATCCTCCAGCAGATCTTCATCCGGTGGCAGCGTGGGCAGACCGAGGACGAGCGGTTCACCGGATACGGCGATGCTGCCCACCGTCTGTGGGAGCTCGCCGCCGACCGACGGCGACAGGGTTGACAACGGTATGATTCGGCCAGCCCCCTACCGAGGAGATCCATGTCAGTCGTCGTAGGTTTCGTTGACCGCCCCGAGGGGGAGGTCGCCTTCGATCTTGCCATCAAGGAAGCAAGACAGCGCGAGACCGATCTCGTTCTGGTCCACTCCCTCAAGGGTGGGACGAGCGACTCAATCGAATCCGCCGAGGTGTATTCACGCAAACTCGACGCGATGGACAGAAGGCTGTCCGATGAGGACATTGAGCACACCGTCAAGGAGTACATCCGAGGTAACGAGCCGGTCGAGGACCTGGTCAGCGCGGCGGACGAGTTCGGGGCCGATCTCATCGTCATCGGCATCCGTCGTCGCTCCCAGACCGGCAAGCTTCTCCTCGGCAGCAACGCCACCGACATTCTGTTCAACGCCCCCTGCCCGGTGCTCACGGTGAGGGTCGACTCCGCCGGTTCGTAGTGCACC
>WHUC01000114.1 GCA_009377435.1 Acidimicrobiia bacterium
ACCCTGGCAGCGAGGCAGCAACGAAAACTGGAACGGTCTCGTCCGCCAGTTCCTACCCAAAGGAACCGACCTCAGCCAACACACCCAAGACCACCTCGACACCATCGCCCGTAAACTCAACGGGAGACCACGCAAAACACTCGACTGGGACACCCCAGGCGAACGATTCAACCAACTTGTCGCGCCCAGCACTTGAAACCGCCAACCCACTATTGCCCCGTTAATGGGGGCGGTGGCGAGTGTGACGGGGCGGAGACGACCCTCGACGGCCTCTATGTGCTGATGCTCGACCCCAACGAACGCATACAAGACCCCGGTGACTCCGGCGGGCCCTGGGTAAGACCTGATGGGGCGTCTGGACCCACGACTATTTACGGCATACACGCTGGCGGCTCGAATCGTAGGAATCCCCAATGGGAAAACTCTTGGAACGCCTCCTTTACAAAGGCCCACTGGCTTGACGACGCTCCGGTTTCGATCCGCCCGCTGACGAGCTCGCCTCCCCGGTGTGCCGGATTGAATGTGACCCATTGGGGTACGGGCGCTTCGGAGACGATCTGGGACACCGGGGGCCGGGACGTCATCCATGGTGGCGGGGGAGGCGACACCATCCACGGGTTGGGCGGCAACGATGTCATCTGCGGCGGTGGCGGCAACGACACCATCCACGCCGGAGCCGGTAACGACCGCGTCTACGGCCAGGACGGCACCGACACCATCTACGCCGGCGGTGGCACCGACCATTGCAATGGCGGGCCCGGGTCCGACTACGCCACCTACTGTGAGACCATCGCCGGTATCGAACGGGGATTGGGGACCTTCTTCGACGACGACGCCTCGGTCCACCGCGCCGACATCGAATGGATCGCCGCCCGCGATATCACCCGAGGGTGCAACCCACCCGCCAACACCGCCTTCTGTCCGAAACGAGATGTCACCCGACGACAGATGGCCGGATTCCTCTACAACTGGTATCGGGGACGCCCCCACTTCTCGAACCCGCCCGCCTCCTACGACCCCTTCACCGACGACGGCAACAACCCCGCCATCGAATGGATGGCCTACAACAAGATCAGCCTCGGCTGCAACCCCAAGGAGGGCAACACACGTTTCTGCCCCGACCGGGTCGTCGACCGCGGCGAGATGGCGGTCTTCTTGACCCGCGTCTATCGCCGAGCCCGAGGCCTCCCCATGGACTCGGGGTTGCCCACCACCCGCTCGTTCACCGACGTCACCACCCAGTCGTTCGCCCCCCACGTCGAATACATCAAGAACCTCCGGGTCACCCTGGGGTGCAATCCACCCGACAACACCCGATACTGTCCCGGATCTGACACCACCCGAGAACAAATGGCCTCCTTCCTCAAACGTCTCCTCGACTGACCTCCCCCGTCTCGGTGTCCTCGGCGCGAGCGGCTATCACCTCGGGGCGGAGACGGATGCCCAGTTCGGTCAGTTGGGTGTCGTCGACCTCGGCGGGGGCCTCGGTCATGGGGTCGACACCGGTCTGGGTCTTGGGGAAGGGGATGACATCGCGGATCGACTCCTCGCCCTGCAGGACCATGGCGAGACGGTCGATCCCGAAGGCGAATCCGCCGTGGGGGGGCGTGCCGTAGTCGAGGGCGTCGAGAAACCACCCGAAACGCCGCTCCGCCGTCTCGGCATCGATCCCAAGCACCTCGAAGACCTGACGTTGCACCGCCGGGTCGTGGATCCTGATGGAACCCGAGCCCAACTCGACCCCGTTGAGAACGGCGTCGTAGGCCTGTGACAACGCGGTGTCGGGGTCGGCGACCATGTCCTCGATCAAGGCCGGGGAGGTGAAGGGATGATGGCTGAAGGTGCGGCTGCCGTCGTCCTCAACCTCGAACATGGGAAAATCGGTGACCCAGAGGAAAGCCAGATCGTCGTGCCCTTGGGGTCGGCCCAGATCGAGACGGAGCCCACCGAGGACCGCGGAAACCGTCTGCCACCGATCGGCGGCGATGAGGAGAACGTGACCCGGCTCTGCCTCGAGACGCGACACCAGTCCCGTCTTCTCGTCGTAGGAGAGGAACTTGGCGACCGATGAACGCAGGGAGCCGTCATCTGTGACCTGCATCCACACCAGACCCTTTGCTCCGAGCTCCTTGGCCCGCTCGACAAGGACGTCGGCCTGGGCCCGGGACAGCTCTCGGGGCCCGGCATTGATGCCCCGAACCGTCCCGCCGGAGGTGAGCGCCCCGGAGAAGACACCGAATTCGGTGTCGGCGAAGACATCGTCGAGCACCACGATCTCCATCCCGAAGCGGATGTCGGGTTTGTCGGAGCCGAACCGGTCCATCGCCTCCTGCCAGGTCACCCGGAGGAAGGGCTCGGTCATCTCGCCACCACGGATCTCGGTGGCGGCTGTCTTGAGGACCGTCTCCACGGTGTCGAGCACCTCGGCCTGGGTCCAGAAGGAACCCTCGAGATCGAGCTGGGTGAACTCGAGCTGACGGTCGGAGCGGAAATCCTCATCCCGATAACAGCGGGCGATCTGGAAGTAACGCTCCACCCCCCCGATCATGAGGAGCTGCTTGAACAGCTGTGGCGACTGGGGCAGGGCGTAGAAGTCGCCCTGTCTGAGACGTGACGGCACCAACATGTCGCGGGCGCCCTCCGGTGTCGACCGGATCAGGGTCGGTGTCTCCACCTCGAGGAAGCCCATCCCGTCGAGGGTGCGACGGATCGTCGCCGTGACCCGGGACCGGGCCCGCAGATTCTCCGCCATGCGGGGACGACGCAGGTCGAGGTAGCGGTAGCGGAGACGGGTCCGCTCCTCGATCTCGGTGCGATCGTCCAACATGAAGGGCAGTGTCTTGGAGGGGCTCAACACCACGACCTCATCGGCGTGGATCTCGATCTCACCCGTGGCGAGTTCCTCGTTGACGGTGCCCTCGGGACGCTCCCGCACCGCTCCTGTGATCGAGACGCAGTACTCCATACGGAGATCCTCCACCACCGGGATCGAGGCCGGATCGGCAACCACCTGGACGATGCCGGAGGCGTCCCTCACATCTATGAAGGCGACGCCACCGTGGTCACGGCGCCGGGACACCCACCCGGCTACCGACACGGTGTCCCCGATCCGGGTGGAATCGAGATCGGTTGCGTGATCGGTGCGGTATGTCATCGTTCTTCCTGCTAGTCGGATATTGGTCGATGGTTGCCGAGAACGGACTCAGCGATGCTTCAGGTGTTGGACGAGATGGTCGAGTGGCACCGTCTCCTGTGTGCCCTCGTCAAGATCCCTCACCGTTGTGGTGCGCGCCGAGCGTTCCGCACCGCCATCGATCAGTGCGAACCGGATCCCGGCTCGATCGGCGTTGCGGAGTTGCCTGCCCAGCTTGTCCGGCTCCATCCGGGTCTCGACCCGGATCCCGGCTTCGCGAAGGAGTGATGCCACCTCGAGGGCATAGCCGAGACCGTCCTCGTCCATGAGCGTCACCACCGCGTCGATGGCTGAGATGTTCGCCGGGAGCAGACCAGCCTCGCGGAGTTGGAAGAAGAGTCGCGTCAGCCCGATCGACATGCCGACACCAGGGAGATGGGTCTTGGTGTACTGGCCGGCGAGATCGTCGTAGCGACCACCCGCACAGATGCTTCCCAGTTCGGGATGATCGTCAAGTGTCGTCTCGTAGACGGTGCCCGTGTAGTAGTCGAGACCCCGTGCGATGGAGAGATCAAGTGAGTAACGCATCTCGGGAACTCCGAGATCGGCAAGAACACGAAGCACCTCACTCAGGGAATCTGCACCGGCAGCCGTTGGCCCGGAACCCAGATCGGACAGGGTGGCGAGGGCCTCCTCGGCGGACGTAGTCCGTGTAGATGTCTGTTGCAGAAGCGTGTCGGCGGCACCGCTCGCCATGCCACCCGCGAGAAGGGCGTCCCTGACCTTCTCGGGACCGATCTTGTCGAGCTTGTCGATCTCGCGGATGAGGTCGGTCTGTGCCGGTTCTCCTGTGACACCGGCCTCCTCGAGAAGACCCCGCATCAGTCGTCGGTCGTTGATACGGATCGTGAAGTCACCGATGTCAAGCGCATCGAGCACCGAGGCGATCGTCGCCGGGATCTCTGCATCGTGTCGAACCGAGAGCTCATCGCGGTCGATGATGTCGATGTCACACTGGTAGAACTCGCGCCAACGACCACGCTGCGCTCGTTCCCCCCGGTAGACCCGCTGGATCTGGTACCGCCGGAAGGGAAAGTTGAGATCGTGTTCGTGCTCGGCCACGTACCGAGCAAGGGGCACCGTGAGGTCGAATGCGAGGGCAAGCTCTGGCTGACCCCCTTGTTCGAGTTGTCCTGCCGACTGGACGAAATAGACCTGACGCTCGGTCTCGCCACCCGTCTTGGTGAGGAGGACATCGGTCCTCTCGATCGTCGGCGTCTCCACGGGGAGGAAGCCGAAACGGGCATAGCCACGCCGGATCGTGTCCCGCATGGCATCGTGGATCTCCTGCTCGCGGGGCAGCAGTTCGAGCACTCCTGGCATGGTTCGTGGCGTGATCGGAGACATCTGTGAGTCCGGGTCGGGTGCCCGAATAGGTTAACGACGAGATGCTCCACCCCCGATTCGACCACGAACAACCACGGGTAGCGTGGGCGGCCGATGTCACACAACACCACTCCGGACGCCCTAGGCTCATGAGCGACGACCTCGTCGCCTCCTTTCGTTGGCAGGCCGAGGCCTGTCGTGAGCTGGGCTCCCCTTTCTATGGGTCCCTCATAGACCTCATCACCGACGACCTGACCGAGGGCGGCCCCATCCGCCGGGTGGTGCGAGGTTACGAGAGCGATGCCGGGGCCTCGGCGCTGGCCCTCAGACTCATGGGTACCGTCCACGGCATGGTTCTCTCCGGTGAGGCCCCGCTCCTTGCCGAGCACTACCCGAGTGTCGGTGGTGACGGAGACCCCCTTGCGGCCGCGGCAGAATTCGTGCCATATGTTGCCGATCATGAGCAGCGGGTGCGATCGGGACTCGTCAATGCCCCCCAGACCAACGAGGTGGGGCGATCGGCTGCACTGTTCGGCGCCCTCCTCCATCTCCGACCGGACACGCCCGTCCGGCTGTTCGAACTGGGTGCATCCGCCGGACTCAACATGCTCGCCGACAGGTTTCGTTACCTTGCCGCGGATGGGGACTCATGGGGTCCGGTGTCATCCCCCGTCGTCCTCGAGGGAGCGTGGGACCGGGTCCCGTCGCACACCGAGGTGGAGCTGATGGAGCGCCGGGGGACCGACCTCTCCCCCGTCGACATAACCAGTGAGGAGGGTGCGCTCACCCTCACCTCCTACGTCTGGCCCGATCAGATCACCCGGCTGGAACGGCTGCGCGCCGTAATCGGGATCGCCCACCGTCACCCAGTCGTCGTCGAGACCGGTGGCGTTGGCGATTTCCTCACCGACATCGAACTTGTCGAGGACACGCTCACCGTGGTGTGGCACTCCATCATGTGGCAGTACGTAGCCGCGGCCGAGCAAGAGAGGGCATCGGATGAATTCGCCCGTCTCATCGACTCCAGTACCTCGACGGCCCGATTCGTCCATGTCTCCTTCGAGCCACACCGACCCGATCCCGACCAACGAGTGGTCTACGTGGTCGCCTACGAGGATCGAAACGGAGAGCACATCATCGGGGAGGCCGCCCCCCACGGGATTCCGACCCGGTGGTACTGACGCCTACTCGACCCAGAAGCCCCGGAACGGATTGGTAGCCCGTTCTTTTCCGATGGTGGTCTCAGGACCATGGCCGGTGAGCACCCTCACCTCGTCATCGAGGTCCATCACCCTCGTTCGCATCGAGTCCCACAACGCCTGCTGATCGCCACCGGGGAGATCGGTCCGACCCACCGACCCGGCAAACAGCTGGTCCCCGCTGAAAAGGACCCCCTCCTGTGGAATGTGGAACACACAATGACCTGGAGTGTGGCCCGGGGTCTGTCGAACCTCAATTTCGAATCCGGCGAGATCGAGGCGGTCCCCGTCAGTCAGCGCCTCATACCGCTCGGGTGGGGCAAAATCCCCCGGGGGCAGGACCCCAAACAGTCTTCGAAGCTGAGAGCCGGGATCGTGGGTGAGGAAGTCGTCGTCGGGATGTACATAGGCGGTGACACCGGTCCGACGGACGACATCCCCTGCGCCACCGGCGTGATCGACATGGCCATGGGTGACGAGGAGAGCCAGCGGTGTGATGTCGTTGGCGGAAAGAAGGTCGACCACCCCGGCACCATCGGGTGGGGCGTCGACGATCACCCCCGTCCCCCCACGCCCGGACGCGATCACATGGGTATTGGTGGCAGCCGCCCACAACGAACGAGAAGCATGGAGCATTGGGTAAGCCTAGGACCAGCAACTGATTGTCCCCCCACGCAGTGGGCGGAAGGTACCGGCGAAGCCGGTAGGGGGGCAAACGGCCTCGGTGGTCGCGACCAGACCGGTCGCGGAGGTGCCCCCCTCGTCAGCGCCTCCGGCGCTGCCACTCCCCCCTTCGAGGGGGGGGAGAACTCCTATTCCCTCACATCTCCGATGCGGAAGGCGGCGTAGACGCCGTCTACGGCCTGGATGTCGGAGATCATGCGGGGAAGCTGGCTGGGGTCGGCGAGTTCGATCTCGTACTTGAGGATGGCGAAACGATCCGAGCCGGTGACGGTTGAGGAGGCCGTGATGTTGCCACCGGTGTCGCTGACGATTGAGGTGACGTCACGAAGAAGCTGGGTGCGGTCGATGGCCTCCACCTGGATCCAGGTCGAGTAGCCCCCAACC
>WHUC01000115.1 GCA_009377435.1 Acidimicrobiia bacterium
GGTGACGGCCACTATCGCCAGGGTGAAGGCGAGGCGTGCGGAACCGCCGTTGAGGGGGCCATGGACTCGACCATCATCGTCGAGCTGATCAAGGGCCATGCCCCGGCCTGGCCCCGCCTCGAGAACGACGACTACTGGATGGCGGTTGGTTCGTCCCGTCCGATGGAAGACTCGTGGCGGATCGCCCAGGTCGAGATGGTTCGGTGGTTCGGCGAGCTCTTCGACCTGCATCAGATGGACGCCTACCAGTTGCTGTCGCAGATCACCGAGGTCCCCGTCGCCAATGTGGTCGACTCCAACTACAGCGTGGTCGTCAAGGCCCGAAAGTCCCTCCTACCGAGAGCCGACGCCTTCGACGGGGTGCACGACGAGTTGTCCAACCGAGCCGGCGAACTGGGGTCGATCCGCTGACGGGCCGCCCCGTCATCGGTCTCGACTTCCCGCTCGGCTTAGAAAGAGGAGATGGAGAAATGGATCTGAAACTTGAGGGACTGACGGCGCTGGTCACCGGAGGCTCCCGGGGCATCGGCCGGGCCATCGTGGAGGCGTTCGTCGCCGAGGGGACCAACGTCGGCTTCTGCGCTCGCAACGCCGACGGGGTCCAAGCCGCCGAGGAGTCGCTCACCTCAGAAGGAGGGAACGTCTCCGGCACGGTGATGGACGTGGGAGACCCGTCCGCCATCATCCAATGGGTCGAGGACTCGGCAGTCCGCTTCGGCGGCATCGACATCGTCGTTAGCAACGTCAGTGCCTTGGCGATCCCCGATACCGACGAGAACTGGGAAGCCTCACTCAATGTGGATCTGATGGGCACCGTTCGGCTGGTCAAGGCGGCGATGCCGTACCTCGAGAAGAGCGAGGCCGCCTCGATCGTTGCCGTCTCCAGCGTCTCGGGCCGTGAGGTCGACTTCGCCTCGGGTCCGTACGGGACGGCCAAGTCCGCGATCGTCGCCTACATCCAGGGCCTCGCCTACCAGTTGGCGGGGAAGGGCATCCGGGCCAACACGGTGTCACCGGGCAACACGTTCTTTCCCGGCGGGGTCTGGGACAACATCAAGAGCGGTAATCCGGATCTCTTCAAGTTCGCCATGGACCTGAACCCGACGGGTCGCATGGGAAGACCAGAGGAGATGGCCGCAGGTGTGGTGTTCATGGCCAGCCCGGTATCGAGTTTCACAACCGGGGCGAACCTCCTCATCGACGGTGCACTCACCCGGGGAATCCAGTTCTAGCCACGATCCTGCCCAGCGTCTTCTGACCGCCAAGGCCCGGGCGTCGGGCTGTGATCACCCGCAACACACCCATAACCGCGGTAGGGGCGTATCTGGAAGCTGTTTCCCGTGGTGGGCCCACGTGGACTTGAACCACGGACCTCATCCTTATCAGGGATGCGCTCTAACCGGACTGAGCTATGGGCCCTCGATTTATCTGCCACACGAGGGTTTCCGGGGTTCTTGACCGCATGGACCCGATCGCATAGCGCTTACACGGCATTGTAGTCGGCCACCTGGCCAGCCCGGCCGGGGGTTGGCGGCGTCACCTATTAGCCCGAAACCGCTCGCCCGCGATCTCGTGTGAGGATGATGGGAAGATTCTGGCATCTTGTGGGGGAGGTCGGCCGATGGGAGTCTATCCGGTCGGATGGCGGTATCCTGAGACTCCTTCCCGGATTGAGTCGTGCGGACAACACAGCGAACGTGACACCCACTCCGAAGCCGACCACTATCCCCCAGATCCTTCGTGACGAAGAGCCGATGGGTGATCTGAGTCGCTTCGTCATCGAAGACATGACCCCCGACGAAGAGCTCCCGGACGAGTTCTTCCGGATCCTCGAGGACGCCTGACTGTATGCCCACGACCGTCGTGGTCGACACGATGATCGCGAGCGCCTGGCTCGGCCTACGCAAGTCGCAGCGCAAGTCCCGCTGGACGCGGCGTTCCGGCGCTTCAGCTACTCGTTCCTGACGGTGGCGCCGATCAGCACTGAGGCGGGGGGCCTGGAATTATTTGAATCCTCTCGTTCGGCAGGTCGAGTCCGCTTCGCCGCTACAGCGCATCCCTCGGCCGGTTTCGGTCGCCTTCGAGCTGGTGGTGCCCTGGTTAGCACACCGGCTCAAAAGTCGCCAAGGCGACGGGAATGGACTGATTCTGTGATGCTGTTGAATAATGGAGACCAGGAGGTCACATGAGTCGGATCAAGGAAACGTCGCTTCCCGGGGTCGGGGTTCAGTATGAGTTCACGACCAGCAAGGGCCGGAGGATGGGTGTCGTCCATCACCACTCCGGGCGGCGTGAGATGTTCCTGTGCAGCCCCGACGACCCGGATTCGGCGGCGTTGACGGTGGGACTCGACGATGAGGACGCCTTCGCCCTGGGGGAGGCGTTGGATGTCCTCCAGATCGTCGAGAGCGTGTCACCGGCCAAGTATGAGGTGGAGGGACTGGTATTCGAGTGGATACCGATCACCGAGGAATCGCCGGCCAGTGGTAAGACCATAGGTGATATGCGACTCCGCACCCTGACCGGCTCCAGTGTGGTCGCCGTCCTCCGGCAAGGCGGCTCGACCCCGGCACCGGGCCCAGAATTCGGCCTGATCGCCGGAGACACCCTGGTCGTGGCCGGAACACCCGATGGCATCGATGCCGTGATCGACCTGGTCGACGGCCGATAGGGGCCGCCATGAAGCACGGTACGCGAAGGTCTGGGCGGTCCATCCCGGATCACAGGTGACTCACACCGCCATTCTCTTCCTTGAGCTGGGTGGGATAATCGCTCTCCTTGCCATAATGGCCCGTCTGGCGTCCCGCCTGTCGTTGTCGCCGATCCCGTTCTATCTGCTCGGTGGCCTCATGTTCGGCGAGGGAGGTCTCATCCCCGTGGTCACCTCTGAGAGCTTCGTCGAGGTGGGCGCCCAGGTGGGTGTGGTCGTTCTCCTCCTCATGCTGGGGTTGGAGTATTCGGGTCGGGAGTTGATGACGAGTCTAAAGTTCTCCGCCCCGGTGGGGATCATGGACTTCGTCCTCAACTACGTTCCCGGGCTGATCGCCGGGCTTCTCCTGGGAATGGAGTTAATCCCCTCGCTGTTTCTCGGTGGGGTGACCTACATCTCATCGACCGGTGTGGTCGCCAAGCTGTTGGGTGACCTCGGTTGGACCGGTAACCGGGAGACGCCGATGGTCCTCTCGGTCCTCGTCTTCGAGGATCTGGCCGTAGCGTTCCTCCTCCCGGTACTCGGTGCAGTCGCCCTGGGGAGCTCGCTGTCCAGTGCGATCGGCTCGGTTGTCATTGCGCTGCTCGGTGTCGGCATCGCCCTCGTGGTGTCGATCAAGTACGGCCATGAGTTCAGTGCCCGCGCCTTCTCGGGATCGAATGAGGTGAATCTTCTCACGCTCCTCGGCATCACCCTCATCGTGGCCGGTGCTGCCGAGGTGATACATGTGTCGGCGGCGGTGGGCGCGTTCCTGGTTGGTATCGCCGTCTCCGGTGACGCCGCCAACCGCGCCGAGGTCCAGCTTGCGCCCCTCAGGGATCTCTTCGCGGCCGTGTTCTTCGTGTTCTTCGGGCTATCCACCGACCCGTCCGTGCTCCCGGCGGTGGTTGGGCCCGTGATCGCCCTTGCCGTCGTGACCACGGCCACCAAGTTCGCCGTGGCCTGGTGGGCCGGTCATCGCGGCGGGATCGGCAGACGGGGCCGACTTCGGGCCGCCGCCTCGTTGGTCGCCCGTGGCGAGTTCTCGGTGATCATCGCGGCACTGGGCGTTGCCGCCGGTGGTGGGAGTCGGCTGGAGGCGATCGCGGCCGGCTATGTCCTCATCATGGCGACCCTGGGCCCGGTTGTGGCGCGGTTCGCCGATCGTGGTGCGGTCACGGTCGGTTAGGTTCACGCGTCGATTAGGAAGGTCGTGTCGACGAGGAAGAGGCTCACGTTCTATCTTCGATCCTGATGGTCTCTCGCACACTGGTGAGGTCAACGAGCCAGTCTCGGTGAGGGATGCTATTTCGAGAGGGAGAGGTCCGGGAGGAGGACGAACAGCCCGCTCTCGATGGCGCTCACCACGGTGGTTCCGGAGTCGAACCTGTAGTTGCTCCAGGCACCGCCGAAGACCGCCTCGTCGACGCCCGGCACGACGTCGAAGTACGCCTCTCGTGTAAGTTGGCCCGCCGCCAGCGACTTGCGGTCGTAGGAGAGGATCTGGAGGCCCTCCACGTAGTTGGCCTCGAACACATAGGACCCATGAATGTAGAGATTGTGGTCAATGGTCCGGGTGGAGTGGGTAAAGGGCACCACCTGGGCCGGCTGGTCGAGCTTGGTGACCTGCATGATGTAGGTGGTGGTGTTGTCCACGTTCCCGAGGAGGTCGTCCAGCTCGTCGCCGAACAGGAACCACCGGTGATCCGGTGTCAGCCAGCCCTGATGCGTGTAGCCGAAGGTGGGGTAGGTCGTCTTCGAAAGCACCACCGGATTGGCCTTGTCGGTCACGTCGTAGATGGTCACCGTGTCCTCGTTCGAGCCGAAGCAGATCTCGTCGCCCCGGAACCGTCCATCCCGCCCCTGATCGATCACGCACTCGACGTCGTGGACGTAGCCGTCCTCGGCGGCGCATCCGGCGAAGGTGGGATTCGTGGGCTCCTGGATGTTCACCATGTGAAGCCCACCGTCGCAGGTGTCGGTTCCCACCGCGTAGGCGAAGCCGGTGTCGGTGTTGATGGCCACGTTGTGGGCGTTGCCGAACTCTTCGTACACCGCGTCGGCGGTGAAGACGACAGGAGTGACAAGCTGGTCGCGCAGCCGGGTCAGGTCGAACGCTCATGTCACCGACACCGCTGACCCGGCTGGGGCGCTGATGTTGGCCTACGACAAGGCAACGGTGGCCGACCTCAACCAGCTCGCACGCCGACATTTCGCTGCCGCCGGGATCCTCGACGGCCCCACTCTCCACGCCGGGGGCCGTGAGTACCAGAGGGGCGACCGGGTGAGCTGTCTCACCAACCACGCCGGTCTGGGCGTGCTCAACGGCGACTTGGCCACCGTCACCACCATTGACACTGACACCGGCGAACTTGTGGTCCGCTTGGACCGTCACCCCGAACCCGTCACCCTGTCGTCCTGGTACCTCGACAACGGAAACCTGGACTATGGGTACGCCATTACCGGCCACAAGGCCCAAGGCATCACAGTCGACCGCACCTTCTCGATAATCGGCTCGGGCGCCACCCGGCAATGGGTCCACGTCGCCATGAGCCGCGGCCGCAGCACCAACACCGCCTATCTCACCATGTCCCCCGACCAAGAGTCGAGGGCGGAATGCGTCCACGTTCCCCACCTCGACGACACCCACACTGACTCCACCGAAGCTGCTCTCGCTCGGATCCGACGAAGCCGACACCAACAAGCAGCCATCGAACTCGTCTGACACTCGGGACACCTGATCGCCAGTTGCGCCTTCTCGGCCGCTCGAGCCCTGTGGTCAGCTCCACACTCGAGGGTCGTACAGAGGGTCTACCACTCGCACCACTTCGAGGTCGCCGAAGGCGGGGTGGCGGGCGTTGAGCACCATGTTCCGTTCGATCGGGGCGCCCGGGATCGACGGCACGTCAAGGGCAAGCGCCTCCCCCGCCTCCAGCCAGTCGACACCAACCTGCTGGGAGGCGCTGTAGTCGTCCAGATCATCCCAGCCGGGCGGGTACGGCTCGTTCACACGTACCGTGCCGGCGTCTGGGGGCATTTCGATGAGTGTGGCGATATGGTTGCGGGGTGGGCGTCGCGGATGGGAGGCGTGAGCCACCAGTTCCAACATGCCGCCCGCGAAGGTGACGGACGTGTACAAGACGGGGATCCCGCGGGGGTTCCAGCGTCCCCCGGCGAGGGCGGCTCCGGTCGGGTCTAGTGGGTGGTAACGGCGGTTATGGAACCGCCAAACCTTCAAACGGCCACCCCATGGTCGATGCGGACCAACAAGTCGGATACTTGGCGGGCCCCGACGGTGCTTTCGGCCGCTAGGTCGAGGGGCGCCCCGCCGAGGGTCGCCTGTTCGGATAGCACGAACTCGCGGGCCTCTTCGGCGTCTTCCCACACCCGTTCGGCGTGGGCGTAGAGAGCAGCGACCCGTTCGGTCCGGTCCGCCACCGCCGCCGACAGTCCCGCCCTGGGGTTCTTGAGTGCCCGCTGCCAGGTGGCGCGGGACACTATCCGCTGCGCCACAGGTGTCATCTCCCGGGGCCGGTCGGTTCCCGCCAGCATCTCAACCAGGCGGATGAGGGCGGAGGCGGGCAGCTCCTCGTTGGTGATAGCGGCGCTCATCTCCGTCTCCGTTTCGATTCCGGTGCCGAGCATCCGTCCAATGTCGTAAGCGAGACCCATGTTGCTCCCGTCAGTCTGTCTCTACCTCAAGCCGTATCTACTGACACAGTATAGTGTGTCTGGTGAGACAACCCCGCACCAGCGAAGCCCACATCTCTCAGCTGGCCAGCCCGGGTCCGCACCAAGAATGCTGCCATCTGCGCCCGGGTCATATGACCGTCGGGACAGAATGGCCCCGCTGTCGGAACGACTCGCCGCCCGCCCCGACGCCCACATCAGGAATGCTGCCATCTGCGTTCGGGTCACTCCGATTGTCCCTGGCCATGTGAAAATCCTTGCTGGTGGCCAAGAAAAGTCCTCGCGGTGGGTGAGTAGAAATCCACTGTGGGGCCCCCTCGGGCGGTGATCCTGACTGATGCAAGTCAGATCGGATCACTCAACCCG
>WHUC01000116.1 GCA_009377435.1 Acidimicrobiia bacterium
ACATTATCGAACCATCTCCGCTTTCCGGTACCTACGCGGTCACTAGACCACTAGAGTCAAGGGCGATCAACGTGATCACCGACGTTGGTGCTGAGGGGAAGCCGGTCAAATCCCGGCGCTGACCCGCAACCGTAGGTGAGGACACCGAAACCGGTGGATCTCACGAGCCGGAGCACCTCTCACCGACTGCGGCTCCACACCGTCGAGGTCTACGGAATCGGAGTCCGTCGCACGGGCATTCCCGCCTGCGTTCCGGATCCCCGATCTGGAGACGCAACAGAAAGGCACAACGGAATGAACCACCGTGACTTTACTCCCCACCGGGGAGCTCTCACCGCCCTGCTGGCCCTGCTCTTGGCGTTTACCCTGGCCATGCCACTCTCGGCCTCCGAGGAGGGCAACGACGCCATCAAGGCCACCAAGGCCGCCGAATGGGTGGCTGAGAACTATGAGGAGAGGTCCGACGGCTTCGGCGGCTTCTACGCCGACTCCATCCTCGCCATGCGCACCGCGCCAGGATTCGAGGACGACATCGCCGCTGCCGCGAGAAAGCTGATCGAGGCAACCGACTACTACGGTGACGAGACGGCCGTGAACCCGGCGGCGTTGGCGAAGACCGTCTTCGTCCTCGACACCGTGGGCATAGACGTCACCAAGGTCCACGGGCGGGACCTTCTCGCGGAGCTCGCCGCCCAGGTGAAGCAGTCGGGACCCCAGGAGGGCCAACTCGGCGACACTCCCGACATCTATGGACAGGTTTTCGCCATCCGTGTCCTTTACGCCCACGACCAAGATGTCGACGCCATGGGCGAGTGGCTCGCCGGCCGGCAGTGCAACAACGGGGGATACTCCTTCAATGGGCTCTGCCCCGGCGCCAACAACTTCTTCGGGGTGGATGCCGACACCACCTCGATGACCCTGGCCCCACTACGGACGACGTTCCAGGACGACACCGCCGACCGCGCCCTCGAGTATGTCCTCGGCCAACAGAACCCCGATGGCTCGTTCTCGGCCTACGACACGCCCAACACCAACACCAGCGGCCTGGCGGCGACGGCCCTGCGGGAGGAGCCCACCTCCCACGACACCGAGGCCGACGCTGCCCTGGAGTGGATCCTCGATCTCCAGTTCGGCCCCGACAGCGATGCGGGATTCCACGGAGGGCTCCCCTTCTCGGAGGGCGACCCCGAGCCGGATCTACTGGCCACCAATCAGGGGGTCCTTGCGGTGACAACCCTCACCGAGCTGTCCAACCCGATCACCGAGCGGTTCACCGACGTCGATGACGACAACATCTTCGTCGAGGACATCACCTGGCTGCACCACGTCGGCGTCACCCTGGGATGCAACCCACCCGACAACACCCAGTTCTGCCCCGCCGATTCGGTCACCCGTGGCCAGATGGCGGCGTTCCTGGTGAGGGCACTCGACCTCACCGAGACCAGCGGTCGCGAGTTCACCGACGTGGGCGACGACAACGTCTTCGCCACCGACATCGACAAGCTCGCCACCGCCGGGATCACCCTGGGATGCAACCCACCCGACAACACCAGATACTGCCCCGCCGACTCGGTCACCCGTGGCCAGATGGCGGCGTTCCTGGTGAGGGCACTCGACCTCACCGAGACCAGCGGTCGCGAGTTCACCGACGTGGGCGACGACAACGTCTTCGCCACCGACATCGACAAGCTCGCCACCGCCGGGATCACCCTGGGATGCAACCCACCCGACAACACCAGATACTGCCCCGACGGCGACGTCACCCGGGCGCAGATGGCGGCATTCCTCCACCGCTCCTTCGATATCCGGTGAGGGTCCTCCTCGTCGCCGCAACCCTGGCGGCGGCGGTCCTGTCGGGGTCGTCGGCGTCGGCCGCCGCATGCGCCCCCGGCGAGGGGGTGACGGTGGTGGTCGACGCCACCGTCATCGGGGGGACGGTGACGGTGGAATGCGCACCGGGAACACCGGCCACCGGTCTCGATGCCCTCCGACAGGCCGGACATTCCGTCGAGGGGACGAGCCGGTTCTCCGGGTTCGTGTGTCGCATCGACGGCCAGCCCACGAAGGAAGACGAGGCGTGTGTGGAAACGCCGCCGGCCTCCGCCTTCTGGTCGTACTGGATCGCCGAGCCGGGGGGGTCGTGGACGTCGAGCAATACAGGGGCCGGTTCTCGTTCCCCGATCCCCGGCGGCGCCGAGGGGTGGGCGTTCGGTTCGGGTGGCCAACCGTCCGTTGGCGCACCCGCTCCCCCCCTCCCGTCATCGACGACTACCACGACGACATCGCCGGTAGAGATGGAACCGACGCCGATCACCACCGCTCCGCCCGAGACCCAGCCCCCACCGGAACCGACGGCGCCCCCGGCAACGGAGCCCCCGCCGACGACCTCGCCCTCCACGGAGGCGACGACAACCTCAGAGGTAGCCACCACGACGACCACATGGCCACCCGCAACCTCGACGACAACGACGCCTACGACAACCACCCATCCCACCACAACTACCACATCGACCAGGGTGGACACCCCAACCACCACCACAGCACCGGAGGTGTCGACCACCTCGGCGCCGACCACCACTGTTCTGGCGGCCACGGTCGACGACGATCAGTCCGCGGGACCATGGCCCACCCTGGTCGCCATCGCCGGTGTCGGCGTGATCGGTGGCTCGGCTTTCCTCGTCAGGAAACGACGGCGGGATGCCTAGTGACCGACCGGTGATCCATCCTGGTGCGTGGTGGATCTGGGCACTGGGTGCCGCCGTGGCCGTCACCCGGACCACCAACCCGCTCCTCCTCGCCCTGATGATCGCGGTGGCCGTCTCGGTGGTGGTGGTTCGGGGCCGGATAGCCGACCTCCGTCTTTATCTGTGGTTGGGTGCGCTGATCATCACCATCCGGCTGGTCTTCCGGTTGTTCCTCGGCGCCGACCCCACCGGAACCGTTCTGTTCACGTTGCCCCATCTCGATCTCCCCGAGTGGGCGACGGGTGTCACCATCGGTGGCGCCATCTCCGCCGAGTCGCTCCTCGCCGCCTTCACCGATGGTCTCCGTCTGGCGGCGATGGTCATCGCCTTCGGTGCGGCCAACGCCCTCACCGATGTGCGCCGCCTCCTCGCCATGGTGCCTGGGGCGCTCTACGAGGCGGGAACCGCCGTGACCATCGGTCTCACCATCGCCCCCAGGTTGGTCGAGACGACGAGAAGGGTCACCCGCGCACAGGAGCTGAGGGGTATACCCCACCAGGGACCCGCACGGATTCGGAGGATCCTGGTCCCGGTCCTCGCCAGCTCCCTCGACGGTTCGATCACCCTGGCCGCCTCCATGGACTCCCGGGGGTACGGAAGGGTGGGTGGCGTCGACCCAACCACGCGCTTCCTCTCGGCGACGACCCTGCTCGGTGGCCTGATCGGGATACTGATCGGCTCCTACGGTTTGTTGGACACCACCTCCGGTCTCCCCGGTCCGGTCCTCCTCGGCGGGGGCATCGTTCTCGCCATCGCGGGTCTGCGACTCGGTGGGAAGGCGGTGACCCGCACTCGATACCGTCCCGATCCCTGGGGTAGCACGTCGAGCGCCGTCGCCGTCGCGGGTATTACCGCGGCGGTCCTCCTGGCGGTGGGAGCGGTATGGGATCCCTCCGGATTCCACCCCACACCGGGTAGCTGGCCCATCCTTCCCCTGACCGGGGTGCTCGCCGTCGCCATCGCCGGACTGGCGGCGATGATACCGGGAGGGGATAGATGATCCGCTTCGACGAGGTGAGCGTGCGATACCCGGGGAGGGACCGTGACGTGCTTGCCGGCGTGGACCTCACCATCCCCGAGGGCGACATGTGCCTGGTGGTGGGCGGCACGGGCACGGGCAAGTCGACACTGCTGGGGACGATCAACGGTCTCGTCCCCCGTTTCACCGGTGGCAGTCTGACCGGGAGGGTCACCGTCGACGGCCGCTCGACCGGCGATCACCCCTTGAGAGAGTTCGCCGATGTTGTCGGCTACGTCCCCCAGAATCCGGTGCGAAGCTTTGTGGCCGCCACCGTGGAGGACGAGTTGGCCTATGGCATGGAGCAACTGGGTGTCCCCCCACATGTGATGCGCAAGAGGGTGGAGGAGACCCTCGACCTATTGGGACTCGACCCCCTCCGTTCACGGCACCTCGAGACCCTCTCCGGTGGCGAGCAGCAACGGGTGGCCATCGGCGCGGCCCTGGCTGCCGGTCCCCGGGTCCTGGTTCTCGATGAACCGACATCGGCACTCGACCCCCTCGGGGCGGAGGAGGTCCTCGCCTCGCTACTCCGTCTCGTGCACGACCTCGGGGTCACCGTGGTCGTCTCCGAACACCGTCTGGAGCGAATCATCGAATACGCCGACTCGGTGGTGGTGGTCGACGGTTCCGGTAACGCCTCCATGGGTGCTCCGGCCGAGATGATGGAATCCTCCCCGGTGGCCCCACCGGTGGTCGAACTGGGCCGTGCCCTCAACTGGCACCCCCTCCCCCTATCGGTGAGGGACGGAAGACGCATGGCTGCGGGGATCACCCTCCCTACTCGCGACGGTTCTCGCGCCCAATTCGAGGGCTCCGGTGCAGGAATTGGGCGCGGAAACGGGTGGGGTGGTGCCGGGAGCAGGCCGATTGTGAGAGCCGAGGGGGTCACGGTTCGGTATGGGGGGAAGGTGGCGCTCGATCATGTCGACGTCGATCTCCATCGCGGCTCGGTGACTGCCCTCATGGGTCGCAACGGATCGGGAAAGTCGTCGTTGCTCTGGGCTCTCGGGGGGAGGAGGGATGCGGGCAGGGTGACGATCGCCGGCCACGACCCCGGCGAGCTCGACCCCGTCCCCCGACGAGCGCTCGTGGGTTTGGTGCCCCAGGACCCCTCCGACCTCCTGTTCGCCCAGACCGTCGCGGAGGAGTGTCGTCTCGCCGACGGTGGCACCGAAGCCAGGTGCCAACAGATTCTGGACATCCTCTCTCCGGGTATCGACCAGGAGCACGACCCCCTCGACCTATCCGAGGGTCAGCGGCTCGCCCTCGCCATCGCCATCCAGGTCACCGATGGCCCCCGGGTGCTTCTTCTCGACGAGCCGACCCGTGGTCTCGACTACGCATCCAAGGAGCGGCTGGGGAGAATCCTCACCGACCTCTCCGCACATGCCGCGGTCATGGTGGCCACCCACGACGTCGAGTTTGTGGCCGCGGTGGCCGACCGGGTGGTGATCCTCGCCCAGGGCGAGATCGTCGCCGATGGGTCGACCGGTGAGATCGTGACGTCCTCGGCGGTGTTCGCCCCCCAGATCGCCAAGATCACCGGAGCACACCTAACCGTCGCCGATGCGCTCGGAGGCCGTCGGATGGAGACCCCGTGGCCCCGCATGGAGACCCCGTGATCCCGGGGAGGCGCCCACGGGGTGCGATCGCCATCCGGCCCCGCACCGCCCTGATGCTCCTCATCGCCACCACGGCGGGTCTGGTCGCATTCTGCTGGCCCCTGCTGGTACCACCGGCAGGAACCGGGATCGGACATGTGGCCGACGCTCCCCTCGTATTCGCCGCGGTGCTCCCCCTGCTCATCGCGGTAACGGTCGCCGGGCTCTCCGAAGGCGGGATCGACGCCCGCACCGTCGCCATTCTCGGGGTGCTCACCGGAGTGGGGACGGTGGTGCGCTCCCTGGGTGCGGGCACCTCGGGGGTGGAGTTGGTGTTCTTCCTGCTGGTGATCGCCGGCCGGGTCTTCGGGGTCGGCTTCGGGTTCGTCCTCGGGTCGACCACGATCCTGGCGTCGGCGATGCTCACCGCCGGCGTTGGCCCCTGGCTCCCGTTCCAGATGTTGGCGGCGTCATGGGTGGGGGCAGGCGCCGGACTGCTCCCCAGGACCAGGGGGCGTTCCGAAACTGTGATGCTCACCGTCTACGGCATCACCGCCGCCCTCCTCTTCGGACTCCTGATGAATCTGTGGTTCTGGCCATTCGTCACCCCCGACGGCACAGCCACGTCCTTCGTCGCCGGGGCGCCGGTCATGGAGAACCTGGGACGTCTCATCGTGTTCACGGTCGTCACCTCGCTGGGATGGGATCTGATGCGTGCCGTCACCACGGCCCTACTCATCGTGGTCACCGGCCCGCACCTGCTGCGGACCCTTCGCCGCATGGTGCCCACCGTCACCTTTGGATCTACCATGCGGGCGAATCCCAAACCAGGAGTAGCTTCATGGCAGTCAGGTTCCTCAGCGAGGAATGGGCCCAGGCGGTAACCGACGCTCTCAACGAGCACGCCGGCTTCAAGGGGTCCATCGGCGGCGCCGATCTGAGCATCCAGTTCGTCACCACCGACTCCCCGTCGGGTGGGGAGATCCCGTACTACCTCGCCGCCTCCGGTGGTGATGCCGGACTCACCCTGGGCACGACCGACGATCCCGACGCAACCGTCACCCAGACCTACAAGACGGCTACCGCCATCTCACAGGGTGAGCTCAACACCCAGACCGCATTCATGACGGGAAAGCTCAAGGTGACGGGCAACCTCGCCAAACTGATGATGCATCAGAGCGCCATCCAACAATGGGGATCGGCCGTCGCCGATCTCGAGGTCGAGTACTAAGTGCTCCCCACCGTAAATACGG
>WHUC01000117.1 GCA_009377435.1 Acidimicrobiia bacterium
GCCATGACGCTTCCTGACTCCGTTCGCGAGCTGCTCACCTCGGGTCGGCTCGCCCATCTGGTCACCATCGGTCCCGACGGGGCGCCGCAGATCTCGATCGTGTGGGTCGGGCTCGAAGGCGACACGATCGTGAGCGGCCATCTCGATGCGTCGCAGCGCAAGCTCGCCAACGTCCGGCGTGATCCCCGCGTCGCCATCAGTCTCGAGGACGACACCGTCAGCCCCTGGGGGCTGCAGCACCACCTCGTCGTCTACGGCACGGCAGAGGTGGTCGAGGGTGGCGCACCCGGGCTGCTGAGCCGACTGGCCAAGACCTACCTCGGTCCCCATGTGGACTTCCCCCCGATGCCCTACCCCCCGCCGGGCTTCGTGCTGCGCACCACCGTGGATCGAATCGGCGGTGTCGGGCCCTGGACCGACTGAACCGATCTACGTCGCCGCGGCGACGACACACCCCACCGAAGGTGGTGGGTCACTTGGAAATGAGTCAGCCACTCGGTCAGGTGCTGGTGATGGCACGCACCCGGTTCAGATCGGCAGCCAGCCGGTCCAAGGCGGCGTGGATGGTCGGCGGGCATTCGGCGATTGGCGGTGACAAGGACCGAGCCCTCGCTCACCGCCAAGCCGCTCAGTCGGTCAGAACGTATCCCCGCTCCTTATGGAGGGAGATGTCGAGGCCGTGGGTCTCCTGGTCATCGTCGACCCGCAACCCGGCCACCGCCTTTACCGCCCGGGCCAGCAGGTAGGTGGCGACGAAGGTCACCGTCATTACCACCACCACCGCCACCACCTGCTTGCCGAAGAACCCGAAACCACCGAATAAGAGCCCGTCGGACACACCCGGATTGATCGAGCTCTGGGCGAAGACACCGACGGCGATGGACCCGACGATGCCGCCGGCGAGGTGGACCCCGACGACATCGAGCGAGTCGTCGTAGCCGAAGCGGAACTTGAGCCGCACCGCCCAGAAGCAGATCATCCCGGCGAGGGCACCGATGACCATGGCCGCCAGGGGGGACACGTAGCCGGCGGCCGGGGTGATGGCGACCAAACCGGCCACCGCCCCCGAGGCGGTGCCCAGCGTGGTGGGCCGGCCCGTCTTCACCCACTCGGCCGCCATCCAGGCCAGCGCCGCGACCGAGGCGGCTATCTGGGTGGTGACGAAGGCGTTGATGGCAAGACCGTCGGCCGCCAGGGCCGAACCGGCGTTGAACCCGAACCACCCGAACCACAGGATCCCGGTGCCGAGCAGCGTCAGTGGCAGCGAATGGGGAGCGATCGACTCGGCGCCGAAGCCCTTACGGGGCCCCAGGGCGAAAACCAGGGCGAGGGCGGCGATACCTGCGTTGATGTGGACCACCAGACCCCCGGCGAAGTCGCGGACACCCCAGGCATAAAGCCAACCGTCGGCGGCGAAGGCCCAATGGGCGATGACCGGATAGACCAACAGCGCCCACAGCGTGGTGAACAGGATCCAAGCCGAGAACTTCATCCGCTCGGCGACGGCACCCGAGATGAGGGCGGGGGTGATGATGGCGAACATCATCTGGAACACCATGAACAGCAGGGCGTCACCCTCGACGCCGACCAGGCCGACGAAGTCGAGTCCGCCGATGAGACCGCCCACATCGGTCCCGAAGGCGAGGCTGTACCCGACGAGCGTCCAGATCACGGTGACGATGCCGATGGTGATGAAGTTCTTCATCAACATGTTGAGGACATTCTTCGAGCGGACCATGCCGCCGTAGAACAAAGCCAGGCCCGGGGTCATGAACAAGACCAGAGCCGAACTCACCAACACCCAGGCAATACTTCCCTCTCCCATCGGCTTCTCCTTCGTTGTAGCGAACGGACCACCAAAAGATGGAGGGTGTCTGTTTCGTGACGGTTTCGGCACCGTTAAGACCCCGCACCAGGAGAATCGGTTACGCGTGACCTCCGCCATCACCGGGCGGGGTGGCCATGGGACAATGGTGAGGAGCTCGACTTCCTTGGAGGTGTCATTGTGGACGGTGTGTGGCCCGAACTGGTGTTGGTGGCAGCGCTGGTGGTGGTCAATGGTGTGCTGGCCGGGAGCGAGATCGCATTGATCTCGTTGCGGGCGTCACAGCTCGTCCGGCTGGAACGACAGGGTGGCCGGGGAAGGATCGTCGCCGACCTGGCCCGCGACCCCAACCGGTTTCTGGCCACGATCCAGATCGGCATCACACTGGCCGGCTTCCTGGCATCGGCGGCGGCGGCCGTCACTCTCTCCGGGCCACTGGTCCCTCTTCTCGGCATCTTCGGCGACGGCGCCGACACGATGGCGATCGTGCTGGTGACGCTGGCCCTCTCGTACCTGACGCTGGTGCTGGGGGAACTCGTGCCGAAGCGGTTGGCGTTGCAACGCGCCGAGGGGTGGGCTCTCCTGATGGGCCGACCGCTCCATTGGATGGCGGTCATCACCAAGCCGGTCGTGTGGCTGCTCAGCGTGTCGACCAACGGGGTGGTGCGACTCCTCGGAGGCGAGCCGGGCGTCAGCAGCGACGAGGTCGATCTCGAGGAGATGCGTGACATGGTCATCGCCAATCGGGGCCTGTCCCGCGACCACCAAGAGGTCCTGGTGGGAGCGTTCGAGGTGGCCGATCGTACGCTGCGCGAGGTCCTCGTCCCCCGCCCCGACGTGGTGACCCTGGATGCCGACCTCACGGTGCAAGACGCCATCGACGCCCTTCTGGAGTCGGCCCACTCCCGGGCCCCGGTGGTCCCGCAGGGAAGACTCGACGACGCCATCGGCCTCGCCCACCTGCGTGACCTGGTGGCAGCCGACCCCGAGTCCACGGTCGACCAGCAAGCCACCGAGACCGCCATGTTCCCCGATTCGCTCACGGCTCTCACCGCCCTCCGCAGGATGCAGGAGATCCATCAGCAGATGGCGTTCGTCATCGACGAGTTCGGCGGGATCGACGGCATCGTCACGGTCGAGGACCTGGTGGAGGAGCTGGTCGGTGAGATCTACGACGAGTCCGACCGGGACGTGTTGACCGCCGAGCGGGGCCCTGACGGCAGCGTGGTGGTGTCGGGGAGGTTCCCGATCCACGACCTGGTCGACCTCGGCATCGAGGTGCCCGAGGGCGAGTACACCACGGTCTCGGGGCTGGTTCTCAGTCACCTCGGAGAGGTGCCGACCAGTCCCGGGTTCACTGTCGAGGTGGGTGACTGGAAGATGACGGCGCTGTCGTTGCAGGGCCGCGCCATCGGGTCGGTACGCTTCACACCGGTTCGTCCCTCGGTCGAGGACGACTCGGAGGGCTGAATCCGAAATAGGGAAGGGACAATGGGACCCTACGCCTGATGCCCCCGCAGGTCGCGGCGACCGTCGCGGTCGAGCCCGAGGGATCCGGTGGCGCCGGTACGATCGGTTGGCGCCGACCCCACAGGAGGAACCCAAACCATGTCCCTTGACGACTTCGACCGCTACCCACTGCTTTTCGGAGCCTCGCCCGTCCACCCGCTGCGCCGCCTGACCGAATATCTCGGTGGGGAGGTCGAGGTGTGGGCCAAACGGGAGGACTGCAACTCGGGCATCGCCTTCGGGGGCAACAAGGTCCGCAAGCTGGAGTACCTCGTGCCGGATGCCATCGCCAGGGGATGCGACACGCTGGTGTCGATCGGCGGGGTGCAGTCCAACCACACCCGCCAGGTCACCGGTGTCGCCGCCCATATCGGGATGAAGGCGGTCACCGTCCAGGAGGCCTGGGTCGACTGGCCCGATGAGGTCTACGACAAGGTGGGCAACATCCAACTGTCACGGATCATGGGTGGGGACGTGCGTCTCGACCCCGCCGGTTTCGACATCGGCATCCGGGACAGCTGGCAGCGGGCCCTCGACTCGGTCGAGGAGGCCGGGGGCACGCCCTACCCCATCCCGGCGGGGGCTTCCGACCATCCCCTCGGGGGTCTCGGCTTCGCCAACTGGGCCCGGGAGGTGGCCCAACAGGAAGAGGAGCTGGGCATCTTCTTCGACACGGTGGTGGTGTGCACCGTGACCGGCTCCACCCACGCCGGTATGATCGCAGGCTTCGCCCTCGAGGACCGGGGAAGGCGGGTGATCGGCATCGACGCCTCGGCGACGCTCGACGAGACCCGCCACCAGGTAACCCGGATCGTCAACGCCACCGCCGAGGCCATCGGCGTGGGCCGACCCCTCGCCGACGACGAGATCGAGATCGTCGACGGGTACAACGCCGGGGTGTACGGTATCCCCGACGACACCACGATCGAGGCCATCAGGACGTGCGCCCGTCTCGAGGGCATGCTCACCGACCCCGTCTACGAGGGGAAGTCGATGGCGGGACTCATAGGTATGGTCGAGGCTGGGGAGATCGCCCCCGGGTCCAAGGTTCTCTACGCACATCTGGGGGGCCAGCCGGCACTTTCCGCCTACGCCGGGGTCGTCTGAGTTCGTCCGACCCCCCAGACCTCCGGCAGGGGCCGGGCCGCCGTTTTGCCCCCTACCGGCCGTGCCCCCTTACCTCCCGGACCTTCGGTCCGGCAGGGACCTTTCCCCCTCCTCCGGAGGGGGAACAACGGTACGTTCCTCCCACTTCGTGGGGGACAGCTCAGATGACCCGCTCGTTGCCTCCGTCGATGGGGATCTGGGCGCCGGTCGTGGCCCGGAAGCGGGGGCCACACAACTCGGCGACGACCTCACCGACGGTGGCGGAGGTGATCTCGGTGGAGAGGAGGTTGCGCCGTTTGTACTCGTCCACGGTCATCCCGTACTTGTCGGCACGCTCCGCCAACAGCTCATCGGTCCACAGGGCGGTGTCGAAGACACCGTCGGGGTGGACCACGTTCACCCGGATCCCGTCGCCGGCCCATTCCATGGCGGCGACACGGGCCGCCTGGGTCACCGCGGCCTTGGAGGCCGAGTAGGCCCCGGCGCCAGGTCCGGGGGCGGGCACGTTCTTCGAGCCGATGACGACGACACGACCGCCATCCGGGGCGAGCGCCAGGTGGGGATGGAGGATCGAGAGCCCCGAGACGATGGCATCGGTGTTCACCGACAGCACCTTCGACCAGGTGGTCATGTCCATCTCGGCGATGCGGGCGGATCCGCCGAACATCCCCGCCGAGAACACCGACATGTCGATCCCACCGAAACGCTCGATACCCGATCCGATCGCTGCCCGCACCGCGGCGGGGTCGGTCACGTCACATATCAAGCCGAGGTAGTCGGCGCCGGCGTCGGTGACCGACTCCTCGAGATCGAGCCCGATGACGGCGGCGCCCCGATTCCGGAGGGCGGCGACACATCCCCGACCGATCCCGGAGGCGGCCCCGGTCACCAGGGCGACCTCACCGGTGAAATCCTCGGGGGCGGGGCCTCGTTTCAGCTTGGCCTGCTCCAGGTCCCAGTACTCGATCTCGAACAGATGCTCCGGCCCGAGTCCCTCGTACCCGCCGAGGTCCTCGGTCTGGGGCGCCTGACGGAGGAGATGGGTGGCGATGTCCCGGGCGATGTCGGCGTCCTTGATGGTCTCCCCGACGGTGACCATCCCCAGCTCCTCGTCGAGGATCAGGCGGGGGGCGGGGTCGAGCATCTCCACGGGGGTGCGGGCGACGTGTTGGTTGTCCTCGAAATAGGAGCGGTACCAGGAGGCGAACCCGGCGACGTCGGTCCCTACCATCGCCCTTGGTTTGATCCGGATCACGTGGTCGGGGGTGAGTGGCCCCGCCGTGGCGAGGGTCTGCCAGTCACTGCGGGCCAGGAAGGTGGAGACAGCGGGGGTGGTCGTGCGGGTGAGGATCATCGGTCGACCCGCCGCCTCCGCGACCTCGGAGCGGAGCCGGCTCAACCGGACGGGGTCGACATCCGCAACGGCGGGGCCTCCCGGGGCCTCGATCTCACCAAACACCGCCTCGGCGGTGTTGATGAGCTCGACGTGGCGACGGTAGGCCTCCTCGGCGGTGGCGCCGAATGTGAAGAGACCGTGCTTGAGAAGCACCAGCCCGATGGTCCCTTCATGGGCATCGGTCGTCCAGTGATCACGGACCGCCTTGGACAACTCGAATCCGCTCATGGTGTAGGGGACGACGACGACCCGATCACCAAAGGTGTCCTGGACCCGTTTCTCCCCTTGGGGGCTGTTGGTCAGGCCCACGATGACATCGGCGTGGGTGTGGAGCACCACCCGGTGGGGGATGACGGCGTGGACGAGACTCTCCACCGAGGCGGCGGCGCGGCCGGGGTCGAACTGGGCGGCGGCGAGCTCGGCCATCATCTGGGGATCGGAGAGCTCCTCCAGGTCGGCCAGCTCCCCGAGCCGTTCCAGGTCGAGCGGGGTGAGACCCTCCGGCGGCATCGTGGCCAGATCCCACCCGCTCGCCTTCACCCACAGGGCCGGGATCTCCCGTCCGGTTATGTCCTGCCACGGGGCCTCGACCGAGGTGTTCCCCCCGCCGTGGAGGACCAGGTTCTCGTCCTGGCCCAGGAGGCGCGATCCGTAGGCGCACCCTTGGACCGGGTCTTCGAGTGCCTCCGCCTCGTCGCGGTTCCACCGGTCGATCATGGGACTCCTTCACCTCGGC
>WHUC01000118.1 GCA_009377435.1 Acidimicrobiia bacterium
ACTATGCGATCGTCTGCTCCCCCGGGATGAGGTCCGTCAAATCAGATACTTCACAGCCCGCGTCTCTGGACGCCCCGGAGACCCACAACAGCCGCAACGCCAAGAGACCTACTTTCGCGCCCTGAGGACCCTGCCTCGCGTCTCCGTTCACTTTGGGCATTTTCTCACCCACAAGGTTCGAATGCCGCTGGCTGATCCATCGACCGAGGGCTCCACCACCGTCGAAGTGATCAAGACCGACGAAAAGGGTTCGGATGTCAACCTTGCCTCGCATCTCCTTCTCGATGCGTTCAAGGGTGAGTGCGGTACAGCGGTAGTGGTATCGAATGACTCGGACCTTCGGGTCCCCATCCGAATCGCCGAGCTGGAGCTCGGCGTGCGAGTCGGATTCATCAATCCCAGCCGCCGAAATACAGGAGTCGCGTACTGAGAGGAACGTTCTTCAAGCAACTTCGTCGATCGAGCTTGGTGGACTGCCAACTGCCAGAGACACTACGTGATGCTGATGGGGTCTTCCGTAAGCCGAGGGATTGGTGACCGCCCCAGACACGCAGAGACCCGCCGAAGCGGGTCTCGCACCCAGCCACCGAAGCGCCTGGGGGGATATAAAGACATTATTGCCGGTTAATGGCGCCAGTACAAGTCATCGGACGCCATGTCCCGTTTGACAGAGGTTTGACACGGCCAGCACTTCCCCACCCACAAAACGAACCCCCAGGACTCCAGCCTGGAGGTTATTTCGTAGCGGGGGGAGGATTTGAACCCCCGACCTTCGGGAGTGAGCTACATCGGATGGTCGCAATCAGTGTCCGAGGGCGTCGATCACGGTGGTGAGGAAGCGGGCCCCATCGGCGCCATCGGCAACCCGGTGATCGACGGTGAGTCCCAACTCCACGGTCAGGGACGCCTTGAGGGCCCCGTCCCCGGTGGCTATGGGTCGGTGGCGGATGGTGCCCGCCGAGAGGATCGACGCCTGGGGTGGGAAGAGGAGGGCGTTGAACCGGTCGACGCCCAGTCCTCCCAGGTTGCTCAAGGTGGTGTGGCCGGGGGCGATATCGTCGGGACGCACCCGATTGGAGCGGGCCCGGTCGGCCAGCTCCCGGATCGCCTCGTTGGCCGCGTCGCGGTCCAACCGGTCGGGGTCGCTGATGGAGACGACGGTAAGACCGAGTTCGGGGCGGTCGACGGCTACGCCCACTCGGATGTCTCCCTCGGGGTCGACGGGACGCGAGCCGTCCCATTGCATCCGCATCTCCGGATGCTGGCGCAGTGCGGAGGCCAACGCTCGCACCAGGGCGGTGGTCCAGCCCAGGGCACCACGCCGTTCGTTGGCCGTGGTGAGGTCGACCGTGCGGTACAGGGTGAACTGGGGGGTCTGTGCCGACGTCTCCATGACGGCGGCTGTGGCGGCGCGATTGTCCCTCTGAGGGGGGACGGGCTGCGGTGCGACCGGCTCGGGGCGGGTCTCTGTGGTGCCCTCGGCTGCGCCCCGGACGTCGGCGGATATGATCTGACCACGGCGGCCCGTTGGCTCAATCGTGGCGAGATCAACACCCAGTTCCCCTGCCAGCTTCCGGGCCGGGGGAGCGGCGGGAATGATACCCGTCGTCGTGGTTGCTCCCCCGTTTTGGGATTCGGCCTCGGGTTCGGGGGTCTCCGTCCCGGCGACGGTTTCCGGTTCCGGGCTCTCATCCCCACCCAGGATGAGACCCCCGAGGACATCATCGCCCTCGGTCTCGATGAGGGCGAGTACACCCCCGAGGGCGACGTCACTGCCCTCGGCGGCGACGAGCTCGGTGATCGTCCCGGCGTGGGGCGACTCGAACTCCATGTCGACCTTGTCGGTTCCCACCTCGGCGATGTGCTGACCCGCGGTCACCTCGGTGCCCTCGGACACGAGCCATTTGATGAGCTGGGCCGACTCCATCGTGGCCGAGAGGGCTGGCATCCGAATCTCGGTGACGCTCATGACTTGATGACCTCCTTGACCGCATCCACGATGTCGCCGGTCTGGGGTATGACGGCTTGCTCGAGGTCCTTGGCGTAGGGCATGGGCACGTCCATGGCGCCGACCCGTCGGACCGGGGCGAGGAGATAGTCGAGGGCGTTGCTCTCTACCACACCGGCAACGACCTCGGCGCCGACACCGACGGGTATGGGGGCCTCGTGGGCGACGACGAGCCGGCCGGTTTTCATGACCGATTCCCGAACCGGACCGATATCGAGGGGGCGGACGGTGCGCAGATCGATCACCTCCACGTCGATGCCGTCGTCGGCGAGTTGCTCGGCGGCCTGCAACGCCCTGATGGTCATGATCGAGTATGCGGCAATCGTCAGGTCCGAGCCGTGCCGAATCACACGTGACTCTCCGATCTTCGCCACGGGGTTCTCCACGTCGTCGGTTGCCTCGAAATGGCCTTCGGTCTTGTAGAGGAGCTTGTGCTCGAGGAAGACCACGGGATTGGGATCGCGCACGGCGGCGATCAGTAGATCGTGGGCGTCCTGAACCGTCGCCGGAAGAACCACCTTGAGACCGGGGATGTGGGCGAACCAGGCCTCGAGGGATTGGCTGTGCTGGGCGGCCGCTCCTGTGCCCCCACCACCGGGTGCCCGGATGACCAAGGGCACATTGGCGCGTCCCCCATACATGAAGTGGAGTTTCGCCGCCTGATTGATGAGGGGGTCCATGGCGTTGACCACGAAATCGGAGAACTGGATCTCGACGATGGGGAGCATGCCCGTGAGGGCGGCGCCGACACCGGCCCCGACGATGGCGTCCTCCGATATCGGGGTGTCCCTCACCCGATCCTCACCGAAGCGGTCGAGTAGTCCGTCGCTAACCCCGAAGGCCCCGCCATAGACACCGACATCCTCACCCATCAGGAACACCCGCTCATCGCCGGCGAGGAGACCGGCGAGGGCGGTGTTCAATGCCTTGGCATAGGTTGTTGTCTCAGGCATAAGCCGCTCCTTCGAGATCGGCCACGGTCGTCGGTGGGGCGGCGAAGGCCTCGGTCACGGCATCGCGGATGGACTCCCTCACCTCGCCACGGATCTTGTCGATGGTCCCGGTCTCGACCCCGCCCGATTCGAGAAGGGAACCCTCGAAGCGATCCAGGGGATCCCGCAGGTTTCTCCAATCGTCGATCTCGGTCTGTGTGCGGTAGAGGTTGCGGTCGGACTTGGAATGGCCCCGGTAGCGGTAGGTGAGGGCCTCGATCAGTGACGGACCCTCGCCCTCCCGGGCCCGGCGAACCATCTCGAGGGTGGTCTCGAAGACCGAGACCACGTCGTTGCCATCGACCTGGGACCCCGGTATGCCGTAGGCGTCCGCCCTCTTGGCCACCGACCCACCGGCCGTGCCCTTGTCAGACGCCATCGACATTCCGTATTGGTTGTTCTCGCAGACGAAGACCACCGCCAGGTCCCAGATGGCGGCGAGATTGATCGCCTCGTGGAAGGACCCCTCGTTGGCGGCCCCATCACCGAAGAAGCACACGGTGACCCGATCGCCGCCCTTCATCCGTTCGGCGAGGGCGGCGCCGGCGGCGATGGTCATCGAACCGGCCACGATGCCGTTGGCGCCGAGATTGCCCCCGGCGACGTCGGCGATGTGCATCGAGCCGCCGCGACCCCGGCAATAGCCCGTCTCCCGGGCGAGCAACTCGGCCAGCATGGTGGCGGGGTCGGCCCCATGGGCCAGGGTGTGACCGTGTCCCCGGTGGGTGGAGGTGATCATGTCGCCGGTCTCCAGAGCCGCTGCCACCCCCTCGGCCACGGCTTCCTGTCCGATGGACAGATGCATGGTCCCGTGGAGCTGACCGCGGTCGAAGAGCTCTTCCACCGCCTCCTCGAATCTTCTGATCGTCCACATCAGCCGGAGGGACTCGACCGCCCCTTCCGGCGTGGACGGGTCACGTCTCGGCATGGTGCCTCCCGCCTACTCCGATATCTCGCTCGTATACGACGCTCGGTCACCCCACGGTATGTATGCCGATTCACCACGGCGAGCCGGGTATGCACGGATGTGAATCGGTGTGGTCTGCTCCTAGACCCAGCGACCGCTCTCCCAGGAGGTGGCGAGGACCTCGGCCTCGAAGATGTCCTCTATGAAGGTGATCTTGATGTTGTCGGGATCGCCACGGACCACATCGACCGGGAGGTCGGAATAGTTCTCGACGGTCTCGGCGGTGTCGACGCCGCCGAACCCGTCGGCGGTGGCCGCCCGATAGGCCGCCAGCAGGGGCGTTGCCGAGAACACCTGGGGAGTCTGCACCCGGACCAGATCGCCACCGGAGAGCGAGTGCCCGTCCTTCTGGATGATGGGGTGCCCCGGGGGGAGTGCCGGTATCGCCCCCCCGGTTTCATCCGCCTTCTCGAGCAGGCCCGAGATGAGGTCGATGGTGGCGAAGGGTCGGGCGGCGTCGTGGATGGCGATCAGGTCGATGTCGTCGATTCGGGAAGCGAGATGTTCCAGAGCGGCATACTCACTGAGGTGGCGGGTATCGCCACCGAGAACCGTTTCCACGGGGGTGGTGGTTGGTGTCGAGGCGAGCAAATCGTCGAGGTGGGCGCCATCCTCCCCCCGATGCACCACGACGATTAGTTCGACCCGCGGTGCCAGATCGAGGGACTCCAGGGCGTAGGAGATGATCTGTCGGTCTCCGAGGGAGAGATATACCTTGTTGATCTCCTGTTGGATCCGGGTGCCCGCCCCACCGGCGAGAAGAACGGCGACCGTCGTCATGATCACGAAACGGTATCAGACCCTATATCATGACCGTTCAGGAGGCCGGTATGAAACGCATGTCCCACATCTCAACGACCAGCCATCGCCGCTCGCGGCGTCCTCGTTCTCGAAGCACCGCACCGGGTGCGTCTTCGTCCTGCGTCCTGGCGAGCGGCGCGTCTGGCCGCCGATCTGCACAACGGCGTCCCACACCAGCCTCCTAATGGTCACCTTTCGTCTGCTCGAAGCGTTTAGCGATCGCCGTCTCAGCCTCGTCGAGGGTGACGGTCGTGTCATGGTGCTCGCCTCCTCGTCGGCATCGGGCGCCCCCGGTTTCGCCGTTCATCGGCCCACCTTGGCGGCTCGTCTCGGACAGTTCGGACCCGAGGTGCAGACACTCGTCTTCGTCGGCGGGCCGTTCCCCGATCTGCCGACGGTCGCCCGCATCGATGAGATGTTGGCCATCTTCGGCGATGAGGATGCCCTCACCGATTGGCGACCCGTCACCGAGGCCGTGAAGAGGGTCGAATCGGGTCGGGTGGTCCACGCCGTCGATCGGGACACGCTCGTCCGCCCCATGGGCCCATACGTGATACGGAGACATCTCGTCGATGCCATGGCCGACGGTCCCAACCAATGGATCGATCCGATAGAAGAGGCGGCCGGGTTGGGTGCCATCGTTTGGTTGTGGCACGACTCCCGTTCGTTGGCGAGCCGTTCCAGCCCCCGGCCACACGAGTTCGGGCAGCTGTGACAACCGGCTAGAACTCAGTCGGTTTCGAGTAGACGCTCGACGCTCTCCACCTTTTCTTGGGCGGACTGGGTCCGGTCGGTGCGGGTGCCCACTCGCATCGAGGTGCTGATGCGTGGTGCTCCCATCTCGTGCACCGCCTCATGGCAGCGCCGGACGGCGGCGAACACCTCGTCCCACTCTCCTTCGATAACGGTGCCGTAGGGATGGAGGATTGGCTCGAATCCGCCCTCGGTGAGGATACGCTCGCAGGCGGCGATGTACTCCGACACCGACACCCCGACCCCGATGGGGACCACACATACATCGACTATGACATGCATGACGCCAACCGTACCGGGTCTGACCACCCACCCGATCTCAGCGGCGCCCCTTCACCGCCCACACCGTCAACGCGGCGACCCCTCCGGCGATGAGGGACCCGGCGATCACCGGTTTCGGGTGGATTCCAGACGATGCATCGGGGCTTGTCACCGGTTTGGCGAAACGGAGGATCTGCCAGTCGCGATCAATGGCGACCGCGGCCAATGCCTTGTCGGGATTGACGGCCACGGGATGCCCCACGGCCTCGAGCATGGGCAGATCCGTCACCGAGTCGGAGTAGGCGAACGAGTCGTCGAGATCGAGACCGTCGCTCTCGGCCAGCTCCCGGATGGCCCCGGCCTTGCCGGGTCCGTAGGCGTAGAACTCGATATTGCCGGTGTACCTGCCGTCCTCGAGTTCGGGTCTCGTCCCGATGACCTCGTCGATCCCGAGATGCCGGCACAGCGGCTCGACGATCTCCACGGGACTCGAGGAGATGACCACCACCCGACGGCCCGCCCGGTGATGTTCCTCGATGATGGCGAGAGCCTCGGCGTACACCAGGGGTGAGACCGTCTCCTCGACGGTCTCCTCGACCAACCGGATCACCTCGTCTCGATCCCATCCCCGGGTGAGTTCGGACAGCTCGGCGCGAACCCGCTCCAGTTGATCGTGGTCGGCGCCGAACATCGAGTAATACATCTG
>WHUC01000119.1 GCA_009377435.1 Acidimicrobiia bacterium
ATCTCCACGGTCGGGATCATCCTGATGGTTGTTGGTGGCGTCGCCTTCATCACCGGTCTGGTGCGGGGAACCTTCGGAGGGTTCCGCACCCGCACCATGCGTCAGGTCTCCGGTGATGGCAACACCGTCGTCGAGGAGCAGAAGACCACCGACATCTGACAGATGTTCTCGCCCTCCGTCACCGGACGGCGGCTATAGTCTTGGTCGGCCCGTACCGGGAAGGGCAAGGCGACCTTTGAGACATGGAATCCCAATCGAGGCGATGCGACCTGTCGGATTGGACTACGGTATAAGCAAAGGTGTGCTCGACATCCCTTTATCCCGTCCCCTCGGGGTCTGGGTGTGGATGTGAGGACACCAATCGGAGTCGGGCGTTCTTGCCGACTCGCAACCTGTAACCCTCAAGGAGGAAAACAATCATGAAGAACCGATGGTTGCGCATTATTGCGCTCGTCGGCGTTCTAGCGCTGGTCTTGGCGGCCTGTGGTGGAAACGGCGAGGAAGCCGAAGAGACCACCGCCGAGACCGAGGCCCCCGCCGAGACCGAGGCCCCCGCCGAGACCGAGGCCCCCGCCGAGACCGAGGCCCCCGCCGAGACCGAGGCCCCCGCCGAGACGGAGGCGCCCGTCGAGACCGACGCGCCCGCCGCGGCAGGTGGCTCTTTCAGCGTGTATATCTGTGAGCCGCAGTTCCTCACCCCGACCAACGCCAACGAGACCTGTGGCGCCGAGGTTCTCGGTGGTCTCTACAGCTCGCTGATCACGTTCGACCCGGAGACGGTCACCCCGATGTGGGGCGACGAGGACGCCGACGCCGTTGCCGCCGACATCACGTCGGAGGACAACGTCACCTGGACGATCACCCTCAAGGAGGGTTGGACGTTCCATGACGGAACCCCGCTGACCGCCCAGAACTACGTCGATGGCTGGACCTTCGGCGCGCTGTCCACCAACGCCCAGAACAACTCGTACTTCTTCGAGCGCATCGTGGGCTACGAGGATCTCCAGGGAGAGGTCGACGACGAGGGCAACGAGGTCACCCCACCGGCTGCGACCGAGTTCGAAGGGCTCACCGCGGTCGATGACCAGACCATCGAGGTCACCCTCAACGGTCCGTTCTCGCAGTTCCCGCTCATGCTGGGATACACCGCCTTCTACCCGGCCCATCCCGACTGGATCGCCGACGAGTCCTCCTTCAACGAGGCGCCCATCGGCAACGGTCCCTACATGATGGACGGAACGTGGGAGCACGACCGCGGCATCAACGTGGTTAAGTACCCCGACTACGCCGGTGACGAGGGCAACGCCGACTCGATCGAGTTCCTGATCTTCGCCGAGCTGGCTACCGCCTACAACGAGGTGCTCGCCGGCAACCTCGACATCATGGATGCTCTGCCGCCGGAGCAGCTTGCCGCCGCCGAAGAGCAGTTCGGTGACCGGTTCCTCCGGGCGCCGTCCTCGACCTTCACGTGGATCGCATTCCCGACCACCATCCCGCCGTATGACAACACCGACATCCGCATGGCCATGTCGATGGCGATCGATCGTCAGCCCATCATCGACGCCATCTACAACGGCTCGCTGCAGGCGGCCGACGCCTTCGTCAGCCCCGTGGTGGACGGTTATCGTCCGGGTGCCTGTGGTCAGGCCTGTGTCTACGACCCCGAGGCGGCGAAGGCGCTCTTCGACGAAGCCGGTGGTATCGACGGGCCCGTCACCATGTGGTTCAACTCCGGTGCCGGTCACGAGGAGTGGATGGAGGCTGTCGCCAACCAGTGGCGTCAGACCCTCGGTATCGAGGAGATCGTGTTCGAGTCACTTGAGTTCGCCGACTATCTCGGTCGTCTCGACGAGGGCACCATCGAGGGTCCCTTCCGTCTCGCTTGGGCCATGGACTACCCATCCGCCGAGAACTACATCGGACCGATCCACGCCCCTGGCGGTTCCTCGAACTACACGGGTTACGACAACCCCGAGCTCGCCGAACTGCTCACCGAGGGTGATGGTGCGGAGACCCAGGAAGAGGCCATCGCGGCGTACAACGCGGCCGAGGACCTCCTCGCCCGGGACGTGCCCATCATCCCGATGTGGTTCGGCCAGATCCAGGCTGCCTACTCCGAGAATGTCGACAACGTGGTGATCGACCCGTTCACCCGTGTCGACCTCGCTGAGGTAACCGTCAACGGCTGATTTCCGTTGATCCGACGACATCGTGCACGAGGTGACCACTAAGGTCACCTCGTGCACACCGTTTTCTCATCGAGCTATGGTTTACAGGAGGGTCCGGTGTGGGCCGCTACCTGATCCGACGCGTCCTCCAATTCATCCCCGTTTTCTTCGGCGCCACCTTCATCGTCTTCATGATGGTGTTCCTCTTACCCGGCGACCCCATCCGCGCCCTGGCCGGGGAGAGACCGATGGCGCCGGCCGTCCAGGCCCAGTTACGTGACGAGTATGATCTCGACGATCCGGCCCTCATCCGCTACGGGAAGTGGCTCGGCGTCCTTCCCGACGACGACCCCAACCCCCGTGTCCTCACCGAGGAGCAGAGGGCCGCAGGGGTCGAACCCCCCACTGGCACCTTCAACGGTCTACTACAGGGGAACTTCGGGGAGAATTTCCGTGGTGACCCCGTATCCGACATCTTGGGGAGGACGATTCCCCGTACCGCCACCCTCGCCGTCTATGCATTCACTTTCGAGGCCATCCTCGGGGTCATCGCCGGTGTGTTCGCCGGGTTGCGAAAGGACTCCTTCGTCGACAACCTGGTGAGGGTGTCCACTATCATGGTCATCTCGATTCCCATCTTCGTGATCGGGTTCGGTGTCCAGATCCTCATCATCGCCTTTATCCAATCTGACGCCCCCGGTTGGCTCCGCAGTCTCACCGACGGGTGGCTCAACATCTCCTGGCGTGACCCCGATGCCCCCATCTTCTCGCTGGCATCGATCAAGGCCTTCTTCATCCCCGCCATCGTCCTCGGCTCGTTGAGCCTCGCCTACATCGCCCGGCTCACCCGGACCTCCCTCATCGAGAACCTCCGGGCCGACTTCGTCCGCACCGCCACCGCCAAGGGTCTCACCCGCTCCCGCACCGTTGTCCGCCATCTTCTTCGCAACTCGCTCATCCCGGTGGTCACCTTCCTCGGCATAGATCTAGGAAACCTCATGGGGGGTGCCATCGTCACCGAGACCATCTTCAACGTGACCGGTCTCGGTTGGGAGGTTCTCAACGGGATCAGGGGACAAGAGGGAACCGTCGTCTTGGGGATAATCACCTTCCTCATATTCATCTTCTTGGTGGCGAACCTCGTGGTTGACATCTTGTATGCCTATCTCGATCCGAGGATCCGCTATGACTGACACCGATTCCGAGCGGGTGAAGGACAAAACCGGACGGGCAAGGAACACCCGGGCGGGGGGTGGGGGAGGGTCGGGAGACCCCGCGGCGCCGTCGTTAACCACGGAGGAACGCAAGAGAAGGGATCGCCACACCATCGAGAAGGCCGAGCTCTCCGACCGCGAAATCGGGGGAATCGGTGAGGAGTCGAGCCTGTGGTCGGATGCTTGGGACTCACTCAAGAGGAAGCCCATATTCCTGGTCTCGGCGTTCTTGATCGCAGTGTTCGTGGCCATGGCCGTCGCACCCGGCGTTTTTGCTTCCATACCGCCGCTCTTCGTCGATCAGACCTGTCCCGAGGGTGAGGGGGGTTGTTGGCAGAATCCCCAGTACGCCGAGCTGGGCCGCAGCGCCGAATCCCCATCGAGCGAGCACTGGTTCGGTCACGACGTCCAAGGACGGGATCAGGTGACGAGGGTCGTGTATGGTGCCCGCAACTCCCTCACCATCGGTCTGCTGGTAGCCGGGAGCGCCACCGTGATCGCACTCCTATTGGGGAGTATGGCCGGCTATTTCGGGAGATGGGCCGACGCGCTGTTGTCACGGATCACCGATATCTGGTTTGTGATACCCCTCCTCTTGGCCGGTATCGCCTTCCTCAACATCGTGCCGAGGCGCGGGCCGCTGCAGGTGGCTGCCGTGCTCACCGCATTCGGGTGGGCGTCGATGATGAGGATCGTCCGCTCGTCGGTCATCTCGGAGAAGAACCAGGAGTATGTCCAGGCGGCACGGGCGCTGGGGGCGGGGCCGATACGGATCATGTTCCGCCACATCCTCCCCAACTCCCTCGCCCCGGTTCTCGTCTTCACCACCATCACGATCGGCGTGATCATCGGCGCCGAGGCCACCCTCTCCTTCCTCGGTGTGGGGCTCCAGCTCCCCGCCATCTCATGGGGCCTGATGGTGTCGGAGGCGCAACGGCGGGTGCAGACCTCACCCCACCTGCTGCTCTACCCCGGGTTCTTCGTGTCGGCCACGGTGTTCGCCTTCATCCTCATGGGCGACGCCTTGCGTGACGCCCTCGATCCCCGACTGCGATGAACCACCCGGAGGCCCGATGACCACCGAGACCAAGAGCCGCGATACCGTCGCCGGAAAACCGATCGACCCCGACGCCCCGCTGCTCGACGTCGACAACCTCAGTGTCGAGTTCCGCACCGACAAGGGCGTCGTAAACGCCGTGAACGGTCTGAGCTACGAGCTCGAGGCGGGGGAGACCCTCGCCATCCTCGGTGAATCCGGTTCGGGGAAGTCGGTGAACGCCCAGGCGGTGATGGGGATCGTCGACAGCCCCCCGGGCTTTATCACCTCGGGTTCGGTCCGGCTCAAGGGCGTCGATCTCTTCGATCTCAAGGAGAAGGAGCGCCGACAGGTCAGAGGCTCGCGGATGTCGCTCATCTTCCAGGATGCCCTCACCGCCCTCAACCCCGTCTACACCGTGGGCTGGCAGATATCGGAGATGCTCCGGGTGAGGGGTGTCTCCAAGACCGACGCCAAGGAGAAGGCGATCGAGCTGCTGGAACAGGTGGGGATCCCCAGTGCGGGCGACCGCTACGACAACTACCCCCACGAGTTCTCCGGTGGCATGCGGCAACGGGCCATGATCGCCATGTCCCTCGCCCTCGACCCTGACGTCGTCATCGCCGACGAGCCCACGACGGCGCTCGACGTCACCGTGCAGGCCCAGGTGATGGAGTTGCTGGCCGAGCTCCAGAAGGAGTACAAGATGGGGATGATCCTCATCACCCACGACCTCGGTGTCGTTGCCGATGTGGCCGATCGGGTCGTGGTGATGTATGCCGGCAAGGAGGTGGAGCAGGCCGAGATCTTCTCCCTCTACAAGAAGCCCTTTCACCCCTACACCGAGGGGCTGATGCACTCCATCCCCCGCGCCGATCAGAAGGGGATAAGGCTGGAGCCGATCGTGGGCCAGCCCCCCGATCTGGCCGCCATACCCCCGGGTTGCTCGTTCAACCCGAGATGCCCCTACGCACAGGATGTCTGTCTCGAGGAGGTGCCGGCGTTCCGCGAGGTCGCCCCCGGCCGCTTCAGCGCCTGTCACTTCGCCGAGGAGCTGGTGAACCGTGCCTGATGACGTGATCCTGCGGGCGGAGAACGTCCAAAAGTACTTCCCCATCCGACGGGGCATCGTCCTCAAGAGAACGGTCGGCCAGGTCAAGGCCGTGGACGGCGTCTCCTTCGATCTGCACCGGGGGGAGACCCTGGGACTGGTTGGCGAGTCGGGTTGCGGCAAGTCGACCCTGGCACGGACCCTGCTCCGTCTCGTCGAGCCTACCGGTGGGTCGGCCTACTACGAAGGCCGCGACATCTTCGAGATGGGGTCGTCGGAGATGCGCAAGCTGCGCCGTGAGGTCCAGATCATCTTCCAGGACCCCTATGCGTCCCTCAACCCGAGGATGACGGTGGGGAACATCATCGGGGAGGGCTATGACATCCACAAGGGCGAGGTCGCGGGCAAACAGGAGAAGCGCCGCCGGGTGCGCCAGCTCCTCGATCGGGTCGGGCTCCGGGCCGAGTACGAGAGCCGGTACCCCCACCAGTTCTCCGGTGGGCAGCGACAGAGGATCGGTATCGCCCGGGCCCTCGCCCTGAACCCTTCGGTGATCATCGCCGACGAGCCGGTGTCGGCGCTCGACGTGTCGGTGCAGGCCCAGGTCCTCAATCTCCTCGAGGACATCCAGGACGAGTTCAACCTGTCCTATATCTTCATCGCCCACGACCTCTCCGTGGTCCGCCATATCAGCGATCGTGTCGCCGTCATGTATCTGGGGAGGATCGTGGAGATCGGTGATGAGTCCCAGATCTACGGTCACGCCCTCCACCCCTACACCCAGGCCCTGCTTTCGGCGGTCCCCGTCCCCGATCCGGAGACCCGCGGCAAACGGCACACCATCCTCCTTGAGGGTGACGTCCCCTCCCCCGCCAACCCGCCCAGCGGATGCCATTTCCGCACCCGGTGTTGGAAGGCGGGCGAGATCTGT
>WHUC01000120.1 GCA_009377435.1 Acidimicrobiia bacterium
CGAGATCGATCTCGAATCCCTCATGCCGAGACGATCATGGCCGGGTCTATCGATGAGAATGATCCAGTTCGGGCGGGATGTCTGTGTCGCCCGCTCCCCACGGTGCGACATATGCGAGTTCGCCCCTCTGTGCCCCTCGGCGTTTCTTTATTAGTGCGAGCTTTGCGGCGAGTCCGTCGTTGGTTGCTTGCCACAGGTACCCCCTATCGATGGTTGAGGTGGGACTCGTCGAAAACAGGCGCCGGCTCGCACGTTTGCCCTACCCGCCACCCCATCCCGTCGCCACGATGGACGGGCGGTGTCCCCTAACCCGCCCGCATGACCTTGCCGGGCGTTGGGTGAGTCGGCTGGGGGTATTGGGAACTTCAGCCCCGACATCCCGGTGCTCTGCAACCTCACCGCGATCTGAGAAGGGACGGCTCTGGTTCGAGCCGTGGCGGGACACGCCTACTCTCACCCCATGGAGACCAGTCCCAGCCGCGACGAGTTTGTCGAGTTGGCCGGGTGCTGCACGGTCATACCCGTCAGCCGACGTGTGGTGGCCGATCAGGAGACACCCGTCTCCGTCTACGGGAAACTCGTCGGCGACCAACCCGGTTTCCTTCTCGAGTCGGTCGAGGGTGGCGAGCGATGGGGCCGGTGGTCGTTCGTCGGCTGGGAGCCCTCGGCGACGCTGATCGCCCATGATGGGGTCTCCGACCTGATCGGAACCGATACCAAGGTACCTGGCGGGGATCCACTCACGGTGCTGGAGTCCCTTCTCGAGGCGGAGGAGGTCGCCGACGTCCCCGGGCTTCCCCCGCTCCATTCCGGTGCCGTCGGTTACATCGGTTTCGACGGTGTCCGTCATGTCGAGCATCTACCGGATCCGCCGCCCGATGATCGCGGTCTCCCCGAGATGGTGTTCCAGTTCGTGGGTATGCTGGCGGCGATAGATCGCCTCTCCGACACCGTCTCCCTCATCTGCAACGTCCGTCCCGGGAGCGACCCGGCGTCGGATTACGACGGCGCGGTGAAACGATTGGCCGTCACCGAGGAAAGACTGGGGTCGGCCACCTCCTACACACCTGTTCCGGTGGATGACCACGACGAAAGGCCCCCGTGGACGAGCACCTTCGAACGGGACGGTTTCATGACCGTCGTCGAGGAGGCCAGGGACGAGATAAGGAGGGGCAACGTCTTCCAGGTCGTCCTGTCACAACGTCTCGAGACGCGATACGACGGTGACCCGTTCCTCATCTATCGGGCGATACGGAGGATCAACCCCTCACCATTTCTCTTCTACTTCCACACCTCCGATATCACCGTTGTCGGCGCCAGCCCGGAACTGATGGTCCGGGTACGTGACGGCGTTGCCACCTCACGCCCCATCGCCGGCACCCGACCCCGTGGTCGCGACCGGGATGGGGATCTCCGTTTGGAGCAGGAGCTTCTCGCCGACCCCAAGGAACGCGCCGAGCACGTCATGCTCGTCGATCTTGCCCGGAACGACCTGGGGCGCGTCTCCGAGTACGGGTCGGTAAGTGTCGATGAGCTCATGGTGGTCGAGCGGTACTCCCACGTCATCCATCTCGTCAGTGGCATCTCGGGGAGGCTCCGCCCCGAGGTCGGACCCATCGACGTCCTCAGGGCGACCTTTCCCCACGGCACCGTGAGTGGCGCTCCCAAGGTGGCCGCCATCGGCATCATCGATCGTCTCGAACCGACCCGGCGCGGCCCCTACGGCGGTGCCCTGGGATACGTCGATTACTCGGGGAACATCGACACCGCGATATGTCTGCGCACGATCGTCCTCAGCGACGACACCGCTTGGGTGCAGGCCGGTGCCGGAATCGTCGCCGACAGCGACGCCGCCACCGAGTACGAGGAGACCATGGACAAAGCGGCCGCCGCCCTCGCCGCCATCGGGTCCGCCCGGAAGATGGGGGGGAAGGCCCCGGGCGGGGGGTGGGGGCGCCTGGAGAAAACCTCGGAGACGGCCCGCGCCCATCTGGAGGAGGTCGAGTCATGAACCGTCCCGATATGTACACCGACGTGACGTCGGAGTATCTAGCCTTGCGACGTGATGGCGGTGTGGTACCCGACTTGTTCGGGGTGACCAGGGTGTCCGGTGGCGATGCCGTGGGTTTCCTCGACGGGATCATTTCGCAAGACGTCGCCCCCATCGGCGATGGTGAGGTCGCCCGATCTTTCCTCCTCGGACCGCGGGGCAAGCTCCAGGCGCTTCTCTGGGTACTCCGCTCCGGTCATGATGTCCTCCTCCTCAGCGACGTCGGGGCCGACGAGGTCGCCACAAACCTCTCCCGCTATCTCATCCGCGTCGATGCCACGGTGGAACCGGCCGAGCCCATGTCGCTGGTCGCCAACGCCGTTGACATCGATGGCTACCCGGTGCCGATCAAGGGTCTCGCCGGTGCGACCATCACCAAAGTCGTTCCCGACCTCCCCAAGGTCGGCGAGGTTGCGTGGACGGCGGTCCGCATCGAGTCCGGAGAGCCACTCATGGGTGTCGACGTCACCGCAAAGACGATCCCCCAAGAGACCGGTCTGGTGCCCGAGGCGGTGTCATTCACCAAGGGCTGCTATCTCGGTCAGGAGCTCGTCGCCCGCATCAACACCCGGGGCCACGTCAACAAGCGACTCACCGGACTGGTGATCGGTGAGAACGTTCTGCCCCCATCAGGGTCGACGGTCGTGGCAGAGGGGTCGGACGTGGGTGTGTTGACGTCGGTGGCCGAGTCCCTCGAGCTGATGGCCCCCGTCGCCCTGGCCACGGTTCGCAGTGAGGTAGACGAGGATGCCCCGGTGGACGTGACCTGGGATGGTGGCGGTGTCGCCGCCCGTCTCCGTCCCCTGCCCCTGGTCTCATGAGCGTGACATTCCAACCACCCGCCCACCCCACACCCGCCGGGGGCGTTCGCCCATGACCACCCTCGACCGGTTAGTCGCCGATGCTCGACGACGGGCCGACACCCTCGACCGCGCCGCCCTCGAGAAGCGTGCTGCGGACCATCAACCGCGCCGATTCGAGGAGGCGCTCGTTGCGGCCGCCCCAGCAGTCATCGCCGAGATCAAGAGACGCTCACCCAGCGGTGGCGTCCTCCACGCCGACCTCGACCCAGCAGCGCTGGCGGCAGCGTACGTGCGGGGCGGCGCCGCCGCCATCTCGGTCCTCACCGAGCCGCACCATTTCGACGGTTCCGAGGACGACCTCCGCGCCGTGAGCGCCGCAGTCGGGGTGCCGGTGCTACGCAAGGACTTCACCGTCGACCCCATCCAGGTGGTGGAGGCCGCCGCCATGGGTGCCGATGCCGTCCTCGCCATAGTGGCGGCGTTGGACGACGCCGCCCTCTCCGCCGTGATGGAGACCGCCGAGCTATTCGGTCTCGATGTCCTCGTCGAGGTCCATGACCGCGATGAGATCGACCGGGCCCGGAGTGCCGGGGCCCGGATCGTCGGGGTCAACGCCCGTAACCTACGCACCTTCGATGTCGACCTCGATCTCGTCGTCTCGTTGGGCGAGAGTGTCGACTTCGCCCCGATCCGGGTCGCCGAGAGCGGCATCCGGGATCGGAGCGATCTGTTGCGGATGGCCGATGCGGGGTTCAACGCCGTCCTCGTCGGGGAGAGCCTGGTCCGCAGTGGCGACCCCGAAGCCACCCTCGCCGCTCTGTTGGGATCGTCGTGACCGTGACGTCCCCACCCGCCGACCCCACACCACCCATGGGCGTCCGCCCATGACCTGGGTCAAGATCTGCGGTGTGACCCATCCCGACCACATCGAGGCCGCCGTCTCCGGTGGCGCCGACGTCATTGGCGTCGTGTGCTGGCCGGGATCACCCCGCAATGTCGAACCGGATGAAGCAGCCGAGCTGGTGGCGCTGGCGCCGCTACCGGTGTTTCTCCTCACCGTCGATGTGGCATCGGCGACGACCCTCGGTCTGGCCCATCGCCTCGGTGTCAGCGGTATCCAGCCATACGGTGTCGAGGCACCCATGGCCGCCATCGAGGCGACCCGGGCCGGGCTCGATGTTCTCATGCCCATAAGACCGGACAAGAGCGGCGACATCCCCAATGAGCACATCCCGCTCATCGACTCGGGAACCGCGGACAAACCCGGTGGCACGGGTCGCACCCTCGACTGGGACCATCTCGACATCCCTCGGGATCGTTGGGTGCTCGCCGGTGGGCTCACCCCCGACAACGTCGCCGACGCCGTCGAGCGGACCCGTCCCTGGGGAGTGGATGCCTCGTCCGGTCTCGAGGTCGAGCGGGGAGCGAAGAGCCCCGAGCTGATCACCGCATTCCTCGACGAGGTGAAGCGAAAATGAGCGGACCATTGGAGAGACCCGACGCGGCCGGGCGCTTCGGCGACTACGGCGGACAGTACGCCCCGGAAACCCTCATGCCGGCGCTCAAGGAGCTCACCGTCGCCTTTGAGGAGGCATGGGGCGACGCGTCCTTTGTCGACGAGTACCGCCGGTGGCTGACGGATTTCGTGGGACGACCCACCCCACTCCAACACACCGAAAGGTTATCGGCCGAACTGGGATGTGAGATCTGGCTGAAACGGGAGGACCTCGCCCACACCGGCGCCCACAAGATCAACAACGGGGTCGGTCAGGCACTCCTCACCGCACGGATGGGCAAGCCCCGCCTGATCGCAGAGACGGGGGCCGGTCAGCATGGCGTGGCCACGGCGACGGCGGCCGCGGCATTCGGTCTGGAGTGCGCCGTGTACATGGGCACCGTCGACATCGAGCGACAACATCTCAATGTCGTCAGGATGGAGCTCCTTGGTTGTGAGGTCATACCGGTCGAGACCGGTGCGGCGACCCTCAAGGACGCCGTCAGTGCGGCGATGCGCGACTGGGTGAGGACCGTCCACACGACCCACTATTCGATCGGATCGGTGGTGGGCCCCCACCCGTTCCCCTGGATGGTGCGCGAGTTCCAACGGGTCATCGGCGAGGAGACGATCCGACAATTCGGAGAGACGCAACCCGATCATGTGGTGGCGTGTGTCGGCGGAGGGTCCAATGCCATGGGTATGTTCCATCCCTTCGCCGGTGCCGGTGTCGACCTGGTGGGTGTCGAGGCCGCCGGTGAAGGTCTCGACGGCCCCCACGGTGCGGCGATTGTCGGGGGGTCGCCCGGTGTGTTGCACGGCTCGATGAGCATGATGCTCCAGGACGACGACGGTCAGGTGCTCGAGGCCCACTCAATTTCCGCCGGTCTCGACTATCCGGGTGTCGGCCCTGAGCACGCCTACTTCGCCCAAAATGGGATCGCCCGCTACGTCACGGCAACGGATGCCGACGCACTCGACGGGGTCCATTTGCTGTCTCGCACCGAGGGCATCATCCCCGCACTGGAATCGGCCCACGCCATCGCCTGGATCGCCAACAACCGCGAGGAGCTGGTCGGTGACACCGTGGTGGTCTGTCTCTCCGGAAGAGGCGACAAGGACGTAGATGTCCTGGCGAAATCCATGTTCCCCTTCGAAGAGGGGGAAAGGTCCCTGCCGGGCCGCAGGTCCGGGAGGTATGGGGGCTCGGCAGGTATGGGGGCAAAACGGAGAAGCGATCCCTACCCCTCCCGCCCATGACCGAGCGTCTGACGGCTCTGTTCGCCGGTGAGGACACCGTCTTCCTGCCCTACATGACCGCGGGGATCCCGACACGGGAGTCGAGCCCTGACATGTTCACCGCCCTCGCCGACAGTGGCGCCGACGGTTTCGAGTTGGGCATTCCCTACTCGGATCCCCTCATGGATGGACCCATCATCCAGAGGGCCGGCCAGATGGCCCTGGAGGCAGGCATGGACATCGACTCGGCATTACGGCTCGTGGAGGTCGTCGCCAACAGGACCGGGCTGCCCACCGTGATCATGACCTATGTCAATCCGGTGCTTCGTCGTGGTATCGATCGGACGATGGACGCATTCGCCTCCGCCGGGGCGGCGGGGGTGATCATCCCCGACCTTCCCGTCGAGGAGATGACTCCTTTCCTCACCGCGGCGACGACGGTGGGTCTGGGGATGGCCGTCTTCGTCGCCCCGACGACCGACGACGAACGACTCAAGAGTGTGGTCGACACCGGGCCGGCCTTTATTTATGGAGTGGCCGACATGGGGGTCACCGGCACCCGAGTCGAGAGCAGCGATCACGCCGCCCGACTGTCGAAGCGGGTGCGGGCAGCCGGGGACATCCCGCTGGTGTTGGGGGTGGGCATCTCCACACCGGAGCAGGCGGCGACTGCCGCCGGTTACGCCGATGGCGTCATCGTGGGGAGCGCACTGGTTGCAGAGGTGATAGATGGGGGAGAGGAAAGAGCGGCTGGAAGGCTGGCGGCCCTGGCCTCTCGGTTCGCCGCCGCCGTTCAC
>WHUC01000006.1:0-24006 GCA_009377435.1 Acidimicrobiia bacterium
ATCCATCTCCAGATTGACCCGCTCACCCGGCTCCTTCTCTCCGAACGTCGTGACCTCGAGGGTGTGAGGTATCAGGGCGACCTCGAAGCCGGTGTCGGTGAGTACGGCCACCGTGAGGCTGACACCGTCCATGGCTACCGAACCCTTCTCGATGAGGTAACGGCGCAGATCGGGGGGAACCTCGACAACGAGACGCCGGGAGCCATCGGTTGCTGAGGTGACCTCGGTCACCGTTCCGACACCGTCGATGTGGCCCGAGACGATGTGCCCGTCGAGACGGTCCCCCACCCGTGTCGCCCGCTCCAGATGGACCTCGTCTCCAACATCCTTTGCCACCAATGTCGTCCGGGAGAGGGTTTCCACCACGGCGTCGAAGTCGACGCCAGTGGCGTCGATCCCAACCACGGTGAGACATGTGCCGTCGAGGCTGACCGAGTCGCCGACCGCAAGGTCCTCGATCGGTCCGACGTCGATGGTGAGTCGTCGTCCACCGTCGGTTTCGACGATCTCGACGATATGTCCCACTGATTCAACGATTCCGGTGAACACCTAGTCTCCTAGTACCTCGGTTTGGCAGTCACTTTGAGGTCGGTCCCCACCATTGTCACAGACTCGATGGCGAGGGGTGTCATCGCCTCCAGTGTGGAGAACGCCCCGGCGAACATGGGCATTCCCGTCCCTCCGGCCACGGCGGGCGCCACATAGGCGACGATGCGATCGATCAGACCCGCCGCGAGGAGGGCCGCCGCCAGGGTGGGACCACCTTCCACCAGCACCGAGAGGTAACCGCGATCCGCCAGTGCGGTCATGGCGGCGCTGGCATGGGGTCGGCCGTCGGTGCCGTCGACGACCAACACGTCGTGACCCCCCATCGGCTCGGTGGCGATGATCAGATGGGGTCGAGCCCACAACCGGGCATCGGTGGGCAGGGGTCGCCCCCCCGTCACGACCACCGGCATGGGTTGGTGATCGGCGTCGGGTGTGCGCACCGTCAATCGGGGGTCATCGGCGATGAGCGTCCCCGCCCCCACCATGATGGCATCGTTCGAGGAGCGGAGCCGGTGCCCGTCGGTGCGGGCGTCCTCGCCGGTGATCCACCGCGATGTTCCGTCGACGGCGGCCACCTGACCATCCAGAGTCGAGGCGGTCTTCAGGGTGATCAGGGGGCGACCGGTACGACGGTGGTGGAAGTAGGCAGGGTCGACCGACTCGTGGTCGAACCCCTCGATCCCGTCGATAACCGTGATCCCGGACTCCTCGAGGAGGGCGACACCGTGGCCGGCCACCCGGGAATCGGGGTCCCGCCCCCCGATGATCACCCGGGCTATCCCCGCTTCGATGATGGCGTCGGTACACGGCGGGGTCCGATCATGGTGGGAACAGGGCTCCAGCGTGACAATCATCGTCGTCCCCGCAACCGGCTCCGTCGCCCCGGCCAGCGCCTCCACTTCGGCGTGGGGATTTCCCGGTCCGGTGTGGGCGCCCTCGCCGATCACGGACCCATCTGGCGCCACGATGACAGCCCCCACGGCAGGGTTGGGATGGGTGCGATGGCGAACGGCAAGGGAGGCCGCCCTCTCCATTAGGTGGAGCAGCGGGTAGCTCATACGCGGCGGCGGTCGACCGCGTAGGACGACCCAGGATCCCGTTTGGCGACGGTTTTCATCTCGGCGGCGATCTGGGAGGTCTCCCAGCGCGACGGGAGGGGTCGGACCGCAGTGGAGGCGATCCCCATCGACACACCAACCAGGGGGGCGAACCTGGTGCCGCCGAGTCGATCCTCCAGTTCCACTCCCCCGGCTTCGACGTCCCCGGCGTCGTAGAACGCCGCTATCCCCTCATCGAACAGCCGCGTCACCTCGGAGGCGTACTCCTCGGCGATGCTGGAGGAGATGATGACTGCGAAGTCGTCGCCACCGATATGACCCATGAAGACCCCGTTGTGGGGTTGGGCGGCGACACGAAGACATCGGGCGCAGAACTGGATGACGGCATCGCCACGAACGAACCCGTAGCGATCGTTGTAGGACTTGAAGTCGTCGAGATCACAGTGGATGAGTGCGAAACGCTCCCCGGCGACGATGCGGCGGTCGAGCTCGGCGGCGATCCGGAAGTTGCCCGGCATGCCCGTGAGCGGTGAGCGCTCCAGACCGGCCCGGGACCGACGGAGCACTGCCCTGACCCGGGATGACGCCTCCCGGTCCTCGAATGGCTCCACCAGGTAATCGTCGACCCCGGCGTCGAGCAGATCTAGGCCGCTATCGACGCTGTCGACGTCGAGACGACAGATAATCGGGACCTCGGTGAAACGAAGATCCCGTCGCAGGGTGTCGAGCTGCCCGAAGTCGACCTTCCCCCCGAGCACGAGCAGGTCGGGGTCGTGGAGCGCGGCGTCCTCCATCCAGTCGGTGCCCCCGACGACCACGGTCCAGATGTCGTCACCTTCGAGGACATCGGGGTTGATGGCATCATCGACGATCACCACCACCTGGCTCATGCGCCCGACAGGTTCCTGATGCGGTCGATGGCGGCCACCGGGTCGGGGTCCTGGAACACCGCCGAGCCCGCGACAAGCACGTTGGCCCCGGCCGACACCGCAGCGACGGCGCTTTCCGGATCCACGCCGCCGTCGATCTCGATGTCGGTAGCGAGCCCATGGCCGTCGATCCAGGCACGTGCCTTCTCCACCTTGGGGAGGACTTCGGGTAGGAAGGACTGCCCACCAAACCCCGGCTCGACCGACATGATCAGCACCATCGAACAGTCCTCGACGAACGGCTCGATGGAGGCGAAGGGACTCGAGGGGTTGAGGGCGATGGCAAACCCGAGACCGAGCTCATCGGCCTTCGTCATCGCCTTGGTGGGGTCGGGTATGGCCTCGATGTGGACGGTCACCGAGTCGGCCCCGGCCTCGCGGAAGCTCTCGAGATAAGTGACCGGGTTGGTGGTCATCAGATGGCAGTCGAGAGGCAGGTCGGTTATGGCCCTCACCGATGCGATCACGGGCATCCCAAAACTGATGTTGGGGACGAAATGCCCGTCCATGATGTCAAGGTGGAGCAGCTCGACGTGATCCTCGATCCGGGCGATCTCCTCGCCGAGCCGGGCGAAATCGGCCGCGAGCAACGATGGTGCGATTTTGATGTCGGGGACTGTCATCGGCGCTGACAATCCTAACGGCCCAGATCGGGGCGGCCCCTCAGGTAGTCCTCACCCGACATGGCCCGTCTTCCCGGAGGCTGGATCGTCCCCACCATCACGCTCCCCCCTCCCACACCGAGTACCAGCCGGCCCTCGACACCGGCGAGGTCTCCAGGGGGAATGGTGGTCACGTCGACGGGTCGGGCCGCCAGGATCTTGACCGGTCCCTGCGCCGTCTCCAGTTGGGCGCCCGGGGTGGGGGCGAGGGCACGAACCCGCGCCGTCACCCGGCCAGGGATATCGGTGACGTCGATGAGACGATCCTCGGGGGTGAGCTTGGGGGCGATGGTGGCCAGGTTGTCGTCCTGGGCCTCGGGAGTCGTCTCACCGGTGACTATCCCCTCCCATCTCTCCGTGAGCAGGTCGGCGCCGACATGGGCGAGGGTGTCGGTGAGACTGCCCCGGTCGTCGGCGTGGCCTATCTCGATCTCGGAGCTGGCGTACACGGGCCCCGTATCGAGCCCCTCTTCGAGACGCATCAGGGACACACCCGTCACCTCGTCCCCGGCCAGGAGGGCGTGGGCCACGGGCGCGGCGCCCCGCCAGCGGGGCAGCAGCGAGAAGTGGACATTGAGCCAACCCACCTCGGGTACGGCGAGGGCGGTCGATGTGATGATCTGGCCATATGCCACCACCACGGCGGCATCGAGGGGTGCCATCGCCGTGACGAGGGTGGTGAGCGCCCGACGACCCGACGGTTGGGCGACGGGTATGCCCAGCTCCCCGGCCAACACCTTGACCGGTGGTGGGACGGGGTGTCGCGACCGACCCCGGGGCCGGTCGGGTTGGGTTATCACCAACCTGACCTCGGACACGGTGGCAAGGGCCCGCAGGGAGGGAAGGGCCGCCTCGGGCGTCCCCAGGAAGATGCTCCCGCTCACAGACCCAACGAGGCGCGGTGGATTTCCCTCATCGCCTTCTTGCGGACCCGTCTCTCCATGGCATCGAGGAGGAGCCCACCGTCGAGATGGGCGAACTCGTGCTGGAGGACCCGACCCATGAGACCGTCCCCCTCGTAGGTCACGGTGTCCCCCTCGAGGTCGGTGGCCTCGACGACGGCGTAGGCGGGTCGGGTGATTGGCCAGAAGTAGCCGGGGACCGACAAGCAGCCCTCCTCCATCTCGAACTCACCCTCGGTGTGGATAACACGTGGATTGATCATCACCCGGGCCTCCAGTTCATCCTGGGCGTCGAACACCGCCACCCGTCGCCCCACACCGATCTGGTTGGCCGCCAGCCCGACACCGGGGGCGTCGTACATGGTCTCGATCATGTCGGCGACGAGCCGCCGGATCGAGTCGTCGATCTCATCGACCGGCTTGGTGACCATGCGCAACACGGGATCGCCGTACTCTCGGATGGGGTAGATGGCCACGCCACGCTCTTGCTCTCGGGAACGGCACAGAGGTTAACGTCCGGATGGATCCCCCGAATCGGCGCCTTTACAAATCGATGGGATCGGCGTCGATCCGGACCACCGCGCCACCGTCCCGCCATTTCTGGACGAGAGGGCGTAACTCGAGCTTGAGGCTGGCGAGATCATCGCCCTGGATCAGCCAACGGGCCCCATCCTCCCCCACCGAAGGACCCATGACGAGGGCGTCGCCGGCGGCGGACGTCAGGTCGGTGCCGATGGAGTCGACGTCGACATCCTCGCCGCGGGTCTCCACCACCAACAGGTCGCCCGCCGGTGGGTAACCGCCGGCCCGTCTCTTCTCCATCTCGTCGTGGAGGAAGTCGACGGGGTTGCCGGCAACGAGGGCGGCGACGGCGGGGTGGTCCCCGCTGGTGGTCTGGACGAGGAGACGGCCACCCGTGCGGCGACCGAGCCGACCGGCCAACCGCACCATGATGCGGAGGGCCTCCTCGGCGGCCCTGAAATGGGGGGCGTAGAGCAGCCCGTCAAGGTCGACGGCAACCACGAGGTCCATGGCCCCGAGACCCGCCAGATCCCTCTCCGTCCCCACCCGGATGCGCCCATCGTCGCCGACCTGGTCGCCGAAGGTGCGTTGCAAGGCCTCGGTGACCCGGCCTGTCCCCGCACCAAGAGCCTCGAACCGCCGACCGTCACAGGAGACACAGCCACCGAGAGGCTCGCCACAACGGACACAGGTGTCGCCGGGTCCGGGGCGTGTTCCGCACCGGCTGCAACGTCGCAGCGTGCCACAACGCACACACCGAGTCGCCGCGGCGTAGCCCCTCCGATGGGTGAACACGAAGGCATTGCCACCGCCCTTGACGGTGGAGCGGATCGCCATGACCGCCCGGTCCGTTATGAGCGAGCCCCCCGGTGTCTCGTCCGAGCGGTCGACCATCTCGACCGGTGGCCAGACCCGGCCCTCGCCGGCCCGCAGTTCTGCTCCCTCCCCGACCAGCTCGACACTCGGCGTCGGGCCGACGAACACCGCCCTCGCCCCCTCCGTCTTCCCACGCTCGATGACAATGTCGCGCACATGGACCGTCGGGGTCTGGCGCTCCTTCATGGCACGGCGGGCCTCCTCGATCACCACCACCGAACCAAGCGAGGCGATGGGCCACAGGGCGATCCGGGGTGTCCCCACGACCACGCGCCCGGCGCTAGTCGACATCTCCACCCAGGCCCGGGTGGCCTCGGAATCGGGGGTGTCCCCGGTGACGAGATGGACATCGGTTGGGACCTCGGCACGGAGACGCTGGGATACCCGTTCCGACTCGGCGACCGTCGCCACCACAACCATCGCCGAACGGCCTCTGCGCACGGTGTTGGCGACACCCGCCACCCAGTTGCCCACGCCCCACCTCTGAATCAGTGCCAGCGGCGGCGCCGCGTCTGACACCGAAGGCGGGGACGGAACGGCGCCCGATGCCACCGGGTTATTGGGTGGGGCCGCCTTCTCCAGGACCATCGAGAGGGGCGCCACGTAGTGGGCCGCCACCCACCGCAGGGTTTCGAGAAGCGGCGCGTCGAAGATGGGGAGATCACCCGAGACCCCCGCGATCGGTTTGAGCCTTTCGGAGTCACTCTCCTCGAATCCGACGACGTAGCCCCGCACCCGACGGCCACCCAGGGGGACCCGGGTCAGGGTTCCTATGGTCACCGCCATGCTCTCGGGGATCGAGTAGAGAAACCCCTTATCGACCGAGAACGATGGAACCGCCGGGACGACCCGTGCCACTCGCACGAGGACTAGTGCCCCGCCCTCGCCAACGTTATGAGACAGGGCACTCCTAGCGCTCGGCGATGGAGCGGAGTGCCTCGGCGCGGTTGGTCTCCTCCCAGGGGAACCCGGGACGCCCGAAGTGCCCATAGGCCGTGGTCGGCTGGTAGATGGGGGCGCGCAGCCCCAGATCCTCGATGATCATCCCCGGCCGGAAGTCGAAGACCTCCTTGACAGCGGCGACGATGCGGTCGGGATCGACATGGGCCGACCCGAAGGTCTCGACCCGGACCGAGAACGGCTCGGGGTCGCCGATGGCATAGGCCAACTGCACCTCGCACTCACGGGCGAGCCCGGCGGCGACGACGTTCTTGGCCGCCCAGCGGGCCCCGTAGGCGGCGGAGCGGTCTACCTTGGAGGGGTCCTTCCCGCTGAAGGCGCCCCCACCATGACGGGCGTACCCGCCATAGGTGTCGACGATGATCTTGCGACCGGTCACCCCGGCATCGGCGTGGGGACCACCCGAGACGAAGCTCCCACTCGGATTGAAGAGGAACCGATGGTCGATGGCCAACATGTCGTTTGGTAGCACGGGCAGGATCACCTGCTCCCGAACGTCCTCGCGCATCTCCTCCTGGGACATCTCGGCGATGTGCTGGGTGGAGATGAGGACGTCGGTGATGGCCACCGGCTGGTCGTCCTCGAACCGGACGGTCACCTGGGTCTTCCCGTCGGGACGCAGATAGGGCAATAACCCCGTCTTGCGCACCGTTGCCAGCCGCTCGGCGAGACGGTGGGCGAGCTGGATGGGCAGCGGCATCAGCTCCTCGGTGTGGTCCACGGCATACCCGAACATGATCCCCTGATCCCCTGCCCCCAGCTCCTTGGGGTCGTCGCCGCGCTCGACACCACTGCGGATCTCGGCGCTCTGGGGGTGGATGAGAACCTGGACGTCGATGGAGTCTGCGGCGAAGTCGTCGAAGTCGTAACCGAGCCCGGCCACGGTGGTGCGGGTGATCTCGTCGATCGTCTTCTCCAGCTCGTCGGGGCCGAAACGGGTGCTCTCGGTGTGGACCTCACCGGCGACGATGGCCCGACCGGTGGTGACCAGCGTCTCGGCGGCCAACTTGCCCCGGGGGTCCTCGGTGAGGACCGCATCGAGCACGGCGTCGGAGATGGCGTCGGCGACCTTGTCGGGGTGGCCCTCGGTCACGGATTCGGATGAGAAGTAGGTGGAAATCATGGAAGAGAGAACCTTACCGTTGATTGAGAATGGCGCCGAGCTTGGTCCAGAACAGCTCGGCGACCTCGACTTTTGACAGCAAGTCCTGGGGGTCGGTCCCGCCATCGCGGTCGATGAAGATGACCCTATTGGTGTCGCTGCCGAACCCCGACCCGGCGGCAGTGACATCGTTGTAGACCATGAGATCGACATCCTGGCGCGCCGCCTTTTCGACGGCCCTCTCCACCCCGCCGGTCTCGGCGGCGAAACCGACCACCACCGGTCGGTTCTCCCGGGCGACCACGGAGGAGAGGATGTCGGGTGTGGCCTCGAGGACGATATGGGGCGGCCCCTCGGTCCGGGCCAGCTTCTCCTCGGCGCGATCGGCGGGTCGGAAATCGGCGACCGCCGCCGCCATGACCGCAACCTCGCATTCCGTACCTGCCACGGCGTCGGCCATCTCCTGGGCGCTCTCGACCGAGACCACATTGCAGCCCGGCGCGGGCAACGACGACGTGGTGACGAGCGTGACCTTGGCGCCACGCCGGGCGGCGACGACGGCCACGGCATGTCCCATCTTCCCCGAGGAGCGGTTCCCCATATAACGAACGGGATCGATGGCCTCCCGCGTGCCCCCGGCGGTGACCAACACCTCGACACCCTCGAGATCGCGCTCACCGGCCAGTGTCCGGGTCACGGCATCCACGATTGCCTCGGGTTCCACCATGCGGCCCGCTCCCACATCGCCCCCGGCGAGGTGGCCCTCGGCGGGGCCGACGATCGTATGACCGTCGCCGCGGAGGGTCTCGATGGTCCTCTGGGTCGCCGGGTGCTCCCACATCTCGGTGTGCATCGCGGGAGCGAGCACAACAGGCGCGGAAGTTGCCAGAAGGGTTGCCGAGAGGACCTCGTCACTGAGACCGGTGGCGAGCCTGGTGAGGGTCGCCGCCGTCGCCGGGGCCACAACCACGACCTCGGCCCACCGGGCCAAGTCGGTGTGGGGGCTGACAGAGCCGGAATGGGAGAACAGCGACACGACCGGTTCGGCCCCTGTCACCGCAGCGAAGGATGGGGTGCCCACGAACCCGGTTGCGGCCTCGGTCATGACAACCCGCACGTCGGCACCGGCGTCCCCGAGACGTCTGGCCAGGTATACAGCCTTGTAGGCTGCGATCCCACCGGATACACCCAGAACGACCCGCCGACCGGCGAGTGATCCGTCGGTCAATGGGGACTACGTGTCGGTCGACGGACCACGGCGATCACTCCTCGGCGCGGTCCATGGTCACGGCGCCATCTGCGATCTCCTCCATGGCGATCGTCAGGGGCTTACGTGACATCGAGTGAACCTGGGGCGGGATATAGGACCGGGGGCCGGTCCCAAGCTGGTGGAAGTAGGCGTTGATCTCACGGGCGCGTCGGGCGGAGACCACGACGGTCGCGAATCTGTTGCCGATCTTATCGATTACGTTTTCGATCTTCATGGGGACATTCCAGGGTCCAAACGGGTCGGGGACTGTCACAAATGGTAGTGATCGCATGAGGCATGGGGAAACGCCGCGGGTCGTCGTCATGGGGCGAGCCGACCGGCGCGGCTCCGTTTCTCGGCGGCGATGATCGCGGCCACGGCTCTGGTGGTCTCCTCGAGTTTCCCCGTTTCGTTGAGGACGATGTGATCGAAGTCCGAGGCTGCCGCCAGCTCGTTCACAGCCAGCTCCTCGCGCCGCCGCCGGTCGGCCTCCGAATCGGTATCCCGTGACTTCATGCGACGAGCCGTTTCCTCGACCGACCCGGGTGTAACGAAGATCAAGACTGCGTCGGGAACCATCGTCTTGATGGTGGCGGCCCCCTGGATGTCGACGCGGGCGACCGCATCACACCCTGAGCTCAGGGGGTTCTCGATCTCGATCCGAGGGACACCGTATCGACGGCCATACACGACGGCATGTTCGACAAAGCCCCCATCCTCCAAGACCTCGTCGAACTCCGTGTCGGTCAGGAAGTGATAGTCGCGGCCTTCCACCTCGCCGTGGCGGATGGGACGGGTCGTCGCCGTTACCACCCGATGCATGTGTGGGTACCACTCGACAAGGAGATCGCGTACGGAATCCTTGCCCGCACCGGAGGTACCCGACAGCACGATCAGCAGAGGTGGATGCGCCAGAAGCTCGGGCGGGTCAGGCATCCGACACACCCGGTATATGGCAGGGGATTAGAAACAGTCCGGCCTCAGCCGAGTTCTTCGAGGAGGGCCTCACGTTGTCGGTCTCCAAGGCCCCGCAATCGTCGGTTCTCCGCGATCACCAAGTCGCTCATGATCCGTCCCGCCCGGACCTTCCCGATTCCCGGCAGTGAGGAGAGCACCGCCGACACCTTCATCCCTTCGAGATCGCCATTTGATTCGGCGCGCTCGAGGAGTTCGTCGAAACGCAACGAACCCGACTTGAGGAGTTGCTTTACCTCGGCGCGGGCTCGCCGCACCTCCGCCGCTCTCGCCAATGCGGCCTGACGTTGCTCGTCGGACATCTTGGGTGGGGTTGGCACAATCTCTCCTCCGGCAGCCGAACGAATGCCACTCTAGCGGAGACGACACGTCGGCACCGTCTACAACACCCCGCCCCGTTCTCGGAGACCTCAAGCCGCCCCCACGTCGGCGGCGATGGCCGCGGCGGCGGCCGCGGGGTCCTTGGCCCGGGTTATCGGGCGACCGATGACGATCCAGTCGGCGCCACGGGCAATGGCCTCGACCGGGGTGGCCACCCGTGACTGGTCGTTGGCGTCGGAGTCGGCGGGACGGATCCCGGGTGTTACCCGGAGCAAGTCGGGGGCAACCTGGACGACGTCGCCCAACTCCTTGACTGAACAGACCACACCCTCGACACCCACCTCGGCGGCGAGTCGGGCCAGCCGGCTCACCTGTTTGCCCACACTCGATCCCATGCCGACCGTCGCAAGCTGGGATGAGTCGAGACTGGTGAGAACCGTCACGGCAAGGATGCCGGCGTCGTGGCCGGCCGTCGCCGCGGCAAGACCCTCGCGGGCGGCCTCGAGCATGGCCCTGCCTCCGGCCCCATGAGCGGTGACCCAGCGCGCTCCCAGGGAACCCAGATGGTGGGCCGCCTTGTTGACGGTATCGGGAATGTCGTGGAGCTTGGCATCGGCGAACACGGGGAGACCAAGCTCGGCAATCGCCCCGACCATTGCCGGGCCGGCACCCATCATCAACTGCAGACCGACCTTGAACCCGCCGACGTCGGCCTGGAGAGCCCGCGCCAGACGCACCGCCTCCGCACCCGTTCGCACATCGAGGGCGACGAGAACGGGATTGTGAGGTTCACCAGTGGATGACACCGGTAACCTCCTCGAACATATCGACATCGTGGCGATCGCACCAGCGCGCCGCCTCTGTGAGAATCCTTTGTCCCGCCGTCGGCTCGGAGAAATGCACCGTACCCAGACCGACGGCGGTGGCCCCCGCCATGAGGTACTCGATGACATCGACCCCGGTGATGACCCCGCCGCATCCGATGATGGGGACCCTCCCCAGGGAGGAGACCACGTCGGCTACACCGCGGATGGCCACCGGCTTCACACCAGGACCCGAGTAGCCACCCACCTTGCCGGAGAGAACGGCCCGGCGGGTCTCGATGTTGACCGCGGCGCCCCTCACGGTGTTGGCGATGACCAACCACGAGGCCCCGGCCGTGAGACAGTTCTCGGCAACATCCACCATCCGGTCGGCGTCGGGGGCCAACTTTGCCGATACCGGAAGACCGGTGGCGTCGACCACGGCCGTTATGACCTCGCCGCTCAGAACGGGATCGGTGGCGATGAGATGACCGTCCAGGTTGGGGCACGACAGGTTTACCTCGATCGCCTCCACCCCGGCCGCGGTAAGACCCGCGGCCACCTCGGCATAACCGCCGGGGTCGGTGGCGACAGTCGAGCCCCACACGGGAACATCGAGATGGGCGAGGCGCGGCCCGTGCTCGACCACCCACTCGTCGATCCCGGGGTTCTGGATCCCTATCCCGTTGAGCATGCCCACCCCGGTGGGCGCCATCCGGGGAGCCGGTCGGCCCTCCCACGGGACAGGGCTGATCGACTTGGCGACGGCCGCGCCATAGGGCGACAAGTCGGCGACATCGGAGAACTCCCACACCGACCCCACCGTCCCCGAGGCGGCGACGAGCGGACTCCTCAGCGTCATGTCGGCCAGGGTCACCGCGGTCGATCTCATCGGTGCCAGTCCTGCAGACTTCGGGTGTTGAGGAGGGCTGACGGCCCGGCCCGGAGACTCCTCGCCACGGCCAGCGAGCCCTGGATCGTGGTGACACATGGAACCCGGGCCCGGAGGGCGGCCTGGCGGATGACCCGACCATCGGCCCTCGCCCTCCCACCCCGCGGGGTGTTGAGGATGAGGGCAATCTCACCCGATGTGATCAGATCCACCGTGTCGGGCGACCCCTCCCCGTACTTGGCGACCACATCGGCGGCGATGGCGTGATGGGCGAGATACCGCTGCGTCCCCTCGGTGGCGATGAGATCGTAACCCAGCATGGCGAAGGCCTGGGCAACGGCGAGACCCATCGGCTTGTCGCGGTTGGAGAACGAGAGGAACACCTGTCCCGACGTCGGTAGCACGTGGCCCGCCCCCAGCAGCGCCTTGGCGTAAGCCGTCCCGACATCGTTTCCGATGCCCATCACCTCCCCGGTGGCCCTCATCTCGGGACCGAGCAGCGAGTCCTCCTCGGGGAACCGGTCCCAGGGGAGGACGGCCTCCTTTACGGCCACGAACCCGCTCGGGCCGATCGGTATGGGTCCGTCGTCGGCCGGGGGGAGCATGCCCTCGACGCGCAACTCGGCGATGGTGGATCCCATCATGACCCGGGCAGCGACCTTGGCGAGGGGGATTCCTGTGGCCTTGGAGATGAACGGGACGGTGCGCGACGCCCGCGGGTTCGCCTCGATGATCCACACGTCCTCACCCTTCACGGCGAACTGGATGTTGATCAGACCCCTGACACCCAACTCGGCGGCGAGACGACGGGTGATATCGATGATCTCGGCGGACGCTTCGGGACTGAGGGTGGGTGGCGGGGTGACACACGCCGAGTCGCCGGAGTGGACCCCGGCCTGCTCGACGTGTTCCATGATCCCCCCGACGAGAAGTTCGTGCCCGTCGTGGATGGCGTCGACGTCCACCTCGGTCGCCGACTCGAGAAAGCGGTCGATGAGGATGGGGGCGACGGTCAGCTCGGGGTCGGGGTCCCCGTAGATCTCCGCCATGTACTCGTCGAGTTGGTCGTAGCTGTAGACCACCCGCATCTTTCTGCCCCCGAGAACGTAGGAGGGTCGCACCAGCACGGGGAGCCCGATGCGATCGACCACCTCGTCGGCCTCGGCGACCGATGTCGCCGTTCCCGCCGGTGGCTGGCGGATACCGAGACGGTCGCACAAAGCGGAGAACTGCTCCCGATCCTCGGCGAGATCGATCGACGACGGCGAGGTCCCGGCGATGGTTATCCCCGCCCTCTCCAGATCGGAGGCGAGGTTGAGCGGGGTCTGGCCGCCCAGTTGCACGATCACCGCCTCGGGCTGCTCCGTCTCCAGCACCGCGATGACGTCCTCGGCGGTGAGGGGCTCGAAGTACAAACGGTCGGAGGTGTCGTAATCTGTGGACACCGTCTCCGGATTGCAGTTGACCATCACCGTCTCGTACCCGGCAGCGCGCAATGCGAACGAGGCGTGGACGCAGCAGTAGTCGAACTCGATGCCCTGGCCGATCCGATTGGGGCCGGAGCCGAGGACCACCACCTTGGGGTTGTCGGAGGGTGGAACCTCGGACTCGTCCTCGTATGTCCCGTAGAGATAGGGGGTGGTGGCGGCGAACTCGGCCGCACAGGTGTCGACGGTCTTGTAGGTGACGGTGGGGCCGTTCTCCTTGCGCAGGGCCCGCACCTCCGTCTCGTCCCGATCCCACAGGTGCCCCACCTGGCGATCGGAGAACCCGAGACGTTTCGCCTGTCCCAGGAGGGACACGTCGCCGGGCGACTTCTCCAACTCCTTGCGGAACCCGGTGACCTCGGAGAGTTGGTCGACGAACCACAGGTCGTAGCCGCTCGCCTCGGCGACCTCTTCCGGGGCGATGCCACGCCGCAGGGCCTCGCCCACCTCGAAGATGCGACCGGGTGTCGGTGTTGCCATCCCCCCGATCAGCTCATCATCGGAAAGGGCCAGGATCGGCATCTCGGCGGGATCCGCACCGAGACCGGCTCGGCCGTTCTCCATGCTGCGGAGTGCCTTCTGCATCGCCTCGGGGAAGGTGCGACCGATGGCCATCGCCTCCCCCACCGAGCGCATCGCCGTCCCCAGCACGGGTGATGCCGAGGGGAACTTGGCGAAGTCGAAACGAGGCACCTTGACGACCACATAATCGAGGGCCGGTTCGAAACTCGCCGGGGTCGCCCCGGTGATGTCGTTGGCGATCTCGTCGAGCGTGAAACCGACGGCGAGGAGGGCGGCGATCTTGGCGATGGGGAACCCTGTCGCCTTCGACGCCAACGCCGAGGAGCGGGAGACCCGTGGGTTCATCTCGATGACGAGCCGACGCCCCATCTCCGGGTCGACGGCGAACTGGACGTTCGACCCCCCGGTCTCCACACCGATCACCCGCAGCACCTTGATCGCCTCGTCACGCATCTCCTGGTACTCGCGGTCGGAGAGCGTCTGCACCGGTGCGACGGTGATGGAATCGCCGGTGTGGACCCCCATCGGGTCGAGGTTCTCGATCGAGCAGACGACGACGGCGTTGTCCTTGCGGTCCCGCATCACCTCGAGCTCGAACTCCTTCCACCCGAGTACCGACTCCTCGACGAGGATCTTACCGACCGGGGAGTGGTCCAGGCCCCGCTGCGCAAGCTCCCGAAACCCGTCTGCGGTGTGGGCGATGCCGGTGCCACCGCCACCCAGGATGAAGGATGGTCGGATCATGATCGGGAAGGAGATCTCGGAGGTGATGGCGATAGCCTCGGCGAGGGAGTGGGCGTAACCGGCGCGGGGGACGGCGAGACCGGTCGCCTCCATCGTCTCCTTGAACAGCCCCCGGTCCTCGGACCGCTCGATGGCGTCGAGGGACGCCCCGATCATCTCGACTCCGAGGCGATCGAGGACCCCGGTACGGGCCAGGGTCGACGCCACGTTCAGCGCAGTCTGCCCACCCAGGGTGGGAAGGAGGGCGTCGGGCCGCTCCTTTTCGAGGATGGCATTGACGACCTCGGGGGTTACCGGCTCGATATAGGTGGCATCGGCGAACTCGGGGTCGGTCATGATCGTGGCCGGATTGGAGTTGACCAGGATTACCCGATACCCCTGGCCACGAAGGACCTTGGCCGCCTGGGTGCCGGAGTAGTCGAACTCACATGCCTGACCGATGACGATCGGACCCGACCCGATGAGCAGGATGCTCTCGATGTCCCGTCTACCTGGCATTCTTCAGCCCCATGAGCTCAAGGAAGTCGTCGAAGAGGTAGTTGGCATCGCTCGGCCCCGGAGCGGCCTCGGGGTGGTACTGAACCGAGAATGCGGGAACATCCATCGCCCTGATCCCCTCCAGGGTCCCATCGTTGAGGTTCTGATGGGTGGGTACGACCGGCCCGAACGGTGTCGACACCCTCTCGGGAAGAAGACCGTCATCGACCAAACCCTCACGGGCCGGCCGCTCCCGTCCGGTGAGCGACCAGGGGTCGACGGCGAACCCATGGTTCTGGGCGGTGATCTCAACCGACCCGTCGGCGAGCCGGCGCACCGGGTGATTCCCCCCATGATGCCCGAAGGGGAGTTTGAATGTCTCTGCCCCAAAGGCTCGCCCCAGGACCTGGTGACCGAGACAGATCCCGAAGACCGGCACCTTGCCGAGGAGGGAGCGGAGTGTGGTGGTCGTCCTCTCCAAGGGCTCGGGATCACCCGGGCCATTGGAGACGAACACCCCATTTGGGCGGTAACCCTCGATCTCCGCCGGGGTGGCCGTTGCGGGCACGACGGTGATATCGAGGCCACGACTGTTGAGCTGACGCAGGATGTCGCGCTTCATCCCCAGATCGATGGCCACCACCGAACCCACGGCATCCCCGTCGGCGGGTGATGGATAAGGCTCGGATGTGGTGACGCTCGCGGCGAGGTCCAAGCCGGTCATGTCGGGGGCGGCGACGGCGAGCCGGGCGAGTTCGGCGTCGTCGACATCGGACCCGAGGGCCACCGGCATCGATCCATGTGTCCTGATGTGACGGGTAAGCCGTCTCGTGTCGATATCGGAGAGCGCCACCACACCCGCGGTGTCGAGATACGAAGCCAGGGATCCCTCGGCCCGCCAGTTGGAGTGACGTCCGGAGAGTGACCGCATGACGAATCCCCGGGCAGGAGGGTGGGATGACTGGGCGTCGAAGGGCGTCACCCCGTAGTTGCCGATGTGGGCGGCCGTCATCACGACGACCTGACCGGCGTAACTGGGATCGCTCAGGATCTCCTGATATCCCGTCATCGAGGTGTTGAACACCGCCTCACCGGTGGCAACACCAGGGGCACCCACGGAGCGGCCCCTGAAGACGGCGCCATCGGCAGTGACCAGCAGACCCGGTCGTACAATCACCCGCTTCTTCTCCACATTGTGTCCGACCCGACGATGGTCGCCCCGACGACACCTTCCAACTTGGCGTCCAACCAGGGGGTGTTGTTCGACCGGGAACGGAGATTCTCCACCGTCCAGGTCCCCTCGGGGCGGAACACCACAAGATCGGCCGTCGCCCCCACGGCGACCCCGGCTCCGTCCTCACCCAGGATCCGCCGCGGGGCGTGTGACATCCGGTCGAAGAACTGCGTGGGATCCATCCCCACCGACATGTGGACGATCGACGCCGCCGTCTCCAGACCGATGATGCCCCGGGGCGCTTCCTCGAAGGGAACGTCCTTCTCGAAGGCGGCGTGAGGGGCGTGATCGGTGGCAACACAGTCGATCACGCCATTGGCCAGCCCTTCCCTGACGGCGGCGACATCGTCCGGAGTCCGCAGGGGTGGATACATCTTGAACACGGGGTCCATGGACGAGACCTCACCGTGATCGAGGGCGAGATGGTGGGGTGCCACCTCGGCGGTCACGGGTAGTCCGGATCGTTTCGCCGCCTCGATCAACTCCACCGTCCCCGCCGTCGAGACATGCTGCACGTGATATCGGCAGCCGGTGAGCTCCACCAGCTTCAGATCACGGGCGACGATGACCTCCTCGCCGACCGAGGGGAGTCCCATCATCCCCAACCGCGAGGAGACCGACCCCTCGTGCATGTGACCGCCGGCACAGAGACCGGGGTCCTCGGCGTGTTGTGCGACAAGACCCCCGAGTTGGCCGATGTACTCCATGGCCCGTCGCAGCACACCCCCGTCGGCGACGGTGTCTCCGTCGTCGGTGAACACCTTCACCCCCGCCTCCCACAACTCGTCGAGATGGGCGAGCCGTTCCCCGAGCCGACCCATGGTGATCGCCCCGGACGGGATCACCCTCACCCCGTCGCCCCGCTTCACCTGACGGGCGACGTACCCCGAATCGATCACGGGGTCGGTGTTGGGCATTGCCAGTACCGCGGTGTAACCACCGGCGGCGGCGGCGTCCCTCCCCGACTCGATGTTTTCCTTCCACTCCTGACCGGGCTCGCGCAGATGGGTGTGCAGATCGACGAACCCGGCACCCACCCAGCAATCAGTGGCGTCGATGACCTCCCGGTCATCGATCTCGAGCCCAGGACCGACCGCGGTGACGATCCCCTCGTCGACGATCACGTCTGCCGCCGTGGCGTCACCCCCGGAGACAACCAGCCCGCCCGAGATGATGAGCCCGCTCATGCCGCCCCCTCCCCACGTTGTCCCCCCACGAAGTGGGGAGAAGGTCCCTGCGAAGCGGGTAGGGGGGCAAAACAACGACCGCTCATGCCGCCCCCTCCCCACTCAACAGCGAGTAGAGGACCGCCATCCGGAGGGCGATACCATTGGTGACCTGATCGGTCACCAGCGATCGGGGTCCATCGGCCACCGCGGGGTCGATCTCGACCCCCCGGTTCATCGGTCCGGGGTGCATGACGAGGGCATCGGCGGATAGCTGCTCGGCGCGGTCGCGGGTGAGACCGAACCTGCCGACATACTCGGCGATGGAGGGGAACACGTCTCCTCCACCCCGCTCCTGTTGGATCCGGAGCAGATAGATCACGTCGACCTCGCCAAGAACCTCGTCTATGCCGTCGGCGGTGGCGACGTCCCACTCGGTGAGGTCGACGGGGAGCAGGGTTCTCGGGGCGACCAACGTCACCTCCGCCCCCAGGGTCACAAGCGCCTGTGACGTCGACCGGGCCACCCTGCTGTGGCGGATATCCCCGACGATGGCCGCTCTGAGCCCGTCCAGGGCACCCAGGCGCCGATGGAGCGTGAAAACGTCGAGTAATGCCTGGGTCGGGTGTTGATGGGCACCGTCACCGGCATTGACCACGGGAAGCCCGGTCCACTCGGCGACACGCCACGGGGCCCCGGTCGCCTTGTGGCGGACGACCATCAGATCGGGGCCCATGGCCTGGAGTGTCAGCGCCGTGTCCTTGAGACTCTCCCCCTTGGCAACCGAGGACCCACCAGGGGCGAAGGTCAGCGTGTCGGCCGACAACGCCTTGGCGGCCCTCTCGAAGGAGAGCCGGGTGCGGGTCGAGACCTCGTAGAAGAGCAACGAGACCGTCTTCCCCACCAGGGTTGGCACCTTGGGGACGTCTCGATCGAGGACCTCCCGGAATCCGCCCGCCAATCCGATCATCTCCTCGATGTCCTGGCGCGTCAGGGATTCGATGGTGAGGAGGCTGCTCATAGATCCTCCACCCACACGCCCGACTCGTCGTCGATCTCGTCGACCCGGACGGTCACCCTCTGATCACTCCCGGTGGGGAGGTTCTTGCCCACATAGTCGGCCCGTATGGGAAGTTGGCGGTGGCCCCGGTCGACGAGAACCGCCAGTTCGATGCGGCCGGGGCGCCCCAGATCGCTGAGGGCGTCGAGGGCGGAACGCACCGTTCGACCTGTGTAGAGGACGTCATCGACGAGCACCACCTGTGTCCCGGTGAGATCGACGGGGATGAGGGTTCGCCCCAGCCGTGCGGTGGGTCGTTGGCGCCGGTCGTCCCGATAGAGGCCGATATCGAGCTCACCCACGGGGAGACGTGTGCCGTCGAATCCGGTGATGGCGGCGGCGATCTTCTCGGCGAGGGGGACGCCGCGGGAATGGATACCGATGAGAACGACGTCCTTGGCGCCCTGATGACGTTCGATGATCTCGTGGGAGATGCGACGGACCACCCTGTCGACGTCGTCGGCGGTCAAGACCTGGCTCAAGTGGTCTTCCACCCACAAAATCTGTTGCTTGGCATGTGCCGACTCCTTCCCGGCCTCACGGGACCGGCTTTAAAGGCGTACCCGTTGAACGGTAGCACCCTCGCGACCCATCCCACACCCAATCCGTTTTCGCGCGGGTGGGCGGGCGCATATGGCGGCCTACCCGCGCGAAAACGGTCATGGGGAGAGTCCCGCGGTCGGGCTACTCCTCCTCGGTGGGCTGGGCCCGGTGGCGGATGGCGAGGGTGGAGAGCACCCCGTTGACGAAACCGCCCGACTCTCCGGTGGAGTATCGCTTGGCGAGACGCACCGCCTCGTCGACGATCACCCCGACCGGTGTCGATGGCTCGTAGATGAGCTCGTAGAGCCCGAGACGGAGGACGGCACGGTCCACCACCGGCATCCGCTCCACCCGCCAGCCGTCGGACACCTCCGAGATGAGCTGATCCAGTTCCTCGCGTCGTTGTAGAACGCCGGTGACGAGCCGGACCGCCTTGGCCGACATCTCGGATGTGTCCGGCTCGGCATCCCGGCGGCGGTCGACCTCGTAGAGGGCCTCCAGCACCCGGTCGCGGGGTTCTCGCCTCAAACGCGGGTCAGATATTCGCCGTTACGGGTGTCGACCTTGATCCGCTCACCCTGTTCGATGAACAGCGGGACCTGGACCGAGAGACCTGTCTCCACGGTGACCGGCTTGGTGGCCCCGGTGCGGGTGTCACCCCTCACGGCCGGCTCGGCATAGGTCACCTCGAGCTCCACCGCGGCGGGCAGACTCACCCCGAGCGCAGTCCCCCGATGCTGCGAGAGCTTCACGGTGGCGCCGTCCAGTATGTAGTTGGCAGCGTCGCCGACGTCCTCGTACTGGAGGACGATTTGGCCGTAGTCCTCGAGATCCATGAAGTGGAATCCGAGGTCGTCGCTGTACAGGAACTGGTGCTCTCGGGTCTCGATGATGGCCTGGGGAACGTCCTCCCCCGCCCGGAAGGTCTTGTCGACGACCTGGCCGGTCCCCACCTTCTTGAGCTTCATGCGGACGAATGCCTTGCCCTTTCCTGGCTTGACGTGCTGCTGCCCGACGATTGTGTAAAGGCCGTCGGGAAGTTCGAGCGCCATCCCCGGTCGTGCGTCGTTCGTTGAGATCATCACCGATCAGGATAAACGAGCAGTCAGGAGATCCCGATCGCATCGAGACCGATGGCGACATCGTCACCGGTCACGTGGTCGACGACGGGCGCCCCGATGGCGGCGAGGAGGACCATCCGGGTGCCGGCGGCGTCGGTCTTCTTGTCGAGACCGATATACCGGCTCACCTCTTCGCGATCGCACGGCGGGGCTACCACGGGGAGACCGAGAGTCGCCAGGTCGGACACGATCTCCGTCCTGCCGGCAAGCCCCATCCGCTTCTCGGATATCGCCAGGGCGGCGACCATGCCGATGGAGACGGCGTGGCCGTGGGGGATCCCGGTGGCAAACTCGACGGCGTGACCGATGGTGTGTCCGAAGTTGAGGATGGCCCGTCTCCCCGACTCCCTGAAGTCCTCGGCTACGACCGCCGTCTTCACCGCCACCGCCGCCGGAACCACCTGGTCGAGGGGAGCGTCGAGCCCGTCCCTCCGATACGCCGAGACGATGGACGGATCGGCAATGAGACCGGTTTTGTAGATCTCGGCGGTTCCCTCCACCAGCACCGGTCTGGGGAGGGTGTCGAGGACATCGAGATCGACGATCACCCGGCTCGGGGGCCAGAACGCCCCGACCAGGTTCTTTCCCCCCAGATTGACACCCGTCTTGCCGCCGATAGCGGCGTCGACCGCACCGAGGACCGTGGTCGGGACCAGCACAGCCTCCACCCCACGCAACCAGGTGGCGGCCACGAACCCGGCGAGATCGGTTGTCGCCCCGCCACCCACACCGACGATGGTGTCGTGACGACCGAGACCCACGGCGGCACAGCGGTGATAGACGGTGTCGAGGGCCTTGAGGGTCTTCGCCTCCTCACGATCGGGGACCGGGACCATCACGGCCTCGATCTCACCCAGCCGATCCATGACGGCCGGGACCACTGTGTGAGCGCCGGGTTGGGTGAGGACGACGGTCTTGGCCCGATCTCCACGGGGGGGAAGCAGGGGTCGGGGCATCCCCCTCCCCACAAGGACTTCACTGTCATCCCCGATCAGATAGCGCATACCGCCTCCACCCGGTCGGCGACCACCTCGGGGGATCCCTCGCCATCGACGACGTGATGGGCGGCACGGCGGTAACGGTCCTCGCGATCGGCCCATATCCGGTCGAGCTCCAGGTCGTCGCCACCGGCGAGAAGTGGGCGGTAGTAGCCGTGGCCGACCCGTGTCGAAAGGCTTGGCACCTGGACCTCGATGAAAACGACCTGCCCCGACCGGCGCATCTCGGCCACATTCCTGTCGTCCATGACGACACCACCCCCGGTGGCAACGATATGACTCCCGGTGGCGGCGTCCTTCACCGCCTCGTGCTCGCGCTCCCGGAAGCCGCCCTCCCCCTCACGCTCCCATAGCTCGGGGATCGTCGACCCACAGTCGCGCTCTACCAGGTCATCGGTGTCGATCAGGGGGATTCCCAGGCGTTCGCCGAGGATGCGTCCGACGGTGGTCTTGCCGGCCCCCATCATCCCGATGAGCCAGATGATCAGGTCAGAAGTCGGTGATTCGGCCACGGTATCTCTCATGGGCGGCGATCAGATCCTCGATGGTATCGCCCCCGAACATCCGTTGGGCCTCTTGCGCCAGCACGATCGCCACCACCTGTTCGCACACCACACCGGCACGGGGCACCGCACAGATGTCGGAGCGCTCGAAGAAGGCCTGGGTGGGCTCACCGGAATCGACATCGACACTGCGGAGCCGCTTCATGACGGTGGCGATCGGTTTCATCGCAGCCCGCACCCGGAGTCGACCACCGATGGACATCCCACCCTCGGTGCCACCCGCCCGATCGGTCTCCCTACCCAGACCGCCGTGGTTGGCAACGACTATCTCGTCGTGGGCCATCGATCCACTGGTTCGCGCCTGATCGAAGCCGTCGCCGATCTCCACGCCCTTGATCGCCTGGACCGACATGAGGGCGTGGGCGAGCCGCGCGTCGAGCTTGCGGTCCCAGTGGACGTGGCTTCCCAGCCCGGTAGGGAGGTCGGTAGCGACGATCTCGACGACCCCGCCCAGGGTGTCACCGGCGTCCCGGGCAGCCTGGATCTCGGCCTCCATCTGTGCTGCGCTCGCCGGGTGGAAGCATCTCACCGGGCTGGCGTCGATATCGGTGAGATCATCCGGCTCGGGGACCGGTCCCGGTGGCACCCGCACCTTGCCGATCTCCACGACGTGACTGAACACCGCGATCCCGAGATACCCCAGGAGTGTCTTGGCGAGGTATCCAACGACGGTGCGCGCCGCCGTCTCACGCGCCGACGCCCGTTCCAGGATGTTGCGGGCGTCGTGGGTGTCGTACTTGACCATCCCGGCGAGGTCGGCGTGACCGGGTCGGGGCGTCGTCATCCGTCGCTTCGGCTCCCCGCGATGAGGGCTCATCTCCTCCGACCACTTCTCGTCGTGTTCGGTGTTGCGGATGACGACCGCCACCGGGGAGCCCAGGGTGCGACCGTGACGAATCCCGCCGATGACCTCGACCTCGTCCTTTTCGATACCCATCCGTGGGCTGCGCCCGTAACCGAGTCTCCTCCGCGCCAGTTCGTGACGGAGGTCGTCGACGGAGAACCCCATCCCCGCAGGCAAGCCCTCCACCACGGCCACCAGTCCCGGCCCGTGGGATTCACCCGCGGTCAAGTATGTGAACACGCCCCCGATCCTATGCCTCTCGGATCATGACGAGGAACGTCGGCACGAACGGTCTGTTCTCTGCGCCCTCGTCATCCCCCCAGGAGTATCGCCAGCCACGCTCCCACCATCATCGGAGGACCGTAGGGAATCGAGCTCTTTCGGTCCGCCCCCCGGATGAGGGCGCCCACCGCCACCGCCGCCCCCACCAGGGATCCGGCCACCACCGCCCCCAGGGTCACCTCCCAACCGAACAGACCCGTGCACCATCCCAGCAGGGCGGCCAGGCGGACGTCCCCGAAACCGAGGGCGCCTCGGGCCAGTGAATAGAGGATGAGCATCCCGGCCAGATATCCCAGGGCACCGACCAGCCCGTCACCGAGCCGCTCTGACTCACCGTCGAGTACGACGGCGGCGGCGCTCGCCAATACGACGGCGACACCACCCGAAATGAGGATCCTGCTGGGGAGGAGAAAGGTGAGTAGATCGGCGACCCCCAGGGCAAGGAGCAGCCCCACCAATCCGACGAATGGCACAAGCAGCCAATGCCAGCCGATCGCCACCCCGAAGCCAGCACCGAACATCGCCCCCAGGACGGCACCCACCAGGGGGGCGCCCCAACCCCTCTCGGTCTCATCGACGACGCCATGCCCCAACCGGAACGCGGGCACGGCCACGAGCGCGCCCGCCACGGCCGCCAACGCCACCGCTACCGATGGGTTCATCGACGGGCTGCCTGTCGCATTACCTCCACCGGCGCCTCAACACCGGTCCACAGCGAAAACGACTCCGCCGCCTGGGCGACCAGCAGATCAAGACCGTCGACGACGGGGACCCCACCATCACGGGCCGTTGCCACCGCCCGGGTGTCCCCGCCGGCGTAGGGCATATCGAGGAGACCACTCCACACCGCCGTCACCGCCTCGGGGAGGGGCTCGTCACCCATCCCGATCGGGGTGGCGTTGACCACCACCGCCCCGGCGACACCCGAGCCCCATGGAACGGGAACCACAGATGACCCGGTCCTCGCCGCCAACTCGTCTGGTCCCCGGAGGCGTCGTGAGGATCCGTAGACCTCTGACCGGTCGAGGGCGATGACGGCGGCAGCGGCGGCACCACCGTTTCCCAGGATCAGCACCGGGGTGTCCTCGGGAAGGCCCCGTTCGTCCCATATCCGGCGGATGCCGGTGACATCCGTGGAGTGGCCCTCGGCTCGTCCGCTTTCCCC
>WHUC01000006.1:24333-28505 GCA_009377435.1 Acidimicrobiia bacterium
CCTAGGGAATCAGGTCGTTGGCTCGGGCCTCGGCGACGGCGGCGTTGTGATCGTCGAGAGTGGTGGTGAAGGTGTGGGCCCCCTCCTCATCCTTGAGGACGTAGAAGAGATATTCGGTGTCCTCGGGATGTGCCGCCGCCTCGAGTGCGGCGAGGCCGGGGGCGGCGATCGGTGTTGGCGGAAGCCCCTGGTTGATGTGGAGGTTGTAGGGAGAATCGATCTCGTTGTCGAACTCCTCGGGATCGTCGGTCCCAAGCGCATAGAGGATGGCCGCATCGATCTGGAGCACCATGTCCTCGGCAAGGCGATTCTCTATCACCGAGGAAACCGTCGCCCGCTCGGTTGCGACCCTGACCTCCTTCTCGATCAGGGAGGCGATGATCAGACCCTGGTAGGGCGTGAGACCACGCGCCTCGATCTCTCCCCAGTTCACCGTGTCCATCCGACCCGCCATGGTGCCGGACATCAACTGGAGGATCTGGGCCGCGGTGGCGCTTCGCTCGAACTCGTAGGTGTCAGGGAAGAGAAGCCCTTCCCAATGTCGCAGGGTCGGCTCGGCCGGCATGTTGCGCGCCGACGTCGTGACCGCCCCCGTCGTCAGGGCCTCGCGGAAGCGGGCAACCGGGATATCCGACTCGTTGGCGAGACGTCTGATCGTCCGCTCGGTGGTCAGACCCTCCCTGATGGTGATGCGGTAGACGTCCCCGGAGTCCTGGCCCGGCCCGGCGAGGAACACGTCGATAAGCTCCTCGACCGTCATTCCGGTGACGAGGGTGTAATTGCCCGCTCGGAGCTGCGATCCGATCCCCCTGGCCCCCACCGCGGTCTGGAATTCGGCGGCCGACTCGACCAGGTTGTTGGCGGCGAGGACGGTAGCGATGTCGGAAGCCGTCGAACCAACGGGGATCTCGATCTCGGCCTCCTGGCCCGGGGGCACCCGGGTGTCGTTGCTGGCGATGGCGGCACCCACCATGTCGCCGAGATAGGTGGCCGCCCACACCACGCCAAAGCCGGCCAGGGCGACAAAAGCGATGATGGCGGCGCCCTTCCCGAAGCGGGATAGGGGAGACGGCTCTTGATCGGTGCGGTTCGTGGTCATTGGTCAGCGCGAGTCGAGATAATCACGGAGGAGTACGGCGGCAGCGACCTTGTCCACCCGTTCACGGCGGGAGCGTCGCCTCAAACCTGCGCCGAGCATAGACCTCTCCGCCACCCTTGTCGTGAATCGCTCGTCACGGAGCACCACTTCGATACCCGTCTGCGCGGTCACCTCGTCGGCCAGTCGGCGAGCCCCGATCACGGAGTCACCCACCTCACCGTGGAGTCCGACGGGAAGACCCATGATGATCTCGTCGACGTCGCTCTCCTCGACGATTTCGGCGACCCGATCGACGGCGTCCTCGATGGGCACCACCTCGAGTGGGTTGGCGGTGATCCCGAGGGGATCGGAGATGGCGAGACCCACACGCACCGACCCCGGGTCGATGGCGAGGACCCGCGTCATACAGGCGGCCTCATGATGCTCCCAACGCCCGCCCCACCGCCTGGCGCACCACGTCCATCGCCTCGTCAAGGGCAGAACCGTCGGGACCACCGGCCTGGGCGAGAGAGGGATCACGGGATCCCCCGCCACCCATCACGGCGGCGCCTTGGGCGGCGATCTCCCCAGCGGAGACACCGGAGGCGACGGCTGCGGGCCCGGCGGCGGCGGTGATGCCACCCTTGGCGCCGTTGGGGGCGCCCAACACGACGAGTGAGTTGTCACCGAGCCGGTCCCTGACCTGCCGGACGAGCTGGCGAAGATCGCCGGGTGGGGTGTCGGGCACCGTGGCCACCACCACCGCCGTCCCACCATGGGTCTCCGGCTTGGAGGCGAGCTCGGAGGCGAGGCGGATGCGGTCGGAGGCGGCCACATCGGAGAGTCGGCCCTCCAACTCGGTGACCCGCTCGATGAGGGCCTCCACCCGGTCGGGCACCTCGGCGGCGGGTGTCTTGAGACGACGACCCACCCGGTCGAGGGAACGCCGCACCGTGGCGAGATGCCGATAGGCGGCCTCACCGGTGACAGCCTCAAGACGACGGATGTTGGAGCCGATCGACGACTCCGAAATGAGTAGTAGCGGGCCGACCTGTCCGGCGGTGTGGGTGTGGGTACCGCCACAGAACTCAAGTGAGTAGTCACCGATCCTGACCACCCTCACCTTCTCGCCGTACTTGTCGCCGAAGAAGGCGATCGCACCCATCTCCCTGGCCTCGTCGTTGGTGGTAACGGTGCTATTGACCCCGGCATTGGCAATGAGACGACGATTGACCTGCCACTCGACCTCGGCGAGCTCCTCCGGGTCGAGGCCACTGAAGTGGCTGAAGTCGAAACGAACCCTGCCGTCGGCCACCAGCGAGCCCGCCTGGCTGGCGTGGTCGCCCAGGACATACCGCAATGCCCAATGGAGGACATGGGTCCCGGTGTGGGACTTGCGAATACCCTCACGGTGGATCGAATCGATGGCGGCGTCTGTTCCCTGGCCCACCTCGACATGACCGGTCACCACGGTGGCCCGGTGGGCGTGGAGCCCCTGGATGGCGTGTTGGGTGTCGACGATCTCGAGGGTGCCGGTAGGAGTGGTGATCGTCCCGGTGTCACCCACCTGACCTCCCGACTCTGCATAGAAGGGCGTCCTGTCGACGAACACCTCGACGGTCCGCCCCTCCTCGGCCCGCTCGATCTGCTCACCGTCGGAGATCATCGCCAACACCCGCCCCCGGGCCCTCTCCTCCTCGTAGCCGACGAACTCGGTGAGTCCGATACCATCGGCCAGTCTCCGGTACACCTCGGCGGTGGTGGCCTCGTCGCCACCCGTCCAGGCAGCCCTGGCCCGGCCCCGTTGCGCTTGCATCTCCACCTCGAACCCGGCCGTATCGACCTCGACACCCCTCTCGGTGGCGATCTCGGTGGTCAACTCGATGGGGAACCCGTAGGTGTCATGGAGCTTGAAGGCGATATCACCGGCGAGCCGACCTTCCCCCCCCTCCAGCACCTCGTCGAGGAGCTGATGACCGGACTCGAGGGTGCGTCGGAAGCGCTCCTCCTCACGTTCGACGGTGGTGAGGATGAGGTCTCGATCGGTCGTTAGCTGGGGATACCAGGGCGACATGACCTCGATCACCGTCTCACCTAGCCCGGGGAAGACCAGACCCTCCCCACCGAGTTGCCAGGCATGACGCACCCCGCGGCGGAGGAGTCTGCGAAGTACGTAGCCCCTTCCGTCGTTGGAGGGAACCACACCGTCGGATATGAGAAAGGCAACGGCCCGGGCGTGGTCTCCGAGAATCCGCAGGACGACATCGGCCCGCTCGTCATCCCCATAGGAGATCCCGATATATCGGGAGGCGTGGTCGACCATGGGGCGGATCGAGTCGACCTCGAAAAGGGTGGGAACATCCTGGAGGATGGCGGCCACCCGTTCCAGCCCCATACCGGTGTCGATGTTCTTGGCGGGGAGATCCCCGATGACGTGGTAGGGGACATCCTGAATGTTCTGCATGAACACCAGGTTCCAGATCTCGACGAACCGCTCCTCGCCCCCACCGATGGGTCCACCGTCCTCGCCGAACTCTGGGCCCTTGTCGTAGAACAGTTCCGAGGCAGGACCGCACGGTCCGGCGACACCCATCTCCCAGAAGTTGTCCCGACCACCCTTCTGGACCCGATCGGCGGGGACACCGACGTCGTCGATCCATATCTGGGCCGCCTCATCATCGGTGTCGTGGACGGTGTACCAGAGTCGGTCGGGATCGAGCCCGAGGTTATCGGTAACCAACTCATAGGACCAGGGGATCGCCTTCTCCTTGAAGTAGTCACCGAAACTGAAGTTGCCCAACATCTCGAAGAAGGTGACGTGACGGGTGGTGGTGCCGATGATGTCGATGTCAACGGTGCGGAAGACCTTCTGGACGGTGACGGCACGATCCCACGGCGCCTGCTCCTCCCCCAGAAAGTAGGGCTTGAAGGGAACCATGCCGGCATTGTTGAGAAGAAGGGTCGGATCGGTGGGGATCAACGAGGCGGAGGGACGCAGCACATGGCCACGGTCCACGAAGAACTGGGTGAACTTCTCTCTGATTTCCTGAACACGCACGTCGACTTCTCTGGTTTGGGAACCGCGAAGGGTAGT
>WHUC01000006.1:29127-34563 GCA_009377435.1 Acidimicrobiia bacterium
CCGTCGTCCACATCGAGGACATCGATCTCCTCGTACTGGTTCTGGCCGACATCGGCGATGAAGATGCGATCGCCCGCCCAGTCGAACCGCCACGGGTTGCGGAGACCGTACACCCACAGCTCGGCGGCCCCCAGCCCAGGGTTGTCCGACGGGATCAGATCCTCCCCATCCACATCGAGACGGAGGATCCCACCTAGTGGTGTGTCCGGGTTCTGACCGTTGCCAAAGGCGTCCCCGGCGCCGCCACCGTCACCGATGCCGGCATAGAGCATCCCGTCGGGGCCGAACTGGATCATCCCTCCGTTGTGGTTCGACGCCGGTTGCGCGGCCGTGTAGAGGACCCGCTCGGTCGGCGGGTCGAGGACCCCGCCGGGTGCGGCGAACTCGGAGATGACATTTCCCCCGTCGTCCGGATTGGTGTAGTGGAGGAACCACCGCTCGGGGTCATCAGGATGCACCGCTATCCCGAGAAGACCCCGCTCTCCCCCGCTGGAGACGGGGATGGTGGCCCGAATCGTGATGTCTCCGTCGACGAGCATCCCCACCTGGCCCGGTTGCATTGCCACGATGATACCGACATCGGCAAGGGGTGCGATGGCGGTGATGAGCGCTGGTGGTTGGGCGACGACCTCGGTGCCCAGCCCGGTCGGCGCCGTGGCGAGAGGCGCAGCGGTGGTGGTGGTCGGGTCGGGAGCCGTGATCGTCGTCACCGTGGTGGTCCCATCGGCCGCTTGGGTGGTTGGGGTCGCGGTGTCAACGGGGGTCGTCGTGGAAGGGCTGGTTGACGGCGTGGAGGCAAGGGTTGTCGCGGGTGAGGACGTAGCCTCAGGGACGGTGGTACCCGGACTTGTCCCGTCATCCGCCGAACAGGCGACAAAACCCAGGGAGATCACGAGGAGGAGAGAGACGGTTCGCATCCTATCAATGTAAGCGGATTGCGCTCCGCGATGGTTCAGCCAACCAACTGGGTACCGAATGCCGGTTAGCGTGACACCAACGACTGCAATGATTCCACCCGCCCGCCCCCGCACCGTGTTTTCCAAGTTCGCCGCCATCTGGGGACCGCTCATATTCAGCGCGGTCCGCGAGGCCACGGGCTCGGGGCGGCCTGCGATCCTCACCGTCGTCGGGTTCCTTGTCGCCGGAACCCTGCTGTTGTCGTTCGTCAATATCGAGAAGGCGAGGGCGAGCCGCGCCGATTGGGCCCTGTCATTACCCGAATAAACCGACCGGCGAGAGCACCACTCCTATACTTGGAACCATGACCGACCGCCCGACACCGGAGCCAGACGACCCAGAGGACCCTGTCCCCATGGACCCGCCCGATGACGAAGATCCCTTCGCCTACGGGTCCCAAGAGGTGGGGGACGAGTCGGTAACGGGAATCGATGAGGACGCCGACACCGAGCGCATAGGGGTGGAGCCACGCCAGACCCCCGAGCCCGAACCGACACGTGCCGTCGACGACAGGCCGATCCTCCCGATCGGGCTGGTGATCACCCTCGTTGTCGGTGTGCTTCTGGTGATGTTCGCCATCCAGAACACCCAGATGGTCGAGGTCAACTACTTCAACTGGAGATGGGACGCCCCGCTCATCCTCGCCCTTACAGGTGCCTTCGTTGGTGCGGTGATCCTCGATGAGGCAATCGGTCTGTGGGTCCGGCAGCGTCGCCGGAAACGTCGCGAGGCCCGCGAGGAGTTGGAGCGTCTCCGTCGTCGGGCGTGAGACGGTGGATGGCCCTATCCCAAGCGCGTTCGTCCCGCCTGTCGGCAAGGGGGTGCGCAGGTCGCGGAGTTGCCCCCCTCGTCAGCGCCTACGGCGCTGCCACTCCCCCCTCATCCGAGGGGGGAGAAGGAACGCATAGGCTGTTTCCCGCCTATCCTTAGTGCTCCCCACCGTAAATACGGTCGCATGTTTCGGCGAGTCAGGGGCGTCGCTCGCCAGGACGCAGGACGAAGACGCACCCGGTGCGGTGCTTCAAGGACGAGGGCGCCGCGAGCGGCGTCACTGGCCGTTGAAACGTCAGCGTAATTGCGGTGGGGTGCACTTAGTCGTATCGGGACAAGGAGACGGGCATGGGCGACAACATCGACAACGGCAGCGAAAAGGCGCAACCCCACATAGACAAGGCCGCGGAGCAGGCCAGGCTGTATCTCGACAAGGCAGCCGAGCAACTGAGCGAGCTTACGGAGAAGGCACAGCCGTACCTCGCCAAGGCGGCAGAGCAGGCCGCCGAATTCGCCGGAAAGGCCCAGGAGAAACTCCGTGAGTTCGCGGAGGGCAGACACGTCGGTGAGGACCCCGGGGACACCGAGCCCACCGACCCGTCACCGACAAACGATTCGTGACCCACGCCGATCGGGTTTCGGCCCGACTCTCGGGGATCGCACCCTCGGCGACGATGGCGGTGAGCAACCGGGCCAAGGAGCTCAAGGCCGCCGGCGAGGATGTCATCAGCTATGGCGCCGGGGAGCCCGACTTCGCCACACCCGATCATGTCCTCGAGGCGGCGCACGCCGCCATCGGCGATCCGCTCAATCACCGGTACTCGGCCAACGTCGGCCTCGCCGAACTGAGAGAGGCGGTCGTCGCCGCCACCCAGCGTTTCTCCGGAGTCGATGTCGCGCCCGATCGGGTGTTGATCACGAATGGTGCCAAACAGGCCGTCTTCCAGACCTTGGCGGCACTGGTCGGCCCCCCCGACGAGGTTCTGATACCGGCCCCCTACTGGGTGACCTACCCCGAGGCGGTATCCCTGACCGGGGCGATACCGGTGACCGTGCCCACCGACGCAACCGGTGGGTACAAGATAACCCCGGCTCAACTCGACGAGCACACAACCGACGCCACCAAGCTGCTGCTATTCGTGTCACCCTCCAACCCGACGGGGGTCGTCTACACCGCCGACGAGACCGCGGCCATTCGACACTGGGCCGGAGAACGGGGCATCTGGGTGCTGACAGACGAGATATACCAACATCTCGTCTACGGCGACGCCGGGTTCACCTCGATAGTCGGACCCGAGCTGGAGGACCGCTGGGTGATCGTCAACGGCGTCTCCAAGAGCCACGCCATGACCGGCTGGCGGGTCGGATGGATGACGGGTCCGGCGGATGTGATCTCGGCGGCGGCGTCGATGCAGTCACACCTCACCTCGAACGTGAACAACATCGCCCAGCGGGCTGCCATCGCCGCCCTCAACGGGCCATGGGATTCGGTTGAGGAGATGCGCCTCGCCTTCGACAACCGGCGCCGCACCATGATGTCGATGCTCGCCGAGATCCCCGGCGTGGCCTTCACCGAACCTCACGGCGCGTTCTACGTCTTCGCCGACCTGTCGGCGCATCTCGGCGATCGTTTCGACACGACGCTCGATCTGACCGGTTGGATACTCGACGAGGCCGGTATAGCCCTGGTTCCCGGGGAGGCATTCGCCGCACCCGGTCACGCCCGTTTCTCCTACGCCCTCGGCGACGACGACCTCATCAGGGGTCTGGAAAGACTGGCGAATCTGCTGCAAACAGCCCCCGTCTGACCGACGTCGCGAGTGGATCGGAACCTGCGTCGTCGGCGCGTTCAGCGGTCCCCGCGAACCTTCTACACTGCCTGCAATGGATATGGCGTCATGTGCCCGCGCCATGGTCCTCGTCGAACCCAGACAGATCGCGTCCACACGAATCCCGACGCGGGACATCGATGAGGGAGGCTGGTTAGCAACCGAGGCAACCGCCCTCTCAGGAGCGGATGTCCAGACCTGGCGGGGTGACCTAAGCGAAATCCGCTATCCCCTCATACCCGGCCGTCAGGTCGTCGGTCGGATAGCCGTCCCCCATCCCGGGATCGATCTCGAGGTCGGTACGCGGGTGGTGGTGGAGCCATCCATCCGATGTGGGAAGTGCAAGGGATGCGACCTCGGACTGGCATCGTGTAGCCGACGTCAACCCTTCAACTCGTACGGTCTCATCTCGTCGGTTGTGCCCCCCGGTCTGTGGGGCGGTCTCGCCGAGTACCTCTATCTCGATCCGGCGGCTCGTCTCCACGAGATCTCCGACGACGTCTCTGCGGAGATGGCGACCTTCGCCCATCCCCTCGCCTCCGGCCATACATGGGCGGTGGAGATCCCCCGACTCACACCGGGTGACCGTGTCCTCATACTGGGTCCGGGGCCCCGGGGGCTGGCCTGTCTTCTCGCCGCCAAGGCGGGAGGTGCATCGTGGGTCGGTATCACTGGTCTCTCCCACGACGAGGACCGGCTTGCGATGGCGCGATATCTGGGCGCCGATCTGACGGTTGACATCGAGACGGAGGATCCAGCCCAGGCTGTCGCCGAGGACCTGGGGACACGACCGGACATCGTCATCGACGTGACGTCGCACGATCCCGAGGCGGTCTTCACCGCACTCGACCTGGTGCGTAGTGGCGGGCGGGTGGTTCTCGCCTCGACCAAGGGCAACCGGGCCCTCCACTTCTTCACAGACGTGATCGTCACCAAGCAACTCTCCATCAACGGTGCCGTCGGCGCATCCAATTCCGCTTACAAGTGGGCCTGCCGTCAACTGGAGGAGGATCCTCGGATCGACAAGCTGGTATCCCACCAGTTTCCCCTCTCCGAGGCACAGCGGGCGATGCACGCCACGGCCGGTCTCCTCGGCCACGACGAGCTGATCTCTGTCGCCGTCACCTTCTAGGAGGCCTTCCGGGGGAGGAGTGGCCCGCTCGGAGACGATGCCCCACCGCCCACCCCTCGGGGCCACGAGATCGTGGATCCTCTACGACCTCGCCAACACCATCTTCGCTCTGGGTGTGGTCGGTCTGTACTTTCCGACATGGCTGACAGCGGTTGGTCTCGCCGACTGGGCGCTTTCGGCCGCACTGGCGTCGGCCGGTGTCGTTGTGATCGTCTCGGCACCGTGGCTGGGCGCCCGCTCCGACCACACACGGAGACGGGTCCCCATCCTGGTCGTCTCCACCCTGGTGGCGGTGGCGGCGACCCTCACCATGGGAAGCGGTCCCCGATGGTGGACCCTGGTCGCCCTCGGTGTGGCGACGGTCGCGGTCAATTTGGGGGGTGTCGCCTACGACGCTCTCCTCCCGGCGGTCTCCACACCGGCGACAAGGGGCACCGTCAGCGGGTTGGGTGTCGGGGTCGGCTACGTGGGATCGTTCATCGGTCTCGCCATCGGCACCGTGACCCTCGACATCCTCGAACTCGACTTCGCCCCCACCTTCGTCGCCCTGGGTCTCGGATTTCTGATCTTCGCCCTCCCCACCTTCTTCCTTATCCCCGAGACCACTACTCCCCTGCCGGGCCGACCACCACCGTTGCGCTCCGTGGCCGCGGAGACGATGGCTTCGTGGAAACGGGCATACGCACTGCCCAATCTCTTCCGATTCCTCATCGCCCGATTCATGTACACCGACGCCATCAACACGCT
>WHUC01000121.1:0-4246 GCA_009377435.1 Acidimicrobiia bacterium
GTCGAGGACACCCCTGGTGAGGAACGTTGCCATCTCGCCGCGGGCCACGGGACGCTCGGGACAGAAATGGGTGTTGTCGGGCGGGTTGCATCCCACTGTTATCCCCGCGCTGGCGAGGGCGTCGATGTCGGCGACGAACACCGACCCTTCGTCATCGGTGAACTGGTCGGACTCGCCGGGGGGGAGATCCAGACCCCGGGTCAGGAAGCCCGCCATCTGTCCACGGCTGACCGCGGCCTCCGGGCAGTAGAGGGTGTTGTCGGGTGGGTTGCACCCGTAGGTGATCCCGGCGGTGGCGATGGCGTTGATATCCGCCCCGAAAACCGACTCGGTGGTATCTGTGAAACCGGCGTCGGGTCCACCGGGAAGATCCAGGGCGCGCACCAGGAACGCCGCCATCTCGCCACGGGTGACCGCATCCTCGGGACAGAACATCGTGTTCTCAGGCGGGTTGCATCCCACCGTGATCCCGGCGCGGGCCGCCCTGTTGATGGCGCTCTGGTGGATGCTGTCCTGGTCATCGACGAAATAGTCGAGTGCGCCGGGGTCACCACGGGCATCCAGCCCGACGGCCCGACCGAGACGGGCCCTTATTCCGGGCCTACCCGAAGCGGGGATGAACCATGCCGTGGCGTCATGACGACCGTCGTAGCCCAGACCCGAGTAGGCGAGGACGCTGCATCCGACGGGTCGGCAGGTGGCCGACTCCACCTGTCCGGTTACCGTGAGCAGCCTTGACGGGGGTTCGCCCAGCAGGGTGGTCCTATGCACGGTGGATCCGAGGATGAATGTGATCTCGTCCGGCGCCGGTCCCCAGGTCGGGTCACGGCCATCGGCGGCGATCATCCTCCGACCCGTCCCGTCGGGGCGTATCACCGAGACCCCCTCGGTGGTCTCGTACGCCAACCACTCCCCCGAGGGCGACCAGGCCGGTCGGAGCGCACCCTCGGTGCCGGTGATGGAGCGGATCTCGCCCGTCTCGACGTCGACCACCCCCAACATGGTGTCGTCGACGACAACCGTTGGGTACCAGGACACGGCAAGATGGCTGTCATCGGGTGACCACGACGGATCTAGTTCACCCCAGGCGCCTTCGCTTATCTCGCGGAAGTTGCCCCCGCCCAGCCCACTGATGGCCAGTGGGTAACTCCCCAGAGACGGGTCGTCGAGGGTGAATGCTATCCGGGTGCCGTCATTGGAAAGTGCGGGTCCGCTGATCGCCCCACGGTCGATGACGGTCTTCGCACCGTCCGTGACCACCACCGGTCGGAACATCCCGTCGTCGCCGCGCTCCAGGTAGGTGATCGTGTCGGCCGATGCCGGCATGGCGACAAGAAGGGCGAGAAGGGTCAACATCAGACGGGTCATTCGTCCCGGATTCCGATCTCGATGGCTTCGAGGAGCTCCCGGACCCGGTGTATCAGCCGACCCCGGTTGCGATAGTCGCCGATCACGACATAGAGGCAGAAGGCGCGGTCACCGAGGGTGAAGAACCTCTGGAGGCCGGCCTGGTCCGAGAGGGAGACCCGCAGGCGGGCGGTGTCGAAGTCGGCGGGCTTGATCTCGGGGGGAAACTCGCCGGGAGCGAAAAGATTCGACCCCACCACCTCCTCGCCGTACTCGAGGAGGGCGACGAAGATATCGTCGGAGCCGAGATTCTCGACGACTCCGCTACCGAAGTCCCCCCGCTCGGCGGGGAGGGGCACTGTGGCGGCATGGGTTACGGCGAGGCTGCGCGCCTCGGAGACCTCGCCCGCCACACGCTTCACCCGCACCTCCCATCCGACCGGGGTGGCAACGGCCACACCCATGAGCTCGACCTTCACCAGGAACCCGCCGAGTAGCGGCGCATCATGGAACGTCGTGCCAACAGAACCGCCACAATGACGCCGGTCGCGGCTGCAGCGACCGGGACGAGGGAGAGCGCGGACGTCAGTGTCGCCGACAGACCGGAGAGCCCGGCGACGACGATCGCGACCGAAGTGACCCCCGCCGCGAGGGGCTCGGCGGCGACCCAACGGTCGGGGATCCGTGCCAACGAAGAACGATCCCTGATCACTCCGGCCGGAGCAACCGCCGCCACCCGACCGAGACCGAACACAAGCCCCAACAACGCACCGGTAACGGGATCACCGGCGAGGACGAGCACCGGAATGAGGGCGTAACCCGTCCACGATGGCACCACCGTGGCGAACCCACTGCCCAACTGGGCGCCATACCCGGCACCGATCACCCATCCCCGGTAGCTGGTGAGCCAGTTCTCGTTGAGCTGGCGTGTCGTCGATGGTGGGCGCCACCCGCCCAGATCGACGGCAGCGGCGATCACGAGGATGAGGGAGACGAGCACGGCCCCGCCGACACCGACCGACATCATCGAGCCCAACCACGACAGGGTGGCCCCGAGGAGCGTCGAGGTGACGAGGGTGGCCACCACGAACCAGACGGCGGTTGCCACCCAGCGCCGCCCCCGGGCGCCCTCGGCGAGGGGGTGGACGGTGGTGATCATCGACTCCCCACACGGTGAAGACCACGAGGCCCGCACACCAATGGCGAAAACGGCGATTGCAACGACAAAGGCGAACATCACGACTCTCCTTCGGATGGGGTGGGGTCCTCGAGACTGCCCGGTGTGTGGCGCAAGCGCTCATCACCGGGATGGATGCCGGCATCGAGCAACTCACGGTCGACCCGATTCTCGCGACCGATGTCGGATCTCGGGCGGTTGACTCGTTGGCTCCAGGCGAGATCGTCGAGGGAATCCCGTACGAAGTCCGAAAGCCCCTCGACCGAATTCGATGTCCCCTCACCAAGAATCGACCCCGTCCTCATGTCGACGAGGGCGAAATGGGGGGCGCCAGGCACGCCGAGCTCATCCCATGCCTCGGTCGACATGACCACGGGAACCCGACCCGAGGCCCGCGAGGCGATGCGTGTCGGGCTCTCCTCGTCGGGTCCGAGGGTGACCACGATGGGACGGAGGCCCTCTACGCCGAGGACGTTGTCGGGGCGGTCGAGACCCGACCAGAAGACAGAACACGACGAGCAGCTCCCGGATAGGAAGGCGAGGAGGCCGAGACCACGCGACCCGGTGAGGGGCAGGGCCACCGACTCCCCGTCGGGGGTCAGACCGCGCACTCCCTCGATCGTCGATGCGGTGGTGTGGTTGTGCTCGGTTCGTTGGCCCCTTCTTGTGGGTTGGGTCGGGGTTCCACCGTGTTCGACGTCGTAGCCGATCTCGGAGAGGGTGGAGAGGATCTGGGCGTGGGACCGCAGCATCCCGATCACCAACATACCGAGGAAGACCACGGCGATCCCCAGGATGACGAGAACGACGGTGACCGTGGGTGTCATGTGCAGGCTCCTTCAAGACAAGGCGCCGACTGGTTGGCGGTGTAGTTGTCGCTGCGGAGCGAAGTCCCGCAACTGTCGATGTTGCGGTATGGCGGTATACAAGTGACAACCCGGCAGGTCACCGGTCCCGAGCAGTCGATGTCGGTGTTGCACTGGCCGTAGCGGAACTTGTTGCAGCACACGAGACGTTGGTCACAGGTGTCGCCGTCATGGCAGCGACAGCTACACCCGTAATCGCCATCATTGCAGAATCCGAATGTGCAATCGCCACCGGGGGTGCATCGCGAGTGGCAGTCGATGTAATACCGGGCCGATGGGGCACCCGAGTCGTCACAGCAGAACACCGAGTTGTCGGCCTTCCACCACCCACCGACGAAGTGCCCGGGTGGGCAGCGGTTGAGGCCCCGGTTGATGGTGCAGCAGAACACGGTGTACCCGTCGTTGCAGGAGGACGCCGGACCGCAGATCGCCTCATAGGCCGTGACCGGTCGGAGGACGAAATCGCGCGGGCTCACCACCAGCGCCGTGACACCCAGTCCGAGACGGGTCATGAAGCCTCTGCGGCTGACACCTCGTGCGGCAGCCCGGCTGAACCGGTCGACGAGAGTCATCGGACCCTGTCCCATCGCATCGGGGTGGCGACGATGGCGTAGCCCAACCAGGTGGCGATGGCGATGGCGCCGATGACGAGAACGGTCTCCGTCGGCGGTCCCCCCACCCAGGTGACATCTCCGGCGAAGGCCGCCGCCACACCGGCAGTAACACCCAGGACGTCGAGGAGGAGATGAAGGGGGGTGGGTGGGGTGTCGGCGCGCCCGACACATCCGCACGACCGGACCACTCCCCCACTGCGGAAGGCAACGATGACAAAACCGCCAAAGAGCCCGTACATGAC
>WHUC01000121.1:4724-6332 GCA_009377435.1 Acidimicrobiia bacterium
TCTCGTTGCGGACATCGGGCACCGACATGTGGCTGTGCTGCACGAGACGATCCACCCCAGCGCCGGTGATGGCGATATCGGGCGCCGCCGAGGTCACCGTCTCCTCGAAGCGTTTCCGTGCCTCCCCGACGACCGACACGAAACGCTCGCGATCGTCCCGGGTGAGCTCCAACGCCGTGGCCATGCCGACCGCACCGGCGACATCGGGAGTTCCGGAACGACGGCCCAGCTCCTGTCCCCCACCGACGACCGTCGGTGTCAGGGCTACCCCATCGCCCACGATGAGGACCCCGACACCTCGTGGCCCTCCCAATTTGTGGCCACACGCGGTGAGAAGATCCACTCCGTCGATAGGCAGGGGCCGCGACACCGCCCATTGGACGGCGTCGGTGTGGAAGGTAACCCCCGGATCCACCGCGTGTACCGCGGATGCGATCTCGGGGACGGCTTGTACCACCCCGGTCTCGTTGTTCGCCGCCATCACCGACACCACCGCGGTGTCTGCGGTGACCGCCGCCGCCACCCGATCGGGGTCGACCATACCGTCCTCATCGACACCCACGATCGTTATCTCCGAGCCGAGACGACCGCAGAGGGCCGCCGCCTCGAGGACGGCCTCATGCTCCACGGCGGACACCACCACGCCCCCTCTTCCGTCGGTGGCGAGGGCGCGTCCCAGAACGGCGAGATTGTCCGACTCGGTCCCACCCGAGGTGAACACCACGTTGCCGGGTACGGTGCCCACGTTCGACGCCACCCGCTCCCGCGCCTCCTCGAGGGCGTTCTTGGCCCGGCGCGCCGCGGTGTGTTGTCCCGTCGGGTTGCCGAAGATCTCCTCTCGGTAGGGCGCCATCGCGGCCACTACCTCGGGGCGAGGAGGTGTGGTGGCGGCGTGGTCGACATAGATCTCGGTCATCAAGTCCAGAATGGCATGCTAGGAGGCCATAGACATAACGACGGCGCTCTGGGTTCATGGGCGCCGCCCCCGCCGGGTAGCCTGAGGTGGCGATGAGTGATTCAACCCCGTTCCGTGGTCCCCTGGAGGGTCTGTTGGGCATCCCTGCCACCGACGGAAACAAGATCGATATCCTCCGCAACGGGGATGAGATATTCGAATCGATGCTCTCGGCCATCGGATCCGCCGAATATACCGTTGACCTGCTCACCTACATCTACTGGAGCGGTGATATCGGCCAGAGGTTCGCCGACGCCCTCTCGGCCAAGGCCCGGGATGGTCTCAGGGTACGTGTCCTCCTCGACGCGGTGGGCTGTTTCAAGATCGACGACGAACTCGTAGAAGAGATGGAGAAGAACCACGTCATCGTCCGCTGGTTCCGACCCGTTCGCAGGGGGAGACCTGGCCAGGCGAACAATCGGACCCATCGCAAGGTCATGATCTGCGACGAGACGATCGGATTTACCGGAGGTGTAGGAATCGCCGATCCCTGGTCGGGTGACGCCCGCACCGAGGACGAGTGGCGGGACACCCACTTCCGGGTCACAGGTCCGGCCGTGGCCGGTTTGCGGGGGGCGTTCATCGACAACTGGGCGGAGACCGACCACGACGTCTACGACCCCGAGTTCGACCGCTTCCCCGACCTCACCCCC
>WHUC01000122.1 GCA_009377435.1 Acidimicrobiia bacterium
CAAACAACGGGGTCGGACGGGTGCCTCAGGTAGACGATTCGCGGTTGGAGCCAGCTGCCATCGTCGACGGCGGCCAGATCTCGGCGGTCGGAGGCGAATCGCACGATGAGGCCATCGGCATAGCGGGGTGCGAGCGCCAGACTCCCCGGATCCCGTCCCCGGATGATCTGCTCCGCCAAACTATTGGAATGGGGTGGACCCACCCAGAGTGCGCCGTCAACCTTCCCCCGGATGTCGGCAAGGCCATCGAAGGCCGCCTCCGACCCCTGGGAGCCCAGGCTCTCTCCGTAAACGAGTAGCACCGGTCGGGAGCTCGGCGGGCGTTGCGTCCAGGCGTCATGCACCTGCTCGAAGAGCAGCTGTCCTGCCTCGACTGCCTTTGCGCGGTCAGCGAGAAACGACAGCGCACTGGGGAGAAAGGAGTATTGGGTCGCCACGATCGCGGAGTCGCCGCCGTACATGACCTCGATAGCCTGGGCCGCAGTCTCGTTCACCCAGCCGGTGCCGGTGGTGGTTACGACGATGAGCACCGACCGATCGAAGGCGCCGGTGCGTTCCAGCTCGGCCACGGCCAGATCGGCCTGCGCTTCCGGCGTTGTCGCCGAATCGAGACCTACGTAAACCCGGATCGGCTCCGATGCCGCGGCACCCATCACCCTTTCGAGACCGGCGGCCGACAACCCACCCCCGGCAAAAGCCCTCCCCTGTCTTCCCAGGCTGTCCCACGATGCCAGGGAGGCAGGGCTCCCGGATCGCTGTGGCGCCGATGGCTGGGTTACCCCCGGCTTGTTCGCTTCGTTTCTCACACTGAACGCCAGGTTGGACGCGGCGAAGATGCCCCGGATTAGGACACCGTTCACCAGGGTGACGATCAACACCGCCACCAGCACCCCACCCAAGATAGTTGCGAGGGAATCGGGAAGCCTGACCCATCGGTTGATTTGGTTGGCAGTCCACCGCCCCCACACCCGCAGGGTGCGGGCGACACCGACGATGATGGCCGCGATGAGAAGACTGAGGCCACCCGTTCGCAGGTATGCGGAGGTGGTCGTCTGGTCCGTCCCCATCAATTCCGCCAGTTCCCTCTGCCAGCCCGCGGCCAGGAAAAGCATCACGATGCAGGTCACAGCCGCCGCCACCACCACGAATATCTTGAGACCTGCCAACACCGGAGGTGGCGGTGTGGGGACGTTGGTGCGGAGGAGGAACTGGGTGCGAGCTAACCAGCTCACGGCCGTCCCGAAGCCGTACCCGACCGTCGAGCTTATTCCGGTCACCAGACCCTGAAACAACCAATCGCGGGGCAACAACGACGGCGTTACAGACAATGCGAAGAACACGGCGGCGAAGGCCACCCCGGTGAGGTCGAGTCGCAGGGCCGACCAGATGAACAGCCACCATGGCGGCGGGTTTGGCACGGCCGTGGGTCTGGCGGGACCCGCGGTGGCGATGTCCACCTCTGTTGGCACCGACTGCGAGCACGTCGCCACGATCTTTTCCTCTCGGAGGACACACCACGACTGCAGTCTATTGTCACCGGCAACCGGGCTCCCCGCCTCCTAGCCGGATGACCGGTACCAGACCACCCCGTCGCGGTCGAGGTCGACGAGACGGCCGGCGATGGCGAGATGATCGAGGTGGGCGACGGTCTCGAGGAGGGCGAGACGTTGGTCGAGGGGTGACAGGTGGGGTCGGAAGAGGTCGCCGACCAGGTTCCACGCCGTGACATCGGCTAGCTCGACCCGTTCGGTCACCTCCCGGAGCCTCCGGCGATGATGGAGCAGTATCTGACGGGCTCTCAGGTCGCCCCGGTCGATGATCTCGCCGTGGGCGGGATAGGTAAGCTCGATGCCGAGATCCGTGATCCGGTCCAGGGATCGCATGTAGTCATCGAGCACGTTGGGGAACTCGTCGGCGTACATGACCACGGGGGAGATACGGGGAAGCACATGATCGCCCGAGAATAGGATGCCGGTACGCGAGTCCCGTAGGCAGATGTGGGCCGGGTCGTGACCCGGGGTGTGGAGGACACGGAGGTGACGGTCCTCGCCGAGTTCGACGGTGTCGCCCTCGCCGAGCACGACATCGGGTTCGGAGAGCAGTGGCATGAAGTCGGGGCGGGGTCCCATCGATGTCACAGTCGACAGGAGGTCGCGGGGGACACCGTGTCGTTGGGCGAACCCGGCCATCCAGGCCTCGGTCGCGGCGCTGTCGTTGTACCGGGGGATCGTCTTCAGGGCGATGTGGTGCATGACGAAACGACATTCCCAGTGGGCCACCACCCGCGGTGCCATCCCGACGTGGTCGGGATGGAGATGGGTGACGATGAGATCGGTGACCGGTCGGTCACCCCGACCGATGCTGTCGATACCGCCGAGGAGTGCTCCCCAGCCGTTCTCCCAGTCAGCCCCGCAGTCGATGAGGATCAGACCGTCGGCGGTCTCGATCACATAGCAGTTGACCCAGGGCGGTTTCCGGTAGGGGAGGGGGGCGGGGATGGTATGGATGCCGTTCCCCAGCGACCGTGGGGCCGGTGGAACCGACGGGAGGCTCACCCGTGATCCACCGATTCCTTGACGATGAAGGTGATGTCGAGGGTCACCTCGAAATCGGTGGGAGCACCCGAGTTGTCCACCTTTCCACCGGCACGGACCAACGTCCAATGGGTGATGTCGGCGATAGTGATGGCGGCACGGGCAATCACGACCTGAACCGCATCCTCCAGCGAGTCGGGCGAACTCCCCGAGAGTCTGATGGTCTTGGTGATTCTCGACATGAGGGAATAATAGGACTCTCCTGTCCCCCCTCGAGATGTTGTCCCCCACGGAGTGGGGGGCCGCCACCTCACCTACCGAACATATGTTCGATATGATCGGGTCATGGTTCCCGGTTATGCCGAGTTGCATTGTCACTCCAATTTCTCGTTCCTCGATGGGGCTTCCCATCCCGCCGAGTTGGTGGAGCGGGCCCATGAGCTGGGGTATCGGGGTTTGGCGCTCACCGACCATGACGGGTTCTACGGAACCGTCCGTTTCTGGAGTCGGGCGCGGGAGGTGGGGCTTCCCGTCATCTACGGGGTGGAGCTGGGTGTGGTGGCCGGGGAAGGGGATGACGACCCCATCGGTGGTGCCGAGGAGTGGGATCGTCACCGCGGTTCCATAAATCCCGAGGGCAGGGGGAGAAGTCGGCACCCCCACGGGACCAAACCACTCGACGTGATAGTGGACGAGCATCTCGTCCTCCTCGCCGGATCGACCGACGGCTATCACACCCTGAGCCGGTTGGTCACCCGGGGCCAGCTCCGGGGGGAGAAGGACGCACCGGTCCATGTCGTCGGCGACGTTATAGCCGCGGCTGCCCACTCCGATGTGTGGGCACTCTCCGGATGTCGACGGGGTGCCGTTCCCGCCGCCGCCCTGCGGGGTGATCTGGAGGAGGCGATACGTCACGCCGCCCGTCTCCGGGAGTGGTTCGGTGGGCGGTTCCTCCTCGAGATCTGGGACCACGACCTACCGGAGGACGACCCCCGCAACGACATCGTCTGGGAGGTGTCACAGCGTCTCGATATCGATGTCGTCGCCACCAACCAGGTCCATCACACCACGCCATCCGACGCCATCCTCGCCGAGGTCCTCGCCGCCATCGGTGGTCGACGGGATCTGACCGGCGCCGACGCCTTCCGACCCGCCACCGACCAGCGGTACCTACGTGACCCCGCCGAGATGCATCGACGGTTCCGGAGATATCGGGGTGTGGTCGATCGCACCGTGGGGATAGCCGAACATCTTGCGTTCGATCTCGGTTTGGTCGCTCCCGGGCTTCCCGGTTTCGAGGGGGGTGAGGAGGATGAGATGACCAATCTTCGCAACCTCACCTGGAAGGGCGCCGCCGAGATATATCCCGGCGACGGCGAGGACGGGATCGATCCCGTGGCCCGGACCCGTCTCGAGCACGAGCTCGATGTGATCGGTCGGCTCGACTTCCCCGGCTACTTTCTGGTCGTCCATGACCTGGTCGGGTTCGCCCGCTCCCGGGGAATCATGTGTCAGATCCGGGGCTCGGGGGCCGATTCGGCGGTATGCCGATGTCTCGGTCTGACCCGTGTCGACCCCATCCGGCTGGGTCTCCCCTTCGAGCGGTTCCTCTCCGAGGAGCGGGGCCGGGCCCCCGATATCGACCTCGATCTCGAAGCGGAACGACGTGAGGAGGTCATCCAGTACTGCTATCGGGCCTACGGGAGGGGGCGGGCTGCGATGGTCGCCAATGTGATCACCTATCGGGCCCGCTCCGTTCTGCGTGACGTCGCCAAGACGTTCGGGTTCACCCAGGCCCAGGTGGACGGGCTGAGCCGTTACGTCGACACCTGGGATGTCACCGATCTCCGTCTGGAGGCGCCCCTCCCCGAGGGGCTTACCGCCGAGCTGGTGTACGAGATATGTAATCGCCTCGACGGGTTTCCCCGTCATCTTGGGATCCACTCCGGTGGGGTGGTCATCGCCGATCACCCCCTGTGGTTGGTGGGTCCGTTGGAATGGGGCCGGATGGAGGGCAGGACCATCCTCCAATGGGACAAGGATGACTGCGCCGCCATCGGGATGGTCAAGTTCGATCTCCTCGGTCTGGGGATGTTGGAGGCGCTGCATCTGGCGGTGGACAGCATCGAGGAGACCCACGGCGTGGTCGTCGATCTGGCCACCATCCCCCAGGAGCCGATCATCTACGAGATGCTCACCGATGCCGACACCGTTGGTCTCTTCCAGGTGGAGTCACGGGCCCAGATGGCGACCCTTCCCCGGCTCCGGCCGAAGACCTTCTACGACCTGGCGGTCGAGGTCGCCCTCATCCGTCCCGGACCCATCCAGGGCCAGTCGGTCCACCCCTATCTGCGTCGGAGGAGCGGGAAGGAGTCCATCCGTTACCCCCATCCGTCGACCGAACCGATTCTCGCCAAGACCCTCGGGGTCCCCATCTTCCAGGAGCAGCTCATGGAGCTGGCCCGGGTCTGTGCCGGGTTCACCCCCGGGCAATCCGATCGACTCCGTCAGGCGATGACCCACAAGAGGTCGACGGAGGCGATGGCTCGTCTCCGTGACGAGGTGTATGCGGGCATGGCGTCCAAGGGGATCCACGATGGGGCCGCCGATAAGATCTGGGAGAAGCTTCAGGGGTTCGCCTCATTCGGCTTCCCGGAGAGCCATTCGGTGAGCTTCGCCTACATCGTCTACATGTCGGCGTGGCTCAGATTCCACTACCCGGCCGAGTTCCTCATCGGGCTGCTCAATGCCCAACCCATGGGTTTCTACAGCCCGAACAGTCTCGTCCAGGATGCGCAACGTCATGGTGTGATCGTCCGGGGGCCCCATGTCAACCACTCCGATCACGACTGCACCCCCGAGATCGTCGACATCGACCCCGGGGACACCGTCTCCTACCGGGGACGTCACTGGCGGCGGGGGAGGGGCCATGTCGATGACCCCATCCGTGACGGTGTGGCGGTGCGACTCGGTCTTCGGTATGTCAAGGGTCTGGGCAGCGCCGAGATCGGGAGGATCGAGACCGCCCGCGCCCTCGGTGGGGAGTTTCCCACCGGTGAGGACCTGGCCCACAGGACCGGGTTGTCGCGACGGTCGCTCCAGGCCTTGGCGACGGCGGGGGCGATGCCCGGGGTGAGCAGACGCGCAGCCATATGGGCCGCCGGTGCCCTTGCCGAGATCGATCCGGATCGTCTTGCCCTCGGAACCGGGGTGGAGTCACCCGCCCTCTCCGAGATGACCGACATGGAGCGTCATCACGCCGATCTGTTCACCACCGGGATCTCCATCACCCATCCAATGGTCTTTGTGAGGGATCGTCTCACAACCGAAGGGGTCGTCACCGTGGCGGAGGCCGCAGGAGGTAGTCGTCGGGTCGTCGAGGTCGGTGGTGTGATCACCCACCGACAACGACCGGAAACGGCACGAGGAGTGGTCTTCGTCAACATCGAGGATGAGACGGGGATGCTCAACGTGATCGTCTTTTCCGATGTGTGGAGCGAGAATCGATTGGTGGCGCGTCGATCTGCGGCGCTGATAATCGGCGGGAAGGTGGAACGTCAGGACGGGGTGGTCAACCTCATCGCCCGCACTTTCAGAAGGGTGGAGTTGGTTGCCCCCCGGGCGCGAAACTTCAGATAGGTGTCAACCACCCCACCGGTCGAGTGTGTGGTGGGTCGTTCTCATTAGGTCTTGCTGCACATTCGACGGGGGGTTGGGCGATGTTCAGCTTCAGCCGGCGCAGGTGAAGGCGCCCCAGCCCCCACCGTCGTACACCTCCCACGCCG